>JBEGJP010000243.1:0-8065 GCA_041184525.1 Pseudomonadota bacterium | reverse complement strand
TTCCCTCAGGGCCCGAGAGAGCAACATGTGGAAGAGAAATCTCATAAAAATTTCGACACTGACACTGCTTTTCCTCGTTCAGTGCAAATCCAAAGAAAGCCAGATCTGGAATGAATCTGAGCTGGAATCGTTGGGCCAGCAAGTGAATTTCGACGCTGCACCGCCTCAGCCTGTGCTGGCACGCCTCATGGCGAGCGAACACAACTTGGCACTGAAGGTATTTGACAGTTGGGCTGCAGAAGTTCTCAAATCGCAGAAGAACGATCCTCAGTCACCCCTCAACAAAGTCAGAAGAATTTTCAACCCCGATCACATGAAAAATATGAGCATCGAAATGGCCGAGGCCACATTGCGCTCTGAGGGATCTGGAACTCACGGTTCGCTGGCACGCGAAAAGAAGCCACAGGATGTTCTCTATCATGCCCTCTGGAGCCGAATCGCAGACGCTGCAGGTTTGCTCCAACACCCAAGATCGTCGCGGCACATGAAACACTTTCTCGGCAATTCGGGACGGGCGTTGCGCTACTCTGAAGCCGAAAGCATCACAATACTCAACAGCACAGAAACAACTCAGCCTGTCTCGGATGCTGTGGGTCTCCAGCTTGAAAAAGAGTTTTTGAAAGGGTCCATGGCGAAAAAGGGATGGGACATGGCGGAGTCCGAAGCTGACATGATCGCAGGCATGAGCCGTGATGAACGTGCCTTCTACGTCGCGCGTCTTCGATTGCGCGCCTCTCTGGCTCGACACATCCAGTCCTCGGGATCACATGATTCAAAAAACGCAGAACAAGCATTGAATCATCTTGAAAACCCAAAGACTGCCGTGTCGGATGTGAATGCTGCTGATGCTTGGAAGAGGCGACCTTCGGCAAAAGTCTACCGACTTGTCTCTTCCAAACCGCAATCCGATATGTACTTCGCCATGGGCAGCTATACAGTCATTCATTCTGTTTCACCCATCGAAGTCCGCGCGTACGGAGAACAGCTCGGTATCCGCTTCGTTCAATTTCGTTCTCTCTATGACAGATACAATTGGGACGACGGAAAATTCATCACCCTTTTGGCTGACTGGTGCTGGAATCTGCGTTCCAGCCACTGCAGCAATCTTGAAGAGCTGACCGCAGTCCAAGTGAGCGACAGATCACTCGGGCGACTCCACAAACTGGGATTGGCGAGAGAATTCGAAATTTTTGGAAAAACAAAACAAACGACGGTGTGGGACAAGGTGAAGTTTGACGACCTGACAAATCCAAAAAAAGCGGCATACTGGAACGCTCTGGCAACAGAACTGACACAGGACCTCATGAAAATGACCCTACCGGATCTTTAAAAAAGTCACTTCGCCGAACTTCTCAACCGGATCCTGCTCGCTTTGAAAGAAAAAGACCAAGAACCGGAAGAGGCTCTTGGTCTTTTTTTAAAACAAAGAATTCGGCTCGACGATCACATCGAGAGAATTTCTTTTTCTTTCGTAGCGCACAGCTCATCCACTTTCTTCGTATACGAATCAGTGAGCTTTTGGATTTCGTCATTGGCACGTTTGACTTCGTCCTCTGACCAACCATGTTCCTTCTGTGCTGCCTTGGCTTTGGTGTTTCCTTCCTGACGGTGATGCCGCACAGCAACCTTCGATTCCTCACCGATTTTCTTGACCTGCTTCGCAATATCTTTGCGGCGCTCTTCCGAAAGTGCGGGAATAGGAACGCGGATGATTTTTCCGTCGTTGTTGGGGGTGTACCCCAATCCCGATGTGAGGATGGCCTTTTCGATGGCAGTCAGCTGAGATTTGTCGAACGGATTGACCGTGATGAGACGAGGCTCAGGTGTTGCCATGGTGGCCACCTGATTCAACGGTACGCGCGAACCGTAGGACTCGACTCGCACATCGTCGAGCAGATTTGTGGATGCACGGCCTGTGCGGATTTTTGTGAGGTCATCCTGCAGTGATTTGATGGATTTCTCCATCCCTTCTTTGACTTTTGCAACCAGAGAATTCTTATCCATGTCGAATATCCTTGAGAGATCGTTTTCCATTCGCACAAACCCGTCTCATACCGGCAGTGCACACCAGTGTCCAGTTCAGAGGCCGAAATTGCTGCGACGGAATTGTTTTTTGAGTTTCTTCACTTCAGTCCAAACAATTTCGGAAGATTCAATGTCGGTCAAACGCATTTCAACCTGATAAGTGACGGTTTTATAACCATCCACTTGAGAAACAATGCTCGAGATTGACCCGACGAGAAAGAAATCGGCAGAGTGCTGTTTACCGGGGCCTTTGGCAGCACCTTGCTTGACCACTCCCGACTGCTGATACTTGTACTCATCCAAAATTTTCTGCCGCTGCGCACCATCAAGGAAGCGCACTTTGCCACTGTTGATAAGCTCATTGCGCACGGCTTCGAAAATAGCTTTGGTGTCGATCTGTTCAGATGTCCGGTTTTCAAAATCATCCACCAGCAAGAAGGGGCGTTTGCCTTGGTGTTCCCGCGTGTATTCGACGAGCCAACGCTTTGCCAGAGCTGAACGGATCATTTCCTCGCCTGTCAGGCGCGCATCGGAATCGTTCCACTTGTCATCGACGATTTCAATCTTGTTCGGATCGGCATAATTGCCTTGAGTCGTCTGGCAACCGGCTGCCATACCGGCCAATGCCAAAACAACCAACGGGAGTGTGCTTTTGAGCGGACTTTGTGTCATAGAGTGGAACCTCTCCGGTGGGGGGACGATGAATTTGTGGAAGAGTATATCCGGTCTGATTCCGGTGCGGCAAGACCACAGACAAAGTTCGGGGTGCGGGGATGCTGAGTGAAAAGTTTCTATCGGTGGGCGAAGACCTCAATTTCGACTTCCTGATTGTCGGAAGCGGGATTGCCGGCGCTTCGCTTGCCCTCAAATTGGCCCAGCTGGGCCGGGTCGGATTGATTTGCAAGGAAACACTGGGAGAAACCAACACCCGCTATGCTCAAGGCGGCATAGCCGGCGTTTTCCTTGAAAAAGACAGCTACGACGCTCACACGCAGGACACCATCACTGCCGGCGCAGGCCTCTGCCATGAAGATGTGGTGAGAAAGGTCGTCGGTGCCGGCCCGCAGTCCATCAAAGAGCTGATCGCCATGGGGGTCCAATTCACTCCATCGGACGCCAAAAGCCCCGATTTTGAGTACCATCTGACCCGCGAGGGCGGTCACAGCGAACGCCGGATCATCCACGCCGACGACATGACGGGCAAAGCCGTTCAATCTGCACTTATTGAAAAGACACTGCAGCATCCCAATATCGCGGTGTTCGAGTATCACACCTCGATCGACCTCATTGTCACGGACAAAGCATGCCCCGATTTTTCGCGCAATCGTTGCCTTGGCGCCTACGTTTTGGATGAACGACAACGAGAAGTGCGCTCCTTTTTAGCAAGATGCACTTTTCTGGCCACCGGCGGTCATGGAAAGCTGTACCTCTATACGTCGAACCCCGACATCGCGACCGGCGATGGCATTGCGATGGCATGGCGCGCCGGAGCACGGGTTGCCAATCTTGAATTCATGCAATTTCATCCGACGTGCCTTTACAGCGCGAAAGAGAAAAACTTTCTCATCACCGAGGCCATGCGGGGCGAGGGCGGCATTCTGCTCTCGCGCAAAGGTGAGCGCTTCATGGAAAGGGTCGATCCACGCAAGGAACTCGCGCCCCGTGATATCGTAGCACGGGCTATTGATGCGGAAATCAAACGCACGGGTGAACCTTTTGTTCTCCTCGACATTTCTCATAAACCTGCCGATTTCATTCGACAACACTTTCCGAACATTCACGCCACTTGCCTCGAGTTGGGTATCGACATCACTCAAGAACCCATTCCTGTCGTGCCGGCGGCTCATTACAGCTGCGGAGGAGTGGTCACCGACGCACGTGGTCGCACGGGAATCAAATCGCTCTGGGCACTTGGGGAAGTGGCCTGCACGGGACTCCATGGTGCCAACCGTCTGGCTTCCAATTCATTGCTCGAAGGACTCGCATTCGCGGAATTCATTTTTCAGGATGTGAGCAATATGTGGGAAAACATCCGCACTGCCACACTCCCCCGCGTGCCGCCGTGGCAGCTCGGGAAAGCCTGTGAACCTGATGAGATGACCGTCGTCAGCCAACTGTGGGACGAAATTCGCAGAACCATGTGGAACTACGTAGGGATCGTCCGTACCGACAGACGACTGTCCCGAGCCGATGCACGCATCCGGCAAATTTCTGAAGAAATTGACAGCTACTACTGGGACGTCGTGCCAAGTCGCGCACTCGTGGAAGTCAGAAATCTCGCAGCGGTTGCCTCATTAACAATCAAATGCGCACGCGCACGCAAAGAAAGCCGCGGGATTCACTACTCACTGGACTACCCCCTGCGGGATGAAAATAATTTCCGAAAAGACACTGTCCTCTGCTGAGCGATCACTTGACAGGTCGCCGAGCCCGCTTAGCCTTTCGCACGTCACGAGAATGGGGTATGACGCCCCCAACCATGAATGTCGAAGTTTTTTCAGGGAGGCCCTATGGCAAAGTCGATTCGCCCTTTGAATGATCGCATCCTCGTCCAACGCATTGAAGCCGAGCAAAAGACAGCGGGTGGAATTCTGATCCCCGACAACGCAAAAGAAAAACCGGCTGAAGGCCGCGTGATCGCGGTTGGCAATGGAAAAACTCTCGAGAACGGCACACGCCGTCCTCTCGAAGTCAAAGTGGGCGACCGCATTCTTTTCGGAAAGTGGAGCGGCACCGAAGTCAAAATCGAAGGCGTGGAACAGCTTCTCGTCAAGGAAGAAGAAGTGCTGGCCATTCTCGAGTGAGCCACACGAAAGGCATGACGACCGTCGGGCCGCATGCCCCGCAATGTTCCTGCAATTTTTTTTAAAAAAGGAATTTCCAAATGGCAGCTAAAATGATCAGCTTCAACGAAGCAGCACAAAAGAAAATTCTTTTGGGCGTCAACACCCTTGCCAATGCAGTCAAGGTGACTCTCGGGCCAAAAGGCCGCAACGTTCTCATTGAAAAATCTTTCGGTGCGCCTCTCATCACCAAAGACGGTGTGACTGTCGCCAAGGAAATCGAACTGGAAGACAAGTTCGAAAACATGGGCGCGCAGATGGTCAAGGAAGTGGCTTCAAAAACCAACGACGACAGCGGCGACGGCACTACCACAGCAACAGTTCTGGCTCAGGCCATCTACCGCGAAGGCTTCAAAATGCTCGCAGCGGGCCACAACCCCATGGAACTCAAGCGCGGCATCGACAAAGCTTGCACTGTGGTTATTGAGAATCTCCGCAAGGTGGCTCGTCCCGTCAAGAACAACAACGAAATCGCTCAAGTCGCAACCATCTCTGCCAACAACGATGCCACCATCGGCAAAATGATTGCTGAAGCGATGGACCGCGTCGGCAAAGACGGCGTCATCACGGTTGAAGAAGCCAAAGGCATTGAGACCTACGTGGATGTCGTTGAAGGCATGCAGTTCGACCGCGGCTATCTGTCTCCTTATTTCGTCACCGATCAAGAGCGTCTCGAAGCGGTTCTCGAAAATCCATTTGTTTTGCTCTTTGAAAAGAAGATCGCAAACATGAAGGACATGATTCCCCTGCTCGAGCAAATCGCACGCAGCGGCCGCCCACTTTTGATCATTGCAGAAGACGTCGAAGGCGAAGCTCTTGCCACTCTCGTGTTGAACCGCCTCTCCGGCAACTTGAAAGTGTGTGCAGTCAAGGCACCCGGCTTCGGTGACCGACGCAAGGCCATGCTCGAAGACATCGCCGTTCTGACCGGCGGTACGGTGGTCTCTGAAGATCTCGGCATGAAGCTCGAAACAACGGGTGTTGCCGAGTTGGGTCAAGCAGCGAAGATTGTCGTCGACAAAGAAAACACCGTCATCACCGGCGGCAAAGGCAAAGAAGCAACAATCAAAGCACGCGTTGCTGAAATTCGTGGTCAAATCGAAAAAACAACTTCAGATTATGACCGTGAGAAGCTGCAAGAGCGTCTGGCAAAATTGGCTGGCGGCGTTGCCGTCATTCGCCTCGGCGCTGCAACTGAAATCGAGCTCAAGGAAAAGAAAGCACGCGTTGAAGATGCACTCAATGCAACCCGCGCTGCCGTTGCTGAAGGCATCGTTGCCGGCGGTGGCGTCGCACTTCTGAGAAGCTCCGTCGCGCTGACGCAACTTAAGGGCGACAACCCCGAGCAAAATGCAGGAATCGAGCTCGTGCGCCGCGCTCTTGAAGAACCTGTCCGCATCATCTCCACCAACGGTGGTTTTGAGTCGAGCGTCGTTGTCGACAAAATTCTCAGCAACAGCAATGCAAGCTGGGGCTTCAATGCTCTGACTGAAAAGTATGAAGACCTTCTGGCTGCCGGTGTCATCGACCCTGTGAAAGTGACACGTTGCGCACTCCAAAATGCAAGCTCGGTTTCAAGCCTTCTCTTGACGACTGACGCCATGATTTCCGAGAAGCCCAAGAAGGAAGCCGCCGGCGGCATGCCGGGCATGGGTGGAATGGGCGGCATGGGTGGCATGGGTGGAATGGGCGGTATGGGCGGCGATTTCGACATGTGATGTCGCCTTCCGTGCACTTCTCCCCAAAACACACCGCGGACGGTTTCAGCCGTCCGCGATTTGTTTTTACAGCCTAGAAATTCACATCAGACGCTCTCCCAAACTCCGGCAGTGGGACACCGTCCAAAATACTGCGGTTGAATTGTTAAAAATTAAGCAATAATCTCGGTGGGTCGGAGGGCAGCGGGATATGACAAGCAAAAGTTCCCAGCAAGAAAAACTCTGCCACTGGATCAACCACGCCACTTTCGGCGTGACCTCTGACCTTCTCAAAAAACTCTCGACTGCTGCCGCCACCGAACGCGAACAGTGGAAAATTTATGTCACCGAACAACTCTCTCAACAGACTCCCAGAGATGAGAGGGTGGAACGAAAAATAAAAAGTTTGGGATTCAGAACTCTCGACAAATCTCTGTCCGAACTCTGGTCCGAGCATTTCCTTGAAGCAAAAAAGATCAGGGAGATGAGGAAAGCTTCGCCCGACGAATCGGAAAAAAAGTCCAGAGACAAGAAAGAGAAAATCGTCCGAGATATTGCCCTCGAGCCCGTTCGGGAACTGGAATTGGCCAGCTGGATTCGGATGGTCCATTCCGAATGGCAAATTCACGAACGGATGGTCGAGTTTTGGCACGACCACTTCAACATTTTCGGACATGAACAAAGGCATGCCGCAGGTTTGGTGACTCTGAATCGAGATGTCATACGTCCGCAGGCCTTGGGCAACTTCCGCCAACTGCTCGGGCAACTCTGTCGCAATCCTGCACTCCTTTTTTATCTCGACAACGCGCAAAACCAAAGCGGCAATCCCAACGAAAATTTCGCCCGTGAGCTATTTGAGCTGCACACACTCGGAGCAGAGAATTATTTGGGCACACTTGACCGCGAGCGGGTTGGAAAAGACATCAATGGCCACGTGCTGGGTTACGTGGACGGCGATGTTTACGAAGCAGCAAGAGCCTTCACTGGCTGGCGTGTGGCTGACGGAAGCGCCGGACTCGACAAAAATACCGGAGAGTTTCTCTACCACGAAGCATGGCACGACCGATTTCAAAAAATTGTTCTCGGACAAAAAATTCAGGAGCACCAAGCCCCACTCAAAGACGGCAACGACGTGCTTGACTTTTTGTCTGCACATCCTGGCACGGCCCGCTATCTCGTGCGCAAAATCTGCCGCCGCTTTCTCTCAGACAATCCTCCCCAAAATCTCGTTTCAAGATTGAGCGAAGAGTGGCTCAAAAAGAAAGACTCTCCCACGCAGATTGCCGAAGTCCTTCGGAGCCTGCTCCTCTCGGAGGAATTTCTTTCCTGCCAGTCCACAAAATTCAAAAGGCCCGTGGAGTACTTTACCTCGCTGCTCCGATCGCTCGCACCTGATTTTATTCCAACAGAGAAGTTCATTCAGGCGACAACACGCAGCGGCCAGCGCTTGTTCGGATGGAAAACTCCAGACGGTGCTCCGGACACTGCGCCGCCGTGGCA
>JBEGJP010000242.1:0-10124 GCA_041184525.1 Pseudomonadota bacterium | reverse complement strand
CATTATTTGTCCTTGTGGCCGTTGGTTTCCTCATTATGCCAGCCTTTTTTGATTCCAGTCCGCTGGGGCTTCTCTTTCACAAGGGACCCGCTCCGTGGGCTCTCGATCCGGAGCGGCAGGCCAAATTGCAGCTCACCGAAAGCCAAGCCAAAGGGCGTTATCATTTTCTCCAATACTGTGCCGACTGCCATGGACCCGATGGCCGCGGGAACGGACCACGCAGCCCACTGCTGGATCGTCGCCTGCCCAACTTTCTCGATCCTGCACCCTCTGGCATCAAAAATGGACTGACCACCGCGGGCATCATCAAAACTCTCAACGAAGGACTTGAGGGCACTCAAATGCCTCGGTTCGCGAGTTTGCCTGAAGAAGTCAAAGCTGAGATCGCGGAGTTCATCGAGCACCTGAGCACTCACCCCACATTGTATTGAATGAGAGAAAAGGCTGCGGCTGCCCATTCATTCCACGCAAGATGAATCAAATAAAGTCGAACTTCTGTGCACGCGCATCGACAAGCTTCATTTTTTTCATCCGACGGCGCGTTGCAGTGTCATTTTCATGATCTTCAATTTCCGCAACAACTTCCGCGTCCGAGACTTTTTCCTGCGCTCTGTCGATGAACAGAACACCCTCAAGATGATCCATTTCATGCTGAAGACAAATGCTCAAGATACCGTCGCTCTCAATGCGTAATGCACGGCCCTCAGGATCGCGGGCTTCAAGAACTATGTTTTTCCAGCGTGTGGTCTGCCCGCGTTCCACACCCGGGAACGAGAGACAACCGTCGTAAGGAAAAGTGATTTCCTGATCTTTCTTCGTGATTTCCGGATTGATGAGCACCAGCGGAGAAGGCAGCGTGCCGGCGTTGCCGTCCACAGCAAACGTGTGACTTCCGTGCCAGTCCTTGAGCGAAGAGTTTTCAAGGTAAGGACGCACATCGACCACAATAACCCGCTTGAGCACACCCACCTGAGGAGCGGCGAGCCCAATGCCTTCATACGCATGCATCGTTTCGACCATGTCGGCGGTAAACTGCCTCAATCCCGAGGTAAAACGCTCGACCGGGCTCGCCTTCTTGCGCAAGAGAACATGGGGAAAATGAAGAACTTTGTAGACTGCCATCCGACACTCCTGAGAAAATTCTGATCTGAGGCATACTGAGCCAACCCCGCTTGCGCAAGAGCCAATGATTCCGATGCAAACGCCTTCCTTCTGCCCTGCAAATTTGCTAGCGTGGGTGAGACGACAGGCAATATGCTTAAAGCTGGCGCATGGTGCGCTGGGACTCTCGAATGGTCGGGAGGATAAATGCTCTCCGGTCTGTGACCCGCCTCGTTCCACAGGCCATCAGTTCTACAGGTTCTTTTTTATGTTCAATATTGTTGAGAAAACCATCCGCGTGGGCGACCACGAGATCACCATCGAACATGGCCGAATGGCCCGCCAAGCCGGGGGCTCAGTTCTCGTCACGTGCGGCGACACACAGGTTCTTGTCTGTGCCACAGGTGCCAAGGCCCCGTCTCCGACAGCGTCTTTTTTCCCCCTCGCCGTCGACTACATTGAAAAACTTTACTCGGCCGGCCGTATTCCCGGGGGCTACATCAAGCGCGAATCCAAGCCCACAGAGCGCGAAGTTCTCATCAGCCGCCTCATCGACCGCCCCATCCGTCCGCTTTTCCCCGAAACCTTCCTCACGGAAGTTCAGGTGGTCGCGACGGTTCTTTCTGTAGACCCAAAAATCTCCCCAGCACCCCTCGCCATCCTCGGCGCCAGCACCGCTCTGCACATTTCGGACATCCCGTTCAACGGCCCTGTCGCCGGCGTGCGTATTGGTCACAAAGACGGCAAGTTCCTCATCAACCCATCTGAAACTGAAGAAGTGGGCTCTGACCTCGACATCGTCGTGGCAGGCACATCCGAAGGAATTTTGATGGTCGAGTCGGGAGCCAATTTTGTTTCCGAAGCTCTCATTCTTGAAGCCATTGAAGTGGCGCACAAACACATCAAATCGATGTGCAAAGTGCAAAATGAACTCCGCGAAGCCGTCGGTAAAACCAAGCGCGACGTTCCCGAAGCTCCATCGAACGACAGTATGCAAAAAGTTCTCGACAAGAAGTTCGCCGGCGCGTTGCGCGAGGCGTACTCCATTGCCAAGAAGTCAGACCGCAAAAACGCAGTCGATGAAATTCGCCTGACAGCCAAAGCGGAATTGGTGCCCGCCAATGACGACGGCAGCCTCAGCGCCACATTTGAACATCTGTTCGAGATGGCCTGCTACAAAACTCTCCGCACCAACATCATCCGCGACAACCGTCGCGTTGACGGCCGCAAATCGACTGACATCCGCGGCATTGACTGCCAAGTTCAGGTTCTGAAGCGTCCGCACGGTTCGGCTCTCTTTACGCGCGGTGAAACCCAGTCGCTCGGAGTTGTGACACTCGGAACATCCGACGACGCTCAACGCAGCGAAAGCGTTTACAGTCCGCTCGAAGAAAAACATTTCATGCTTCATTACAACATGCCCGGCTACTCTGTAGGCGAACCCAAGCGATTGGGTGCACCCGGCCGGCGTGAAGTGGGCCATGGCAACTTGGCTGAGCGCGCCCTGCGAGCGTCTGTGCCCAGCCGCGTGCGCTTCCCCTACTCCATCCGCATGGTCTCGGAAATCACTGAGTCGAACGGTTCTTCATCCATGGCATCTGTCTGCTCAGGAACGCTCGCGATGCTCGATGCGGGAGTTCCTTTGCTCGAGCCCGTGGCCGGAATCGCTATGGGACTCATCAAAGAAGGCAACGACGTTGCCATTCTGTCCGACATCCTCGGCGACGAAGACGCACTGGGCGATATGGACTTCAAAGTGGCAGGCGGAAAATCAGGAATCACCGCACTTCAAATGGACATGAAGATTGCAGGCGTTTCCATTGATGTTCTGCGCAAAGCGTTGGAACAGGCCCGCGAAGGTCGCTTGCACATCCTTGGCAAAATGACGTCCGTTCTGGGCAAAGCCAAAGATCTCAGCAGCCGTGCTCCTCGCATTGAGCAAATCAAAATCAAGTCCGAGCGCATCCGCGACCTCATCGGCCCCGGCGGCCGCAACATCAAGAAGATTGTTGCCGACACCGGTTGCAAGGTGGACATCGGTGACGATGGCGTTGTCAATCTGGCCTCGAGCAACGGTGAAGCAGCCGCCAAGGCCAAGCGCATGATCCACTTCCTGACGAGCGATCCTGAAATCAATGAAGTCTACTTGGGCATCGTCAAGAAGGTCTCTGACTTCGGCGCATTCGTCGAAATCAAGCCCGGAGTGGAAGGCTTGGTTCATATCTCCCAATTGGCTGCCCAAAGGGTCAACAAGGTGGAAGATGTTGTGAAAGAGGGCGATGAGGTCATGGTGAAGGTCATTGAAATCGACCGCACCGGACGCATCAAACTCAGCCGCAAAGATGCCGTGGGCAAGGAGCCTATCGACATCATGAAGACTTGGTCGAACTGAGACTGTTTACAGTCGGCCCGTTTCCGGTGAAAATCTGCGTCACTTCAATTGCGAACGCATGATCCAACCGGAGGCTGGTGCTGATGTCGGATGCGAAACAAAAACGCCCCTATCTTCTGAGAATCCTCGGAACGTGGGGCGTTTTTCTATGTGTGCTGGGCGCACTGACACTCCCGCTGGGCCCCTTGCCACCATTGGGTTCCTTTCTCAGCCCAGCCACCGGATTCCTACGCAATGCGCCGTCCAATTCAAAGCAGTCTGACCCGCAGGTCCTCACATTGAGCGGCCTGCGCTCTGAAGTGACAATCTCGGTCGACATCCGCGGCGTGCCTCATGTGACCGCGAGCAATGACACCGACCTCGCTTTCGGTCAGGGGTACATCACTGCACGCGATCGGCTCTGGCAAATGGAATTGCAGACGGCGGCCACGGCGGGCAGAGTGGCTGAAATTCTCGGCGCGAAGGCTGTTGATTTCGACATCAAACAAAGAAAATTCGGTTTTCTTTCAGCTGCAGCGGCTGAAGTGGAATTTCTGCAAAAGAACGATCCCGATCAGTTCCAAATGCTGCTGGCCTATTCCAAAGGAGTGAACGCCTATATCGACTCTCTTGAACCCGCCACATTGCCGCTTGAGTACAAATTGCTCGGCACCCGCCCCGAGCCATGGACACCGCTGAAGTGCGCTCTTTTTCACAAACAGATGACTTGGATCCTGACGGGCAATGAGGACGATTTCAAATTCACAAATGCACTGCAAAAGTATTCAGACGAAGAAATGGAAAATCTTTTTCCTTCGTTTCTCGCCGGCAGCACGCCCATCCTAGACGAGAAAATCGCCCAGATGTCCACATCCGACCTGACAGGGTTCAATTCCGTCACATCGCCCTTCATACCGGACGGACTCTTTCAGCTTTCAGAACTCCCCGTAAAAAACAAAGACAGCCGCTCCGGAACCAACGGCAGCAACAATTGGGTTGTCGACGGGGTTCACACGTCTCATGGCTACCCTGTGCTCGCGAACGATCCTCATCTCGACCTCAAACTGCCTTCCATTTGGTACGAAATCCAACTCACTGCGCCGAGCGTCAATGTTTACGGCGCTTCATTGCCGGGCCTTCCCCACGTGATCATCGGATTCAACGAAAATACAAGCTGGGGCATCACCAATGCGGGCGTCGATGTGATCGATTGGTACGCCATGACCTTAGACAGATCGCAACCCACCCCGAAATATCTCTTTGGCGAGCAGTGGCGGGATGCTGAAGTCAGAAAAGAAATCATCCGCGTCAAAGGCGAGCCACCCCGTGAGATAGAAACAATTCAAACTCACCTCGGCCCGATTGCAAAAGAAGTGAGCGTGGAGAAGAAAAATGGAGGCCTGCAGACACTTCCCATCGCGATGAAATGGACGGGGCATTCACCGAGCAACGAATTCCGTGTGTTCTTCAACCTCAACCGTGCCCGCAGCGTCATGGATTGCAAATCAGCCCTCACCGCATACGAGGCACCGGGGCAGAATTTTGTGCTCGCAGACAAAACAGGCTCCATTGGTTTAGTGCAGGCCGGACGTTTTCCCATGCGCTCTGCCGGTTTCGGCCGCACCGTGCTCGACGGCAGCAATCCTGTGACGGAATGGAAAGATTTCATCCCGTTTTCTCACCTCCCGCAAAGCTGGTCTCCGGAAAGGGGGCATCTGTCCTCGGCCAATCAACAGCCCACGCGCATGCGTCCGAACGGATTTGATTCCGGAGATTGGGGCTTCACGAGTTATCTGCGCGGGAAGAGAATCGCTGAAAAGCTCGCAACCGTCGAGACGGGAGAACCTGCGACTATTGGTGAACTCATGAAACTGCAAAACGACGTTGTCGACCTCCGTGCGAAAGAGCTTCTACCGACGCTGCTGAACTGGGTGCAAGGCAAAACAAAAAGTGAAGAGGCCAAAGAGTCGATCCGCCTCCTGTCGCGCTGGAACTTCGAGCTGAAAGCAGACAGCGTGGAAGCAGCATTGTGGTCAGAGTGGTGGTCGCAATTTTATGACATGATTTGGGAGAAGGCTTTTCCGAAGCCAAACTTTCTCCCGCCGTCGGAAGACAGAACCATGGAGCTCCTGCTCGCGAGCACTTCCGGACATTGGCCCGAAAACACGAATGTCCCAAAATTTTCATCCTTGCCTGATCTTGCTGCCGTTGCTTTGGAACAAGCTGTCAAAACGCTCAAACTCGCTGCCAACAATCAAGAATTGGACAACACACTCCCCATGTGGGGGCAGTATCGTGGAACGAACATTCCCCATCTCGCCCGCTTGCCGGGTTTCGGTTTTGAAAAACTCAACACCTCGGGCAATGGCAATACGGTCAATGCCACAACTGAAAAACATGGCCCCAGTTGGAGAATGGTTGTGACGTGGGTCGATGCACTGCCCAAAGCTTGGGGAATTTATCCGGGGGGGCAATCCGGTCATGTGGGCAGTGTTTTTTACGCCAACATGATGAGCAGCTGGTTGAAGGGAGAACTCGACCAACTTCTTTTCGTGCAGCAAGGCACACTCAAGGAAAGCCTCACGATGGAGCGCATCAAGTTGGAGAAAATCAAATGAAAGATCTCGTGCGTGAATTTCTCTGGGTGCTGCTCAGCACGCTTTGTTTGGGTTGGCTTCCGTGGTGGCAAGTCATTCTTGTTTCAGCTGCGACCGCTCCTTTTTTGCTTCGACTCACTGAACGTGGTTTCAAACGCCGTCTCATTTTTCTCTTTGCGAGCTGTCTCGTATTGTTTTTCTCATTCCATGCCAGCCGTTCGCTGGTGGCCAACGCGGTCAGCAAATTGTTCCGGCTCCCGCATTTTTCTTTGCTCGCCGTGCTCAGTGCCGGCTGCTTTTCGTTGGCAATCGCATTGGCAGCCGAGTCGGTGCTTTGGGTCAAGTATACGTTGCGCAAAGTGGGACAAAAAATCCCATTCCCTTCGACAAAGAAACTGAGGTTCCGTTGAATTTGAAAAACTTCTTGTGATATCCGCTGCTGCAGAAAGGAATAGACCATGATCTTCAATCAACGCCGAGTTCCTCCGCCCGATCAATTCAGCAAAAATGCAAATTTGAACCGAGACGCCCATGCCGGATTGCTGCAATCCGCCGATGCGGACTATGAAAAGCACTGGGCCCAACTGGCACGTGACCACCTGCAGTGGAAAAAACCTTTTTCAATCCCGATGAAATGGAACCCGCCCTTCGTCGAATGGTTTCCCGACGGCGAACTCAATTTAAGCGAGCAGTGCCTCGACAAACATCTCACCGGACCAGCCGCCGATAAAACGGCACTCATCTGGGAAGGTGAACCGTGTGAAGAACACCGTCCGCTCGAGCGCAAAACTTTCACATACAAACAGCTGCATTCTGCGGTGTGTGCCTTCGCAGAGGGCTTGCGCAATTCCGGAGTCGCCAAAGGCGATCGGGTGGCACTCTACATGCCCATGATCCCTGAGGCCGTGGTTGCCATGTTGGCGTGTGCCCGCATTGGAGCAACACACACGGTCGTTTTTGGCGGGTTCTCTGCAGAATCATTGCGCGACCGCATTCTCGATGCCAAGGCCAAATGTGTGATCACAGCCAACGGCGGCTTCCGACGCGGTAAAATTCTTTCTCTGAAAACCGCCGTCGACAAAGCCGTTGCTGAATGTCCTTGCGTTGAAAAGGTGATTGTCGTCGATCGCTTGGGCGAGGAACAAACCTCTGAATACGCAAAGTCGAAAACAGCCTTCACACCCACGCCCATGCACTCCGGTCGCGATGTCTGGTTCCATCATGTCAGCGTGAAGGGAAGCTCTCTCGCATCAGAATCGCTGCCCTCGGAGCACCCCCTCTTCATTTTGTATACGAGCGGAACAACCGGAAAACCCAAAGGGGTTGTGCATGGCACCGCCGGCTATGCCCTATGGACACAACTCACCTGCCGGTGGGTTTTTGATCTCAAGCCTACCGATATTTACTGGTGTACGGCCGATATCGGCTGGGTCACGGGACACAGCTATGTGGTGTATGGCCCGCTCGCCAACGGTGCCACTGTCTACATGTATGAAGGCGCTCCCGACTTTCCCGATTACGGCCGTTTCTGGCGTTGTATTGAGCGCGAGAAAATTTCCATCTTTTACACTGCCCCCACAGCCATCCGCGCCTTCATGAGACAGGGCGATCATTGGCCGCAGAAGAGCAATCTGCACTCCCTGCGTCTGCTGGGTTCGGTGGGAGAACCTATCAATCCGGAAGCGTGGGAGTGGTACCATGCCGTCATCGGAAAAGGGCAATGCCCGATCGTCGACACATGGTGGCAGACGGAAACCGGCGGAGTGATGATGAGTCCATTGCCCGGCATTACGGAACTGAAACCGGGCTCAGCCACACGTCCGTTGCCCGGCATTTCTGTTGATGTTGTCGACGATGCCGGTGCTCCTGTGCCCAAGGGAAATCGAGGCAAGCTCGTCATCACAAAACCTTGGCCATCGCAGCTGAGAACCGTTCATGGCGATCCTGAGCGCTACGCCAAAACCTACTGGAGCACCTTCGCAGGCCCGCAGGGCATCGAAAAAGAACCTTACTACTTCACGGGCGATGGTGCTTTCAAAGATCACGACGGTGACATTTGGGTCATCGGTCGTGTGGACGACGTGATCAATGTCGCCGGCCATCGCATTGGCACCATGGAAGTGGAAAGTGCTTTGGTGGATCACCCGAGCGTCGCAGAATCAGCGGTTGTGGGCGTTCCCGATGCCGTCAAGGGAACTTCCGTTTATGCCTTTGTGACGCTGAAGAATGACGTCAAACTGGCCGCCGGCTGGAATGAGGAACAAAAACACCACTTGGCCCGCGAACTGATTGCCCATGTGGGAGGAATCATCGGCAGCTTTGCCAAGCCCGATCACATCCGTTTCACAGATGCTCTTCCCAAAACACGCAGCGGAAAAATCATGCGGCGCCTGTTGCGCGATGTTGCCACCGGACATGAGAGTCTCGGTGATACAACAACGCTCGAAGATGTGAGTGTGCTCGCTGCGCTGCGCAATTCAGCGGACGACGAATGAGTTTGTTCACACTTCGGGTGTGACGTTCATTCACAGAATTTAAAGATGAAAGCCTCACTGCCCGTCGCTGCATCGGTGAGGCTTTTTCCGTTCACCTGAACGACAAAATCCTGCTTGATTCCCCAACGCGAAGCGATGGCACACACCTTTTCGCGGGCGAATTTATCGAACTTGCCCGTGAACCTTCCCTGTCCTGCCCATTGCAATGTGACCGTTTGTTGGGTCAGGGAGTTGATGTAGCTCGAAAGCTTTGCCGTGACTTTTTCCTCTCCGGTGAAGTCCGGATGCGTCACATTGAGCCACACTTCCGTGGCAAGATAATCCGCTCCGGCGCTTTCCAGCGTGTAATCGATGGACACGCGGCTTCCCTCTTTGGCTTCAAAGGAGCGGTGCACCCAGTCGCCTGTTTGAACAACGCCGCTGAGGAGCTTAGCCTTGGCTGCAAGAATCCATTCTGTGAACTTACGCACATCGGTCAGAATTCCCTTGCCTTTGCAGCCTGCAGAGGAATCGAAAGCGCGGGAGTTCACACCCATGACGGTGAGCTCTCCATTGTTATCCGCATCAAAGACAGGGCCGCCCGCGTCGCCTTGGCACGAACCCGCTGGACTGTTGGATTCCTTGGATTCCCAAATCAGCTCTTTACCCACCTCATTGACGGCTGCGAGCTTGACACCCACTTCTCGCAAATAGCCGCCGAACTCTGCGCCGGAAGGATCATTTCTGTTCGTGTTGGTCTGACCATAGCCTGCCAAAATCAAATCAGCTCCGGCCTTCAATTCCACTTTGGAACTCAAAGGCAAAGGTTTCACCCAATCCGGAGCATCTTCGGACAACACAAGAACACCGATGTCATTTTTTGGCTCTGAAGGAATCGGCTCAATGTTTTTACGAGTGAGATCTTCACGATCCCATTCCGGATGAGCCAAAGCCTGCCGCGCAGGAACTTCAACGGATTTTTTTAGCTGCTTCTGATTGCTTCCAAACGTCACCGTGTAGATGACGCCGGCATGCCCGACCAAGCAGCGGGCCGATGTGACAATGGTCCGCTTGTCGAAAACAAAGCCGCCGCAGTAGGGCTTGCCGCTGCTGTCGAGCGAAACGGTCGATGTGTAGACAGGATCGCTCTCCTCAACGAGAGCGCCTCCTGCGATCTTGACCGCAGAGTTGAATTGCCTTTTCACACAGGACGCACCCAGACATGCGAGAATCATTGCCATAATTTTTACCGAATGCGCAGTAGGCAGCATGTCCCCGTCCCCAAGCTTGAGCCTCGTCTGAATTGATATCGGCCGCACTCAGCAGTATATGCCGTTTCCAGCGGCAGGTTCGAGAAGAGGAACGACAATCCCATGACCCATCACAAACCCTCTTGGGACAACTACTTTCTGGAAATGGCAGAGGTGATTGCCAAACGCAGCCCCGACAAAAAACGTCAGGTCGGGTGCGTCATTGTCGACGAACACCGCCGAGTGGTGGCCACCGGCTACAACGGAACACCTGCCTCCTATGACGACTCCAACATCGACTGGTGGGACAGGAGCGTGAAAGACCGGATTG
>JBEGJP010000241.1:0-5293 GCA_041184525.1 Pseudomonadota bacterium | reverse complement strand
TTGTCACAATCGGATAGGTCACATGACCAACAACTTCACTGATCAAGTCGTCGTATGTGAAAGGAGCGTCAGACGGATTGTGCACTTCAGGTTTGCTCACGATGAGTCCGGCGATGTCTTTAAAGACCCCGATTAGAGCAAGCTGCATCAGACAGCGTTCTTCCTTTGCAAGCGGTGCATCCATCTCCTCGAGAAGCAAAATGTGGCCCCGCACGTCTGGCCAAAATTCCGTGCCTGCAAGGCAAAGCATGGTGTTCATATTTAAGGCGAGGATTGGCGCAGTCACCGACCCCGGAGTCAGAACGCGCCATCCATCATTGGATTGCCATTCGCGCTCCACGTTTTTCCAATCACCATTGTCCCAAGAACGACGATGACAACTCCAATGCGTGGGTGGTTTGATTTCACGCGGTCCATTCCTCTCTTCCATGACGGCATCCAGAAACCAATCCGTGCTCTCGACGACACCATCAGGCCATTCTCCAAACCAAGTCATAACAGCGGGACCGTAGAAGGTTTGAAGGCGAGACTTTTTGTGAATCGCCATATGCAACGATGTGACATCGGAATAGCCGCAAATGACCTTCTGAGCTGACGCAATTCTTGGGTAGTCAAGAAAGGGCAGCATGCTGCTTGAATTGTAGCCGCCGATTGTAGAAATGAGTCCACGAACCTTAGGGTCCTCAATCAGACTCATGAATTCCGCAGCGCGTTCCTGCCCCGAACCTGAACGATACCCCTGTGCAGCATGGGCGGCCGTGAGCGTTCCAAGTTTTATAGAAAAGCCCATCCGCTGAAGATTTCTGATTCCATTTTCAAATAGTCCAAGATTGTGCTGGTACGCAGGGACAGAGGGAGTGAATATGCCAATGGTGTCACCCTTTCGAAGCCGTTGCGGAAAAAGTAGATCACCCGACATAATTGTCCCCCAAAATTTCTCAGCATTGAAAATCTGTATCACATACTATTCTGTAACTGAGTCTATGCGAAATTGAGATGGAATCTTTTCTTGTCCTTGTAACTCGTCCATGTGCGATTCAGTGTCGCGTGTCCCATCCAAACACTGATGTTCTCCAATTTCTGACCCAATGACAGCATCAAATCAGAAAAGCCTTTTCGACCGCCGTAGAGCGTTATGCCCTCGCCAAATCTTTTGCGCATTGTTTTTGGAATAGGTCTTCGAAATTTCCCAGACATTAATATCTTCAAAGCGATTTTCTGTTCAGCAAAAAGAAGTGGAATTGGTTTCCAACGTTCCTCGGGCGGTAGCGCGATAATTTTTGTTTGATACACCCACAAAACACTCACGCCGCGCAGGGTCTCCTCAACACGCCACATGCCATCGTTCTTGAGGTTGTCTATTTCCTGTGGTCTGAGTCCCAGCCAAATCGAAAGGAATAACCAGTTATAATTCGCACCGGACAAAAGCTTCTTCTCACTGTCTAATTGTGTGGGCGTGATCGGAATAGAACCACGACCCACCTGTTTCTTTGTATGATAATAATTTTCAATGAGTCGCGCTCGTTCATACCCTCGCGGCATGGGCAGCGGTAAAAACGGTTGTGAAAGTTTTCTCGAAATAAAGAATCCCCACAAGTTCATCATTTTCAATATGACGTTGACGTATTTGATACTCAAATGAGAACGATAGAAATAGTCATAAATCTCGTAGGTATGTAAAAACCACTCGCCTGGCTCGACGCCCGTGCCAGCAATCGCACGTTGCGCAGCCCTCCACACTCTTGCCGCGCGTGGTTTCTGACGTTGATCCGTCCTGCCTTCGCTGGATCTGTCTCGTAAAAACCGACTCTCAAACTCAGAGACAAATTCGACAGGCAACCAGCGCGCCAGCTTTAATCGCTCACTTGTCTCCTGCCTTTTTCTTTCCAAGAGGAGTTTTTCCTGATCCTTTGCTCTCAGATCCAAGTTCAATTGTTTTGCTCTCGCCTTCGCGTCTTCGACGCTCATTCGTGCATGAAAACCCAATGGAGCCCAACGCTCCGGATCGATGTCCCACTCCTTCTTAGGTTTTTTTGCACTGGATTCGCCAAGGTCAGCTTTTTTGTAGGAAACAAACTGAAGTTTCCAATGCGGTGCTGACTTCTTCCAACTCAGATGTCTGACGTAATAATAGCCCATGACCATTCCTCCCAGA
This sequence comes from Pseudomonadota bacterium, assembly GCA_041184525.1. GTDB lineage: Bacteria > Bdellovibrionota_B > Oligoflexia > Silvanigrellales > Silvanigrellaceae > RFOM01. The sequence continues at coordinate 3,138 of JBEGJP010000241.1, read as the reverse complement.
CGGGCGCAATACAATGCGCCGAGGAATGTCGGACCTTGAGTTGAAGGCCTCAAGAATCAGCCCTTCTGAGGAGTCACCCAGGTCTACCCGGTCCGATTCAGACCGGGTTTTTCGGTGTAAGTTGTTGATATTATTAGTGTTTATGGTGGAGGTGCCGGGAATTGAACCCGGGTCCGAAAAGGAATCTGCGCTCGGCGACCACATGCTTCTCCCTCTGCTGATCTTATTCCGCCGTGCTTGAGGGCCCCCACGGTGACGGAACCAGTCCGGTTAATAGGTTTGTGAATCTACGAACAGAAGATTCAACGAAACCCGCACGTAACTTTACAGCTTCCGCAATGCACGTGCTGCCGCACTGTCGGTCGCTGCGCTGCCTTTAATTAGGCTGCGAGAGCGTAATCATTGCCATTTCTGGCTGCCACAACGGTTTAAGGAGCGTTGTAACCAACCCCTGCATGCACCTGACGTTCATCTCTCTCCGTCGAAGCCAAGTCACCCCCCTCGACGAAAGTATCGTCATTTTCAGCTGTAGCATGAGTCCAACGGCACTGCCAGCGACGAACAGGCCTCTCAGACCCTCTTCTGTCTTGACACTCTGCCTTTCCCGGACAAATTTCCCTTCGGACGCAAGGGCCCGCAACCAGCCTGTTTGAGGTGAATCCGTATGCCTATTTATGAATTTCAATGCACCAACTCAGCCTGCAAGAACGTCGAGGAGCACCTCCTCCGCCATTCCGATCCTCTGCCCAACGCCTGTGAAAAATGTGAGTCGCCTTTGGAGAAGCTCGTCAGCCAGACGTCTTTCGCTTTGAAAGGTTCGGGCTGGTACGTGACGGATTATAAGGGAAGCAACGCAGGGTCCTCGGCCTCCACAACCAACTCGACTGAGTCTGCCTCAAAGTCAGGCACCACTGACACAGCTAGCCCAGCAAACACCGCTCCGGCAGCCGATGCAGCAACCTGCGGGGCACCCGCCTGCGGCACGGCCGGCTGCGCTACAAACTAATTTGAGAGAAGGCTCTGTCCGGTGTTGACGAAGGCAAACCCCTGCGTTAGACACCGCTCCACTGCGGATGTGGTGAAATTGGTAGACACGCACGTTTGAGGGGCGTGTGCCGCAAGGCATGACGGTTCGAGTCCGTCCATCCGCACCATCTCACCCTCCCCCAAGGGTAAGAAACGACTCCGGTTGGAGTCGTTTTTTTTTGGTTTTTGCGCTAGGCTTCCTCTGAACTTTGTGTCCCAGTTGAGGTTTGCCTGAATGACCGCCCTTGAAATTTCCCTGATACTTGCAGTGGGTCTGCTGGTTGCCGCGGTCGCGTTCGTTGCAGTTTACGCTTTCAATATGCGTACAAAATCGAAAGAACTCGAGCATCTGCGATCCGATGCCGAACGCCGACTGAACCAAGCCCGTCAAGACTCCGACCAAATTGTGAAAAACTCTCTCCGTGAAGCGAAGGAGCTCGCGCTGCGTGAAGGCCGCGAACACGATCGCTCGCAGAAAGAGAAGACCCTCGAACTCCAGCGAGTGGAAAAGCGCATCCAAAAGCGCGAAGAGACGCTCGACAAACGTGAACAGCAAATGGAGCAAAAGGAAAAAGACCTGAAGAAGCTCGCTGAACACGTGGAGCGTGAAGAACGCCGTGCATCGGATGCCATCAAAAACTCTGAGCGCGTTCTGCGCGAGAGCCAAGAAAAGCTCGAGAGTGTGGCCCGCCTTTCACTTGAAGAAGCGCGCGACATGTTGCGCCAATCGATTGAAAGTGAAGTGCGCCGCGACACCGCCGAAGAAATCCGTCGGCTCGAAGAAGAGGCTCGCCGCACAGCGGAAGACAAGGCACGTTCAGTTGTTGCCACTTCTATCCAACGCATGGCCAACGAATTCGTGACTGATGCCTGCGTGAGTGTCATCAGTCTCCCGTCGGATGACATGAAAGGCCGCATCATTGGCCGTGAAGGGCGCAACATCCGCGCCATTGAACAGGCCACAGGTGTGGACATCATCATCGACGACACCCCCGAGGCCATTCTTATTTCCTGCTTCAATCCCATGCGGCGTGAAATTGCCAAAGTGGCGATCGAGCGTTTGCTGGCAGATGGCCGCATCCATCCGGCCCGCATCGATGAAATTGTGAGCAAGGTCTCCAAAGAATTCGACGAAATGACCCGCGAAGCAGGTGAACGTGCGGCGTTCGATTGCGGCGTGCAGGGCCTGCACCCTGAACTCGTCATGGCGCTGGGCAAGCTGAAGTTCCGCACGAGCGGTGCCCAGTCGGTCCTCCAGCACTGTGTTGAAGTTTCGCAGCTTGCAGGAATTCTCGCCGGCGAACTCGAACTCAATGTCCGCATCGCCAAACGTGCGGGTCTCCTGCACGATATCGGCAAGGCGCTCGATGAAGAAAACGAAGGTCACCATGCCGGCGTGGGTGCACAGTTCCTCCAAAAATGCGGCGAAACGGCTGAAATTGTTGAAGCTGCAGCCAAGCATCACTTGGAGCAGAATCAGGGCGTTGGCCCTATTGCCGTGGTGGTTCAAATTGCGAACTCCATGAGCGGCTACCGTCCGGGTGCCCGCCGCGACTATCTCGAAAAATCGATGGGCCGCATGCGCGAAATGGAAACCATCGTCGCAGATATGTCTGGCGTGGAGCAGGCCTATGTGATTAAGTCCGGCCGTGAAGTTCGAGCGATGGTCTCGTCTACGGTCACTGATGACAGTGCCGTGAGCGCTTTGGCCCGCTCGGTTGCGAAGAAAATCCGCAGCGATCTGAACTACCCGGGGCAAGTGCGCGTCACGATGGTTCGTGAACAGCGGGTCACACACCTCGCCAAGTGAACGCCCGCTGCCTCTACGCTATGAAATACCATGACACACCTTTTGCATTGCACCGGAAACGACGCCTTCTTTGAAGCCCTCCCGCAGGCTCTGCTCCCGCAGAGCACGGAGGGCATCATTCGTATCCTCATGATGGGCGATGTTGTTGGCCGTCCGGGGCGTAAAATTCTCAAAAGTGTCCTTCCCCAGTTGAAACACCGCGCCAAAATCAATCTGGCTATGGTCAATGGTGAAAACCTCGCCGGTGGATTTGGCATCACCCAAAAAATTTTCAATGAGCTGACAGCAGAAGCCACCGGAGT
>JBEGJP010000240.1:0-6350 GCA_041184525.1 Pseudomonadota bacterium | reverse complement strand
TTGGGCGGTTCAAGAAATCTCAACCTAAAAGTTGATTTTCCTGTGATTGAAAATCCCCTTGGAAAGGGTCAGGGCATTCTGGGACTTCTTTCTCTGACATCTGTCCCTCATCCCGATCAGTTTGAATCGTGGGATGCGGATGTTCAGCTGGGCCCTTCAGTTTATTTCGATTCGTTGTCCAATCGTGTGCTTCCCAATGAGTCTTCTTTGACTCCCGAGCAAAGGCAGAACATGGCCGAACGTGACTTCGAACCCAAAGACTTCCGTGCCTACGCTGTCAATGCGCCTCTTGATGTGACTCTTTCCTTCCATACGCCCGCAGGGGCGCTGCGTTTTTTCCTCGGCTATGGTGTCGGTGTTTTTCGCTCAACCTCAAGAACATCTGAAGGGCCCAGAAACCGTATTTATCCGGTGGCACATTTCGGACTGGATTGGGTGGCGTACATGTCGCGCAATCTCTTTTTTCAGACCGGCTTTCATGAATTTGGTTCGGGCACAGGCTCGGTTGAAACACAGGGTCGTGTCAGCATGAACGGTTGGGCATCGGGCATGCTCGGGATTGGTTATTATTTTCCGGCAACGCAAGGGATGGTTCAATCTTTGTTTGCTAAAAATTGAGAGGACTTGGCTTGGTGTTCAAACCTGTTCTCATTGATGCCCATTGTCATGTCGATTTCCTCGCCAAGTCCGAACGTGCTCGGCTTTTGCAACTCGCAGTGGAAGGCGGTGTGAGGGGCGCTGTGAATGCGGGTGTCTGGTGGGATGCATTCGACGGCCTTTTGAAAGAGAGCGATTTGCATCTGGCGGCGAGAGTGAACAGCGCGATTGAGTTCGATTCTCTTTTTTCTTCCGAAGCTCGTTTTCAGCTTCTGCCCTGTTTGGGGCTCCACCCCATGGAAATTGCAGCACGCTGGAAAGACGAGCGCGGGTTGTTTTGCTTGGAAAAAGCCAAACGAGATGTGCATGGTTTGCAAGATTGTGCGGTGCGGAATTCGGAGTTCATTTGGGCCATCGGTGAAACGGGATTCGATCTTTCAAAGACTGTCCTCAATGGTTGGGCTGAAAAAAATGAACTTTTGAAAGCTCAAGACTTTGGCTTTGAAGCTTGTTTTGAACTGGCGCTGCGCTTGGGATTGCCATTGGTTGTTCACAGCCGCAGCGCTTGGCAGACGACACGCGAGCGACTGTCATCGGCAAGCAGAAGCGGACTGCGCAGTTTTATGATCCACTGCTATGGTGGTCCAGCTGAAGATTTGCCTTGGGTTGCATCGCTGGGGGGCCTTGCTTCGTTTGGCGGGGTGATGACGTGGCCTGACGCCAAACGTATGAAACAGGCCTGTCGGGCGTGTCCTGAGGCTTCCTTTTTGTTGGAAACCGATGCTCCTGATTTGGCGCCTGTACAAACGGACGGCAGCAGGCCTGAGTTGAATGAGCCCTCCATGCTCAACCGGATTGCCGCCGTTGCAGCGGAGCTGCGTGGCGTGACTCTAGATGAGATCATTTTATTGAATTATCGAAATTTGCGGCATTTTCTTCTGGCCTAAAGGCACATTTTCGTTGTTCATGCCTGAAGACGGAAATCCAAAGAGTGACATTGATTTTTCAAGGTGCCTTCGTTTCTGCCCACAGAAGCATTCCTTCGGATATGTTCGTGCCGTCCCAAGCACAGAAACGGAATCCGTACTTACTGGCGGCAGTGAGTCCCGGGTAAGTGTAGGAAATTGTACCAGCAGGCAGGACAGTGCCACCGCTGCAATTCGCAGAAGGTGCCGCAGTTCCGCTCGTGGCAGGCGCAACAATCACACTCGTCGCACTTCCTAGATTCTCTCCCCACGCGAAGGTGATGCTGTTTTCTGACTGCGAAGCAATGCCCACATCCGGTTCGAACAAACGCAGCGTATTTCGGTATACATAAACAGCGCCGCTGTAATTCATGCTATTGTCCGTACTTGCGGTACCGCCGTTGGTAATAGTGTTCTGTGAAGAGCTTTCTTCTGGCGCTCCCACGGCAAAAGTGTCGCCGGATATGGATACTGAATATCCGAAATAATCGGGAGATTCTAAATTCACAGATTTCACGTAGGCTTCTTGTGCCCAAGTCGTTGCGCTTCTTTGATAGAGATAGACAGCGCCGCTGCAACCGGCATCATTATTGATGCTCGCATATGTTCCGTAAGAGATTGTGGTTTCATTTGAGTCTTCACAGTAAGCACCGACTGCAAGAAAGTTGCCAGAGATGTCGAGGCCGAAACCAAAGTAGTCGTTGGCTTCAGCATTTGCTGCCTTGATATAAGCTTCCTGAGCCCAGTTCGTTCCAGTGCGTCGGAAAATGTAGGTGGCTCCGCTGGATGTTGCACTATTGTCAGAACTTGCGTTTGGGCCATTGGTGATGGTGGTCTGGTTGGAGGCCTCATCTTGGACTCCAACGGCAAGAGAATCGCCCGAGATGGCAAGCACGGATCCAAAAGCATCATAGGCATCAGTATTGGAAGCCTTGATATAGGCTTCCTGAGCCCATTGTGAACCGTTGCGACGGTAGACGTAAACAGCGCCGCTCATTGGAGAAGAGTTATCAGCGCTGGCTGTGGGACCATTGGTAATAGTTGTGGCGCTGGAGTCTTCATAGTGCCCATTGACGGCAAGAGTCTCGCCTTTGAGTTCTACCGTCATGCCATAGTATTCTAAAGTTTGGTCGTTGTTTGCCGCTTTAATGTAGGCTTGCTGGGTCCACGTCCATAGACTATTCTGTTCGTCCCAATTTCTGGCAAAAACGTAAACAGCTCCGCTGTTCCAGATAGAATTATCAATCGATGCAAATGAGCCGTTTGTGATGGATGACTGGTTAGAGTCTTCGTAAGGAGCGCCTACGGCCAGCGTGTTGTCATCGAGTGAAGTTGAGAAACCAAAACCGTCTCCACCCCCCGCATTTGAGGCTTTTATAAATGCCTCTTGGCTCCACGTGCTTCCTGAGCGTCTGTAGACGTAAACGGCGCCGCTTTTGTATAAAGAGTTGTCGGTGTTTGTGCCTGAGCCGTTGGTGATTGTGTTTTGGTTCGAGGCCTCACCCAGAGCTCCGACAGCCAAAGAATCACGAGACAGCGAAGCGGCAGAAAAACCATCGTCGGAATCTGAATTCCCAGCCTTGATGTATGCTTGTTGTTGCCACATGTTTCCTGTCCTGTGGTAGACGTACACGGCACCGCTGTAATCGGCGCCATTGTCGGAGCTCGCTTCGGTTCCATTTGTGATTGTATTTTGACTGGAGTCTTCATCATCCACGCCCACCGCGAGAGTTTCGTGATTGAGTGAAATCAACTCGCCAAAGAGATCCCACGAATCCGCATTGGCGGCCTTAATGTAGGCCTCTTGCTGCCAATGAGATTGGATAGAAACGTTGAAGGAATCCTGAGTGGTATTTGTCCCGTCATTGACGATGAGAGTGATGGAGGTTGTTCCTGTTTTCTTCTCGATAGGATTCAGACTGAATGTACAATAGGGGTAAGTGCCACCGAATGTTATTCCTGTGCTGGGTATGAGAGACTCGTTGCTCGATGTTGCAGACAACGCACTGGAGCAGCTCTCGTTCGAGTCAGCCAAGATCTCTAAAGGTACGTTGGTGAAGGGATGGAGTCTGTTGCTGAGGTCTGTCACATTTGCAATCCATGGGAGGTCGTACAAGGGAGTGAACGTCAGTATGAAGGTCTTTTCGACGACTGACTGTTCATCATAAGCACCAACAGTGATTGATGCTGTTCCATAGCGGTTTGCAGAAGGGGTGAATGTGATCGTGCAATTGGGGGCGATGCCGCTGATGGCTATCCCGTTGAGCGGTTGGAGAGCCGGATTGCTTGAAGACACGCGCAGAGATGAGCTGCAAGTCATAGTACTATCGGTGTCGTTCAGAGTGACGTTGATACTCAGAGGAGTGTCTTCCGTGGTGCTCTGGCTGGGGATGTCAGAAATGACGGGGAATGAACCGGTGGTTTCGGCCCAAAGAGCAGTTCCTTCCGAAGCTGTTGAACCATCCCACGCGCAAAATCGGAAGCCATATTTTGTTGAGGTTGATAGAGAAGAGACCGTGTAGGTTGTCGTTCCAGCTGGAAGGAGTGTCCCTCCTGTGCACTGTGCCGTTGCAAGATCCGTTCCTGTTACTGGAATTGCGACTTTCACCGCGGTGGCGCTGCCGAGGTTGGAAGACCATCGGAAGGTGATGCTGTTTCCAGTGCGCGCAGAAACCGATACACTAGGGTCGAACATGCGTTTGAAACTTCGGTAAATAAATACGGCGCCGCTATTGGTTTTGTTGTTGTCATTGCTGACGCCAGTTCCATTGATAATAGATGTTGTTGCTGAATCTTCATCGATAGCACTTGCAGCTAACGTGTCGCCTGAGAGTGACACGTCAAAACCGAAGTAATCATCAGCTTCTGCATTGGCTGATTTGATATAAGCCTCCTGTGCCCAGCCGGAGCTGCTATTCCTTTGGTAGATATAAACGGCCCCAATATAGGAAGCTGTGTTGTTGCTACTCGCTGTCGTGCCATTGGTGATGAAGTTCTGGTTCGATTTTTCGTTGTAAGCTGCCACAGCAAGTGTAGTTCCGAGTAAACTCAAATCAGAGCCAAAGCCGTCGTCCGCTTCTGCATTGGCAGCTTTGATATAAGCCTCTTGTGACCAAGTGCTTCCAATTCTGCGGAAGACGTAAGCGGCACCACTGTCAGTTGCAGTAGTGTCGAAGCTCGCTGTAGGTCCATTGGTGATTGTTGTTTGATTTGAGCATTCGCGTTCTGCTCCCACTGCGAGAGTGTCCCCTGAGAGACTGACGACACCAAAATATTGATTAGAATTGGAGTTGCTGGGCTTAATGTATGCTTCCTGAGACCAAAAAAGACCCGAGTTGCGAAAGATATACACTGCGCCGCTGTCTTCTTTGCTGTTGTCCGAACTCGCTGTGGCACCGTTTGTAATATTCGTTTGGTTTGAGTCTTCATAACGTGCACTGGCTGCAAGAGTGTCGCCGGAGAGGGAGACATCGGAGCCGAACAAATCTCCAAACGTCCATGCATTGACCCCGCCTTCTGAGTTGGAAGCTTTAATGTACGCACTTTGACTCCAGATTTTACCGATGCGTTTGAAAATATAGACCGCGCCGCTGTCTTTGGCGCTATTGTCGGAACTGGCTGAGCTTCCATTTGTGATTGTGGTTTGATTAGAGTCCTCAAAATTGGCGCTCACTGACAATGTATCCCCGTCAATCGAAATATCTTTTCCGAACTGTTCCGAGGAATCGATATTTGATGATTTAATGTAGGCCTCCTCGGACCATGTGGAGCCTGTTCGCTTGTAAACATAGACAGCCCCGCTGTTATCGAGTGAATTGTCTCCACTTGCATTTGTGCCATTGCTGATTGTGTTTTGGTTTGAATCTTCTTGAGTCGCCGACACCGCCAACGTATCACCCGAAAGAGATGTTCCTGAAAAGTTGTCCCATTTATCTGCATTTGATGCTTTGATGTAGGCTTCTGGGGACCAGTTGTTTCCATTTCTGCGATAGATGTAGACCGCACCGCTGTCCTCTGCGCTGTTGTCTTGAGCCGCCGAAGTTCCATTGGTGATTGCTCTTGCCGAGGAGTCTTCGTACATCGAACCAACTGCCAAAGTGTCGCCATTCAAGTCCAAATTCCAACCAAATTCATCGTACGCATCGGCATTTGCAGCCTTTATATAGGCCTCCTGATACCAGCCGTCCGTGTTTCGCACCGTCAGTGAAAATGATGCCGTTGCTGTGAGGGAACCATCGGTGACAGTGAGGGTGACTGATGTGACTCCAAATGCGGCTGCAGCGGGAGCGAGATTGATTGTGCAGTTAGGATAGGTTCCTGTCGGCTGGATACTCGCATTCGCAAGAAGTGACGTGTTGTTTGAGGTGCCGCTCAGGGCAGAGCATGTGAGTGTGCTGTCGATGTCATTGAATGCAACGTTGATATTCAGAGGAGTGTTTTGGTTCGTTTGTTGATTTTCAATCGCAGAAAGAGTCGGTGCGTCATTCACGCCAATGACAGAGAGAGTGAAGCTTCTTGAGGTTAAAACTGCACCGTCTGAAATCTTGAAGGTCATGACGGAGTAACCAAAAGCTTGGGGCACCGGCGTGATGGTCCCCTTGCAGTTGGGCCATGAGCCTCCCCAAACCACGGCACCGCTTGCGGCAACGAGGTTGGTGTTGCTGGAGGTGTAGCTGAAATTTGCAGAGCTGCAGGTGAGTGCACCGTCGACATCTCCGGCAAGAAAGCTGATCTCTGTGTTGGTGTCTTCGTTTGTGATTTGTGGTGATGCAAGATTGGAAATGGTGG
>JBEGJP010000239.1:0-4072 GCA_041184525.1 Pseudomonadota bacterium | reverse complement strand
AAATAAGGTTGGAGGCGAAAATTGAATGCGATGGGAAAGTCAAAGCTGGCCTTGCCTCCCCATTTGCTCGAATCGTTTTGAATCGAGGCGGATTTTTTGTTGGTAAAGTTGAAGGTCAATCCGGCGGTGGACGCAATTTTTGGCAGATAAAAAAGGTTGTCTTGAATCAGTGTGAAGAATATTCCCCGACCAGCATTCTTCGTCGACCACGTCGTGTAAGAGTTGCGCGGATCTTCTTTGTTGATTTCGGTGCGCATCGGAGCGTAAAAAGTTGCAATGTAGACGCCCGGGATGCGCCACTGCACCCAAGGAGTCAATTGTTCCATATTTTTCACACTGTCTGCGACCTCATTGGGTTCACCCAAAAAACTGGAACTCGACCCGACGCGCTCAAAGTCCAAAATGCCATGCAGGCCCAGTTGGAAGGGCGCTGCCGAGTAGCGGACTTCGCTGACAAGCTCATGTGAGCGAAGCATGTCGCGTGTTGGAAAGAGGAAATCCCCCGTCTTGAAAGTCGAAAACCATTTTCCGAAGCGTGCCAGCTGGTCATTGTTCGTGCGCAAATTCTGTGAGTAGCGATAGTGGGTCGTGAATGAAATGTTGTTTCGCTTCACGGGCCCCCAGCCGATGGCACCTTGCAATTGCAGCGCCCAGCGGGGTTCTTCAATGGTGCCTTTGCAGTTGGCGCTGCATTCGCCGACGCCGGGGTTGGTGCGTGTCAGGGTGTCATAGCCGAATGAGCTGCCCAACGTACCAAACCAGCTGCGTACACCTCCGAAGTCTTCATTCTGGCGCAAATGGGGAGGCAAATTGCCGGCCGGTTGACCGTAGGGATTCTGATTGCGTGGGATCGGCTGAGGCCAAGCAGCGGGCGGAGGAGGAACCCCTTGTGGCACCGGAACTGGAATCGGGACTGGCACTGGGACTGGCACCGGCACCGGTGGCGCCGGACGCGAAGGTGGCGCAGAAGGTTGGGGATAGGCTTGAGGTTGAGGAAGCCTTGGGTACTGTCGCTGTGGTGCGGCCGGCATCGCTCGGCTTCTGGAACCACGACGCGTCGAGGCCCAGCCGTCGGTAGATGCACCAAGGCTGAGGATGATGAAGAAAACCAGTGCACGCCCGCTAGACTTCAACGTCAGAGATTTCTCCAAATTAAGATTTCTGAATGCAACTCGCCTATGCTAACTCCGATTTGTCCGAAGTGAAACTTTATCGATTCGTGGCGTCGGACATTTTGCGTTTCTGGCTGGGGGAGCGTTTATGCGTCAAATTCTGACAGCATTTCTTTTGATTGTTTCCTGTGCAGCTCAGGTGAGCGTGGCATGGGCAAAACAACCGTGTGTCACGCGTCAGGAGCTCACCGCGCGCTCCACCGGCATCGTTCAGCGTTACCACGTCGCCAACGGCGACCAGGTCCGCAAAGGGACTGCCATCATCGAGTTCGACTCGCGCCTTCTGCGGGCCGGATTCAAAGAAGCACAGGCCGCTGTGGATGCTGCAAAAGGCAACGAGGATCTCGCGGTCGATGCATTGGGGCGTTTGGAAAAACTTCAGGGCAGCGAGGCCGTTTCGGCGCAGCAGATTGCGGAAGCCAAAATTCGTGTGAGTCAGGCCCGCGCCCTCCGCAGGCAGGCGGAAGCAGCCGCAGAACGTGTCAAAGTTCAGCTTGAGGACACGACGCTGCGCGCCGAGGTCAGCGGTCGCGTTCAGGGGCTTCCCACCATTTTGGGAATGGTGGTTCAGGTCGGACAGTCATTGGGAAGTATCGAAGCCACCGAATCCGGTTGTGGTTCCGCTTCGCAGGTCAAAGGAAATTGAAAGGTCTGACGCATGAATCTGGCTCGCTTTTCAGTGGCACGTCCGGTGACCGCAGGAATCATCAGTGTGGCTCTGTTTGTTTTGGGTGTTTTTTATCTTTTGAAAATGCCTGTATCTTTGTATCCGGACGTGTCCATTCCGTTCATCTCGGTGACCGTTCCATATCCGGGTGCTTCCCCTGAGCAAATCGAATCCGCCATTGTGAAGCCCATTGAAGCTGAAGTGGCAGGCTTGAAGAAAATAAGCCGTGTCATCGGCGTCGCGAGACCGGGCTTCGGACAATTGATCCTTGGTTTTAAAATGTCGGCTGACGAACAGGAAGCCGCCGATGCCGTGCGCGAAAAAGTTGCCATTGTGCGGGGAAAGTTTCCTCAAGGGAGCAAGGAGCCCATCGTGGCGCGGGTCGATGTGGGCGCCACACCCATTCTCATCTACGGAATTGAAACAGAAAAAAGTGCAGAGGAAACCCAAAAGCTTCTCGATGACAGACTGATGCCCGAACTGCGCAGAACAGACGGCGTCAATGAAGCGAGGATCTTGGGAATCGGCGAGGAACGTGTTCAACTTTCTCTCGATGCGCGGCGATTGTCGGATTTGCGCGTTGCCCCGCTCGATATTTTCGAGCAGTTGCAGGCCAAAATGGCCGTCATTCCGTGGGGTGATGTCACGCGGAATCAGGAGGTATTGTCTGTTTCGCGGAGTCTGCTTCCCTCTGACCTCGACTATTGGCGGAGTCAAAGAGTGTCCTTGCGCGATGGTCGATCTGTCACGTTGGGCGACGTCGGAACACTTCAGGTGGTTCGCGATGAATCGGCATCGAGCGTATTCATCAACGGGAAGCGCGGCCTTGGACTCGTCATCACAAAACGAGCCGATGCCAACACGGTTGCCAGTGTCAAAGCAGTGCAGAAAACCCTCAAGAGGGTGCAGCTTCCGTCAGGCATGAGTCTTTTCAGTATTGTCGATCAAAGTTCCTTCATTCAGGAAAATTCGCACGAAGTTTGGATTGCATTGTTTGCGGGTGGATTGTTTGCAGTGCTTGTCATTCTCTTCTTTTTGACTGACATCCGCAGTGCTCTGATTTCCGCGACAGCGTTGCCTGTGAGTATTGCCGGTTCGTTCATCTTCATGAGCTGGCTTGATTTCTCAGTCAACATGATGAGTCTGTTGGCAATGGCACTGGCCATCGGTTTGTTGATCGACGATGCCGTCGTGGTCCGTGAAGCGATTTATTCTGAGCTTGAAAATGGTGCCACACCTCGCGAGGCCGCAGTGCGCGGAACCGACCGTGTGGCAGCGGCTGTGATGGCCACCTCTCTCGCAGTTGTGGCTGTGTTTCTTCCCGTTGCGGGCATGGAGGGGATGGTAGGACAATTTTTCAAACAATTCGGGGTTACGATCTGTATCTCCGTGGTGATCTCCACTTGGGTGGCTTTTACTTTGGATCCGATGCTGTCCGCCTACTTTGCGGGTCATCCCAAACCTTTTCAGGGCAAGTTCTGGGACCAATGGAGAGAGTGGCTGGTGACCTTGGAAAAGAAAATTGCACGTTGGGCTGTGTCTTCTTTTCACCATCCTAAGTCGGTTCTTTTGGCTGCACTCATCACTTTGCTTCTCGCCGTCACGCTGAGTCTTTCACGAGGCGCCGATTTTCTCGCTTTTGAAGATCGCGGACAATTCATTGTGAATATTCGCGGACAAGCCGGCTCCACGCGCGCGCACAACGAAGCTCTTGCAAGTCAGGCGGTCGATCGTCTTAAAGACCTTGAAGGGCTCCAAGAGGTGTTCGTCACAGTGGGCGAACGCGGCGATGACACACTCACTCAGGTCCGCCTTGTGTTCGTGGGCAAAACGAAGCGCAAGACCGGTCTTCTGGCGATGCAGAAGTTGGCACGTGAGCGTCTGAAAAGTTTGCCGGCGGATGTGTTGGTCATGGATCCTCCTCCCATCGAAGGCATTGGCGGGGAAGCACCACTGAGTGTTTATGTCTACGGTGAAGAACTCAAAGACACCCGCGTCGTCGCAGAAAAACTGGTGGAACAGATCAGAGCCTTGCCCGGCGTTGCTAACGTCCGTCTTGAAACCGCCGCCTTTGCCAAGGGCATCGATGTTGCCTTCAAGCCTCAGGATCTCGGGTTTGCCGGCTCTGCATCGCAAGCAGTCGAACTGACGGGACGACTTGCTCTGACGGGCATCGAGGCCGGTGCTGTCGGAGAAAAGAACACTCCATTCTTCCTCCGCTTGGATGACAAAG
>JBEGJP010000238.1:0-2815 GCA_041184525.1 Pseudomonadota bacterium | reverse complement strand
CCGAGATCACGGCGGCTGATTTTTTAGAAGACTGCGAGGTCAAACCGACTGGTGCCGCAAGCCCTCATGGGTCGTATCAACAGGAACCAGAACAAATGGACGAACCCCGTTGAAATTTCCTCAGCCCATTCGGAAGAGTTCCAAAGCTAAGCAGCTTCTGGACTTCGCCGATAACGATAGCGAAAAAGCAGTCTGTTTTTTATTGCTCTTTTTCCGAGCTTCAAAAGTAGTTCGAATCGGTGAGCACACGTTTACATGGGAAAAGTCTCGAAAAACAGAGACCGTCCTTCCAGAAGAACTATTTACTCAAATAATAACGGATGTTTAAATGTAAAAATTTCTGGAACTTGCATTTTGCAACACATAAATTTAAACTTGTACTTTGCAAGTTATAAATAGCCTCGACAAGGAGCATCAAGGATGAGTGAACGAGTGTTAGTCACGGGAATCACAGGATACATCGGACAACATTGTGCTGTAGAACTTCTCAAGCAAGGCTATGAGGTCGTCGGTTCAATCCGATCCAAGAATAAGGCTGAGTCGACGAGTACGGCGATCGGAAAGTTCGCTCCAGTTGACAAATTATTTTTTACTGAGGCCGATCTTCTTTCTGATAACGGATGGGATGCAGCCATGAAGGGATGCACTTACGTCTTGCACGTCGCATCTCCTTTTGTTCTTACTGAACCTAGTCATGAGAACGAACTGATCACTCCTGCCGTTGAAGGAACAAAACGTGTTCTTGCCGCGGCCAAGCGAGCTAAGGTCAAACGAGTCGTACTCACGTCCTCAACAGTTTCGATTATGGCAGGAAATGGAAGTGGAAAATTCGGCCCGGAAACATGGTCGAATCTGAACGCAAAAATTGGTGCATATCAAAAAAGTAAGACCCTCGCCGAAAAAGCAGCTTGGAAATCCGTAGAAGCCGGTGACATGGAGCTGACAGTCATTAATCCGGGTGGAGTCTTCGGACCTCCCATCAGCGGAGCCGTGGACGGACAAAATGTGAAAATGCTGACTGATATGATTAAAGGGAAGTTACCTTTGATACCTGACGTCGCAATGGGAATGATTGATGTTCGCGATGTTGCCCGTTTGCACGTAAAGGCGATGACTTCACGTGCCGCTGCAGGCAAACGATTCATTGCAGCGAGTGCGGAACCCGTATCGATGGAAACCGTAGCACAGGTCTTAAAAGAGGCGGGTTACTCAAAGGTGCCGACTCGAAGGGCACCAAGTGCGCTTTTGAAGTTCATGAGTCTTTTTGATCGACAGGCAAAGGGCATGATTCCTTTTTTGGGACAAAGAGCTTCGTTCGATAATCGGTCCACTTTCGAATTGCTGGATTGGCAACCAACTCCAATCGAAAACTCACTCAGAGAAATGGCTGCAGCCATTTCTCAAGAGTAACTTGAGAAAACCAATCTGATTTTAAAACACTCCTACTTCAAAGGAAGTAAAAATGACAAACTCTGATTCTAAAAAACCAGCCTACTTTTTAGTGCAAGTCAAAGCAAAAAATATGCAGGAGCTCTCGGAACGTTATGCCCAATATGCAATACCTTGTTTGATGAAATTCGGTGGCGAAATGATCGCAGGAACGCCTTCACCAAACGTCTTGGAGGGGAAATGGGATGGGAATTGGGCTGCAATTTTGCGCTTTCCAAGTCTGGACATGGCAAAAACGTGGTACAATTCTTCTGAATACAAGCCATTGAAGGAGTTAAGAATGAATGAATTGACCGACTTTGGACAAATCCTTTTAATTGAAGGTATGTGATGCTCATAAACATCGGAACGATGAAGAAAAAGCAACGATAAAAAAGAAGTTCATCTGATATTGACGTCTTGAATGAAATTAAGCCAAAATAATGCATGGCAAAAATGGATGAAAATATTCAATGGCGTTCTGTATGCCCCATTTGCTCAGGACTTGATGTTCTGGGAGACAAGTGGACTATGCTCATTATCAGAGATCTCATCATTCATGGGCCTAGAACCTATTCGGAGTTACTTGAATCCCCTGAACGCATTTCGACAAACATTTTAGCTAACCGACTCGATATTTTGGTGTCAATGAAACTGATTGAAAGGGTTAATCCAGAGAAATCGGCACGCAACAATGCCTTTAAATTAACCGAAAGTGGGGCAGCACTTCGTCCCGTTCTTGAATCGCTTGCTGCATGGGCATCAACACACCTTAAAGAATTTCACAGCACAATTGTTTCCGCTTCTCCAAAAAAGAATAATGAATAAATTATATATTTGATGTGTTCTGTTTTTCCGGACAGCATTAAGGCACGTTGGTCCCGTGAATCACCGGACTCAAGCAGCCGATTGATAAATGCATTCTGGTTCGATTGTAGAACACTTCAATGCGGCGGAGATTTCAGAATTAAATCCCTTTCAGGCTGCGAGGTCAAACCGACTGGCGCCGCAAGACCTCGTCGGTCGTATCAATAGGAACCAGACCAAATGGACGAACCCCGTTGAAATTTCATAAACCCTCGGAGGAGCAGTAATGAGCGACCGGTATTCCCTCCGCTCGGGTCGCCTCAGCTTCACACGCTGCGCAGCCCCTGCGGGCCTTGCTTTCTGCTGCGCCAGTCGGGGGCCCGAACGCTCTCGCGTTCGCCCCTTTTGGCTACGCCGTTCGTTTTTGTCCGAGCCTTTTCGCTGTCGCGAATCGACTCGTCCAAAAACTCACCACACACTCCGCCACGCTCAGCACCGCAACGGTGCGGCACTCACACGGCACGACACACAAGAATTGCTTGTAGCTTATGAACAACTGGAGAGGCGGTTTGTCAGGCTC
>JBEGJP010000237.1:0-4203 GCA_041184525.1 Pseudomonadota bacterium | reverse complement strand
ACAGCAGACTGAACGCAATTGAACGCAAATCGATCTTAGAAAACAAAATCCCCAAGGTCTGACGACGCTTGGGGTTGAGATGGCGGAGAGAGAGGGATTTAATTCTTTTATTCGTAAGTATCAGCAATAACAAATCAATTTAATTAAGTCCGATGCTTCCAAAGGTTCGTCATTCACCAACACCCACCGACATTCTTGGTCATGCACCCTCGTTGGCCGCACGTTGCCGCAAAATCCTGCGGCCATTGGCGGAAAGGAGATTTATTGTGCGAGGATCAGGGTAAACGTTGAAGGCCGCTCGGGATAAGATGGAATCGATTGGTTGGGGATTTGTACTCTGAAAATCAGGAGGAGATCGTCAAGAATTTGAATTCAGAAATTGAATGAACATGCTGCCATGGATAAAACCACTTCATTGATGGTGTGGGTGTCCGCCTTTCTAAATTTTCAAATTAAATTTCACCTTTCGGAGGCATCGATTGTTCGATCTGACTTGCCAAGATTCAAGACCCTCAATCGCTTCTCAAAATCTGAATCGGAATGGTCAGTGGTTAGCGCTGATAGTCATGGACTTAATTTAATTTTGGGGAGTCCGCGTCGCAGTGCTCGCTGCACAAGTGTTGGCTATCCAGATGGCCGGAAGGTCTGGTCTCAAACAGGGTCAGCATTTTCATTTTTGATAGCCCGGTAGAATCGACAAATGTGTTTGATTCCCGGTCAGTTTATGGCCCTATCTCCACTTTCCGTCCACACACTTTCTCCCTTCAATAATTGCGCCGTGGGGATAGCTCGTTCCACGTTCGATGCAGGGAGCTTTTGCATTCCCGTTGACCTCAATTTTGAGTGTCCCCTCGGAAACGGCGATGTCACAGACCTTTTCGAATTCGCCTGTGCACAAGTCGACTTCTGCAGTGATTCGTCCTAAGCACGGATCATCCATATCACAGCCATTACTGTTATACATGCCTATCTTCTTCGACTTCATGGTTGGAAGCACAAGATCAAATTTATACCGAAAATCGCGTACACTAAAATCATCCTGTATTATTGGCGTGACAACATTGGTACCTTTTGCACCCGAGGTCACATTTCTGTAACCGGTACCAGGGTGACATCCTCCCAACCCACCTTGACCGTTTAACCATACCCCCGCACCATCTCTCCACTGACCGCCGCTGAAATGTTTTATTTCTCCGAAACAGGTGTGAATACCTGCCCGTTTAGCGCGCTCTGCCCAATTGAGAATGACCGTGCTGTACCAGTCGTGGCCTGTGCCCTTATGCTCAAACACCTTGGTTACGACAACTTGGTTTTTGTCCTTTTGGCAGGTCACTGGAGACGCAATCCAATCATTAACGTCCGAGCAATTGCCCTTTTTCGGCTTTTCACCAGCGATTCCGGAAACCGTACTTTCAGGCTTTGGCTTGCAACCAAATGCTGAGAGTAAGAGGAAGCAAGAAGTGACTACCGAGCCGTAAAATTTCATAAAAATTCTCCCTACAAACGTCACACTCGACGAGTTGTCGGCGATAGCTGCCATTTCTTGAGGATAAAAATTCTCAAAGAGCAGTTTTGATTGTCTAAATTATTAGGACGTTGTTTGATTTCTTCAATTTTAAGAATGATTGAACGAGCACTGTCTCATTCTGACACACTATACCCCCTGAAAAAACGCGTTTTTCGTGTTTCAACTTTAGACACTTCACATATCAAAATTCTGAACTCAAAGTCCTCGTTGGCTTGAGCCCTTGTTGCGGCAAAGAGCCATCACCCCATGCTTCGGGAGATGAACATGAATTCGGTTTTTCAGCCCCAGTTTCATCCCAGGAAACCTCCGCTCAGGTCGCTTGCGCTCCCTTCGCTGCGCGTCCTCTTCGAGGCCTTGCTTTCTGCTGCGCCACTCGGGGTCCCGAACGCTGTCGCGTTCGCCCCTCTTGGCTACGCCGTTCGTTTTTGTCCGAGCCTCTTCGCTGTCGCGAATCGACTCGTCCCAAAACTCACCACACACTACGCCACCTCGTTTATGAATCCATGGCATGCATTTCCAATTATACGTGGGTCGGAAAAGCAGATTTACAAAGCACGAAATTGCATTGGAAGTTCAATAGAAAATCCATTGGACCATTGGAATTCTCCAATGCGAGTCAAAATTCGAGCCTTTTAACGACCAAATATCATTTACTAAAAAACCATTGGAGTGCATTGGATGACGACCCGTTCAATTTAATCAAAAAAAGAGCTCACCATGGAGTCAGGCTGACGTCCGTAAAGTGTTGTTTTCTGACTGCCGCAACGGAGGACTGGAATGTTATCTCAAGGTTCATTAATGTCCCGTTCAGACCGCGTTGGATTGAAACAATTTCGCTGTGATTCGTTCTTTGAAAGGTACATAACCAAGGATGAGCTCGCACGATTTTTGAATGTGAGCAGAAGTCTCATTGATCGCCTCATGGCGACAGATGGTCTTCCGCATTTGAAGATCGGGCGCTCCGTTAGGTTCAAAGTGAGTGACGTCTTGAGGTGGTTCGGGCGGAAGGGAATGCTCGTATGACAAGACGTTTTAATCACAAACAGTTTACTGGAAAAAAGAGAGTCTATCGCTCCATTTCTGGCACCGTTGGAATACAGCGGTTGTGGGTCTGGGACGAAGATAAAAATGAATACACATCACCTGAAAAGGGCAAGCTCTATGAGGCCCGTCGTTGGGAGAAAATCCCGACAGGGAAGAAGAGAGTGACGCGGTATTTTGATAGTCTCGATGCAGCCCGAGAGTGGCAGGCCTATATTGGATCTTGTGTGCAGCAGGACTTGGGTTCTGCGGCCGCGTTCAATGAAGCCAATGCCGTTCATCTGGCGCAGGCCAAGGGGTCAGGCCCCTTGCTTTCGGAGATTGTTGAAAGCTATCGCAAACGCCGGTTTCCACAGTTGGCGCGAGGAACGTGCGAGAATTATGAACAGCTTTTGAGGTTGCACTTTGGCATGTTGCTAGAGCTGCGCGTCAACGGAATTACACCGGCTGTGATTGATGACTGGCTGTTTTCTCTCCGCTCTAAACAGGGAGAAAATCGTCAGGCCAGTAAGAAAAAAGCTTCGACAAGGAGCTCGATTTGCTGTCCGTCCTGCTGCGCTTCTACCAGAAATACTGCGACGATGTTGACTTCCGGTGGCCGCTGAAGGCGCGTCATCGTGATGATTCAAAGCTCGTGCGTGATTCCGGAAAGCGCGACAGAGATTTGCCTCCCGAGCAATTTGCTCGTGTTGCCTCCGCAATGCTTGCACTGTTTGGTCCCGTGTGGGTTGGCATGTTCACTGTTCAGTGGCGCGAGGGCCTGAGGGTTTCTGAGGTCGCTGCCCTTCATTGGGAAGACGTGTTTTTGAATTTCAGAGAGCCTGAGCTTTCCTACATCCGCGTGTGCAGACATGTGGAGTGGTCGAGGACCAGGTCTGGAGTCTCTCAAATCACGGACGGCTTCAAAAATTCGCGTTCATTGGGTGGTGTCAAAGAGCTTCCTTTGTTTCCGGAAGCCTTCGCTGCGCTCAAAGAGCTTTACTACATTGGTGCCAAGGGCCTTGTGTTCAAGAATGAGGACGGACGCTTTTTTAGCTTCCGGACCATTCAGTGGAAGTATGAATGTGCCTTCAAAAAGGCCGGCATACCGTTCACAGGAACGCACACGCTGCGTCACGGCGGTTGCAGGGCTATCTACAACGAAACGGGCGATGTGGCCTTGGCAGGGATGATTCTTGGCAACGAGGATTCGGACACTGTGAAGGTCTATGCACGCCGAGACAAGAAGGCTTTGCAGAATTTGGCACACCTTCACTGGAAGAGAGCTGAGTCGAAAGAGCCCGCGGAAGCGACAGTACCATAGGTTAATGCAGCGTTGCGGCCAGGGTTGCGGCCAATGGCGGAGAGAAATCGCCCTTCCGAGGGAGTCTTTCGTTTCTACGTGGCCGCAAATGGCCGCAAGTTGTTCCTGACAACAAAAAAACCCTCTCACTGAGCGGGTCTCTCGTTTAGATGGCGGAGAGAGAGGGATTCGCAAGCCGTCGCTCCATCTTTCCAAATAGATTAAACTTTGTTAACTCTCACAACAGCATCTGTTTATCACGACACTGACAGAAACTCACCGACATACACCGATGCGTGGCCCCGTTGAACGCAATTGAACGCAAATCGGTCTGGTTTGCGTTCAATTGAAT
>JBEGJP010000236.1:0-3361 GCA_041184525.1 Pseudomonadota bacterium | reverse complement strand
TCAGAATTGGCATCGAAACGACTTTTCAAAACGTGCAGGAGATTTTTGAAAACCTCATCCTTCAATTCATTTTTAGAAGACGTTCCTTTTGCCATGATCATTCACCTCAAGTGCATAGGCTTTGGCTCTAAAAATACAGAGTCTTTATTTTCGCCGCATCAAATCTCAGAATTTGTAATAAACTTTCAAAGCTCCACTCGCTGCAACGGGAGCAGCGGGAACACTCTTACCCGCAATCGGGAAGGAAGCATCGAAATCCAATTGAACGGGAAGGTTCAATCTCAGCCCATCCCACGTGAGACCACATTGAAGAGAATAAAGTGCCGAGTCGGGACCCAGCGACTCGCCTTCGCGCTCGCCTTGCGTATCGAGATCATATTTGAGAAAGGCATTGAGAATGAATCCATCGAAAGAACTGTGCAGGTTCTCGGCTCCCCATGCCACCTTCAAAAATCCTGTTTGCCGGACACCCGTCCGCTTGAGGATGCCATCATTGGACTTCCCATCAGCACCTTCAACGGCGGGATTGGCTGTATTGAGTGAGTTGCTATTCAACAGCGAGGAACGCTTCTTCCGAGCGGGAAGAATTGCTATTTCGGACTGATTTTGCCACGAGAAAAGCAAACTTTCAGCGAACGCTTTGTCTACGTTGGCGCGTAATCCGAGGTCCCAAGTCCCTCGCCCTGTCGGCCTTTGCGCAGCGGGCACATCGGAAAATGAGCCAATGGGAACACGCAGTCCAGCTCCAATTGATGCATTGAATCCCCAATCCTTCTTCCAACCCACCTGCGGATCAGAGAGGGCCCACAGCGCTCCCACTTCAATATCACCTAAGCCCACTCTGCCGGAGGAAGGAGCGGCAGCATTGACAATGAGTGACTCCAACACCGCCTTGAGCGGAACACCGCCTTTCACCGGCAGTGATTCGCCAGTGTCCAAGACAAGAGTGGTGTCATAGGGCAGCGCAAGATTCTTCTCTTCGATCGCCTTCCGACACGCTTGAGCATCCAAGCAAATCTTCTTGCTGATGAGCTTCTCTGATACCTTCTCAAGGCTCTTTTCATAGAGGCGGGAGTAGAGTGAGGAGTTCTTGAACTTGTTTCCATTGAGAGCACGGCCCGCTTGAAAAACATACGGAGCAAGCAACTGCAACGAGAGTCCCTGTTTTATGCCGTATTCTATCACCATGGCACCGGCGCTCACCTCTGCCCGCCAACCGCCATCTTCTTTCTTGCCAGAATCTGAAAATCCGTCTTGCGCCCGTGCTGAAGAAAAAATTGTTCGCGCGCGCCACACACCTTCGGGCAACGTCTTTCCTTCTCCGGCAATAGCATGTGTTGAGGATGGTCGTGATTCGTCTAAAGCACCCGACGCACTTGCTTCAGATGCGACGGCACACAAACCCAAACCGAGGAGAAAGAGACAATGGGTGATTGAAAATTTGCCAAACACATTTGAATTCATCTTTTGAGCCCAACACAAGAGGTCACAATGAGAGTGTCGTCACCAATGAAGAGAGAATGCGACGACTTCTCAAAGAGGACAACAACGGAAAATTGTCCCTTCCGTTGGCTCCCGCAAGCCATCACGACTAGAGTGATGGCAAAGCTGAGTGACTTTCAATTTGGAGTCTGCGCGTGCGAAAGAAAATATTATCAATCCTAAAGGGCATGGCAAAAAACGTTTTCTTCAGCAGCCTGTTTTTTATCAACGCCTGCCGCACTGACCTCGCAAACACCCAATTGCCAAAGCCTGCGCAAGAGCTCACCACAAGTGATGCGAACGATTCCAATTTTTTAAAAGAAAGCAGCCGTTGGCAAAAGTTTCTCGAGGCACTCCAGATGCCACTGAGTCGCGATGAGGCTGCAATTCGTTTACCCAGCGCTCTTCTCAGGGATGACGCTCAGGGTCGCGCATTGCTCAGTGCCTTGACCGACACTCTTGCCGACGTGCACATGACAACCGCCAACAGGAGTTCATGCGCGGAAGTTGTGGAACTCGAAGACTTGGGTTCAGCCAAAAAGATCACCTTTGTACCGCTCAGTTTCGGCGACCTCACGGGCGCGCATTGGTACTTGATGAAATACAAACGCAAAACCTCATCGGGCGAATCCGACACGACGATTCAAGGCGCACTCCTATCCGTCCCAGACGGAGCCGGACCCTTTCCCGTCATCGCTCACGCGCACGCAGGCGATGAGGGGCTCAATCATTATGAACTGGCAGCCGTCTATGGCAACGATCAGCTGAACTACATCATCGTGGCCCCTGCATTCCCGGGTGAGGGGATTTTTGCAACGAAAAACTTTCCAGCCGTCGGCACATCGGACCCCTACAGCACCGATGCGGAAGACCTGCTTGCCGCACACAACTGCCTCATTGATCCTATTACAGCGCCTGCACCCCTGATCGACGTGCGTAATAAAATCAAAAGGCGCACCTCCGGTCCTTTTGCAGGAGCAGCTGTGTCGGCCACTGTGGGTGTGTCTCGCGGTGGTATGACGTCGCTCATTGCTCACGCCAAGAATGAAGCGCTCCTTCGCGCTGGTCGCCCCGCAGCCAAGCGCTTCAGCTGCGCGGCGACGGCCATCAACCCTACCTCGCTGACGTTCGGGGAATTCCGCGTGTATTTGGAGGCCACCATCCGCGGTTCAGCGGAACTCACCGGCTTCTACACTCTCCCCACCGCACCGCAGCTCAATGACGTGTTCAAGGCGTACCGAACCGATTCAACGGTCGCGACGGCCGAGAGCGCTGCTCTGGAACTGCAAAAACGCGATGCCACGTTCAATGCACAGCTCATCCTCTCTTCACTCCGCAACTGGAGCAATGGAGGTCCGGGTTCTCTGTTGATGATGCACGGAACTCTGGATCAAAAAATTCCCATCTCACAGGGGAACTTCGGTGCGCATGTGTTCACCCACACCAATAGGTCGATCACCGAAGCGGGAAGCGCTCCGGGAGTTCAACTCACGGCCCTCGCCTTCGTTCCACAGGCAATCCACACAACGAACAACGGAAAAGAACTCAAGGACGGTAAAACCATGCATGGTGACGAGGCTTGGTTCACAAGTCAGGCCAAATTCAATGCGGCAGTTCAAAATCTGGAGTCTTTGGAAATGACTCCACTCACTGCAAACGATTTCGGCTCTGACAAAATGCCCAGCGACGTCCTTTCGCAGTGGCTCTCAGACTCCGGTATCGGATGTGCTTCGACCTATTGATTCCCCGCCTGAGCGCTTTTCATTTGCATGGGGGAGCGAAAGAAGATTCATTGCCTTGTGCTTTGTCGCTCACCACACATTTCGCCACCACGTTGTCAAAAAACAGGTTGTTCTTGTCTCGAGGGGCATACAAGAAA
>JBEGJP010000235.1:0-14370 GCA_041184525.1 Pseudomonadota bacterium | reverse complement strand
GTGAATCCGGCGACCACATTGGGACAACTTGTTGTCAGCAGCGCCTCAACAGCACCTTCTTTTGCAACAACTGCTCTTGAAGAAGCTTGTACAACTCTCCTGTCAGGCAAGGGGGTCCAATGTCCCGTGCTGAATGCCTACGGTTACGATACGTGGGGCAATACCCTTTCTAACAGCAATTCACAGGCCTGCACCACGTGGACCAAGGTGAACAATGACACGACGACAGCAAGCTACGGCACCTCGGAAACTGTTGAGACAACCCTCGGTGGCCACACGCTGACGCGCAAGACCAACGACTCGACTCCGGCCGTCGATGAACGGGTCCGATGCGTGACTGGCGCTGTGACATCGAACACAGTTCGTATTTATGGTGGCCCTGCAAAACTCAGACTGACGATGTCCCCCACATCCACCCTCACTGACGGCGCAACCCCACTCTATACCGTGAGTGGAACCTCACTGCTGGCAGGATATAGCAACTTCACTTTGGGTACCGTATCGCTTCGCAGTATGAAGGCTGGTGTAGAAGTCGCCATGCCCGGGTTGAACGCAAGCACACAGCAAATTGATTTCACCAACCAAACCCTCACTGCAAATACCTTTGGCACAGACGCAAACACCGCAGCATACGTCGCAAATATCACCAACTGTGCATTCGACTCCGGCGGCGCCTGCTATCCGGCAGCCAACATGAATTTCAGAAAACTCGAGAGTGCCGCGGGCAAATTTAGAGTCACCGTCCGCGGTGTGAGCGCAGATGTTCAAATTCCCAAGGTCGACCCCGGAGCTGCAGCTGATCTTGAAATCACCGGAATGCCTGCTGGCAATACATACAGCGTAGATAGTTATGCGACAGCATCTTCGGTTATTGCTGTGACAGTCAATACCAAGGACGAATTTGGCAATACAACTACGTCACCCGGAAATGGAGCCGCAAACTGTGATCTGGCTGTTTCAGGAAACGACCCCGGTCCATTCGCTGACTCAATTACCTATGGAACACAGCCCTCTTCAACAGCCAATTTGAAAATCTATAAAGCCAAAACCCACAGGCTTGTGTTCAGCAAGTGCGGAGTGAGCAAATCGCAAGACTTGACCATCACTGCGGGCACAACACGCAGAACGATGCTCACAGCCACCAACACGCAACCCGTTTTCAATTGTGCAGCATCGTCCATCGATGCAACTCAAGAATGTGCCCTGACACGTCAATGCCTCTGGACACTGGACAATCAATCCGATTGCGGAACGCTATTTGCGTGGGAATTCGACAAAGCAGGAAACCCATCCTCAAGTTCAACCACATGCAACAGCAGTGCCGCCTCCAGAACGTACGCGGCAGTCGCAGGCACCTCGTGGGCCAGCTCGACACCACAATGGGACAACTCGCTCGCACAAGGATTCAAACTCCTCCCTGAAACCAATAAAGTCATTTCCGGCGACCTCATCTGCACCGCCACAGCGGGACACTTGGGTGGCACTAAACTCACGTTCTCTTCCTCGGTCGCCTCGACGATCACGATGCCCACGCCTGAGTGTACTCCTTGGATTTACATTGCTGAGGGGCGCGCATTATCAGCAACAACTGCGAGCAATCCCTATGCACTCTGCCAATTCACAAATAACACCGGCAACGACCTCACAACAATAAATATTTCGCTTGGCGTACTCACAGACGGCACACAAGAAAGCGCACCCACTGTCACATGGACATCATGGACGAACCAGACAGGAACAAATGTGGCAATTGCAAACAATGGCATCGGACAATTCGTCATCCGAGGTCAAAAAGGCTTCTATTCACAAAAATTCAATCTTGGGGGAAGCACTCCTTCTGCTTCCATTTTGGTGAACAACTCTTCCGATGTGCGCGTGCCAACAAGACTCAGAACAACAACCAGCGCTAATAACCAATATACAGCGCTTCTAGCTGCAACCGCATTGACGTATGCGGGCAAAGCAGAACCCGATGGGACTGCGCAACAAACATATGACGGCATAAGTTCTTATCGACGCGCCGGTTTTGCGGTCACTTTATCAAGTGCAACCACCTTTGGGGGGACAGCCATCACGCTTTCCAGCGTTTCGACAAGTCAAAACGTCAGCATCGATATTTATGATCTTGGAATCGGTAATCCCGGAAAATTCAATATGCAATCCGCATCAGTTCTACCGTGGTCAACAACAAATTACTTCAGTGTTAGCAACACGAGTTGCAACAGCAACCAACAAGCGCAATCGAACACATGTCAAATACAACTAGGATACAGCAGCACAAACCATAGGTCAGGGCTCCGAGGTGTGTTTATCATCAGAGACAACAACACGATACCTTTCTATTTCATGACTGAACCTTTGCAGTAATCAAGGAAGAGTTTTATGCTGACCATAACAAAGAAAAAAACGACAAAGAACCAGAGAATGAGCTTCTGCTCTGTTTTGTTTTTTCTTCTCTCCGTGTGTCAGACTACTCCAGCCGTGAGCTCTATGCTACAACCCGCCATCAAACACCGCATCAGCGTTTTGAAGAAAAATGGAATTCGGATTGAAGACCTAAAATCGTCCATTTATCTGAAGATAGAGGCTCTTCCCGAAACTATGAACATCACTGATTCGGAAAAAAGGAATGGATTGAAACTTTCGGCGGTTGATTTCTACGGAGAAACCCATCAAGGGATTTGGCTGCGCACCCGCTGTGACGAGAAGGACCGTCGCTTCTCACTCGAGGAATGCCGCGGCACGGCATGCTCTGCGACGGCACCATCAGAAGCTGCGAAAGGAGAAAAACACCTCCGCATTTTCAACGGTGAGTTTGGAAAATACACATTGAGTCGAATCGATTTTTCTAAACAACCGCTGTCCGGAGCTCCACTGGATTCACAGCTGTGCCGGCAGTCATGGCCGGCATGGGCAGTGAGCGCACGCAGAAATAATAAAAACGAAGATCTCGCATTCCCAAGATTCCTTCTCATCCTCCAAGACAGCAACAGGATTCATTTTGCGAATGCACTGAGTGGAAAAATTTGGAACTCACTCCCGTGGGAGGAGAGTCGCGGAATTTTCAATCAGGCCGTTTTCTCAACAGATGGGAATCTGCTGCTGAAAAACAACCATTCAGAAGCACTTTATCTCAGTTTTTCTGGGGGAAACTATGTCTCCCTGTCTGGAGGAGTCGCTGCCTCATCGCCCTTCGGATTGAATGCGCTATTTTCTTCAGCTCAATTCAAAACGGCCTCGGAACAAAAATTTGATTTACAGGATCTTCATCCGAACAGATTTTTGGTTCACATGGGCGGAATTTGGAGCGACACAGGCTTTGTCACATGGTCTGATCTGACAAAATCATTCAAATTACAAAAGACTCCCGCAATTCGTTTGTTTCCCGATTCCGCGCAAATGCTCTCCACGATTTGGTCGGAAGAGTCTGGCCTCCCAAAATCGTTCGTTCTTCTTCTCAACGGGAAAAGGCTCGAACTGCAGGCATCGCAGGACGATGGACTCTCGTTCACACGCATCAAATCGTTTGTCGGCGGCGAATCGGTTCTGGCATCGGATCGTTTCGCACTTCACGACGAATTCCTTACGAAGGTGACCCCAAGCGGCGATTTTCAGGTGATTCCCTCCGGCCAGCTTTGGCCGAAACTGAACGACTTCCCCGATGCCACAATTCAACAAAGTGGCTTCGACCTTCTTCTCTTCAAAAAAAATCAGAAAACAAACACCTGTTGGATTTCCCTATTCGGCCCACGCAGCTCAAGGAATGGCTGGGAGCAAGTGCACGTCTTGAACGACGCCCCCTGCACCACGGGCTTGGGCCGCAGCGTCTCAGGCGCAGGACTTGTTGAGATAACGCCTGATTTTCTCAACATCTACGTGATGGACTCCCCCTCCCCCTGAACCGTTTTGCCGAGCTGAGGCGAGCTCTCTAATCCCTCTATGCAACATCCCAACCTACCAAAACGCCTGAGTTAATTTACCGCCAAAGTTCATTCCTCAAAACTCAAGTTTAAACCCAAATCCGTCGAACCTAGCAGTGACGAGGAGGGTTTTATCCGACTTGGGGTAACTATGCGTAAAAACAGGACTCAAACATTCCGCTCTTTCAGCGGGTGGTTTTTGCCATTCCTGCTTGTGACGCATTTTCTTCTCTCCTGCTCCGGCGGGGTCAAAGAGGGCGGGAATCTCGGATGGACCGTGGGAATCGCGGCAGGTTCGGGACAGACGGTGTTGCCTCGCCGGCCCTTCAAAGATCCGGTTGAAATTCTGCTCAAAGACTCCAGCGGCAATCCTGTCGGCGATGCTTCTGTTGAGTTTCGACTCGTAGAAAGCTCGCTGCTCGGAAGCGAAGCTCCCACGAATTCCGACATCGAAAAGGCGTGGAACAATCCCGCTGCAGAAATGACTTCTTCGGATGCAGCCATTCGAATCAAAGCAATTTCCAAAGCCAACGAATCGAGAACAGCAGGAACGAACACAGGTGAATCGATCGAGGACCGCGTGGGACGTATCGATCAGGCTGACACAAAAACCGATGCTCAAGGCAAGGCCAGAGCGTGGATCATTGCACCTTCCCTTTTTGAGAAGACCATCGCGCTTGTCGCAAAGGTGGGCAACACGGGCGACTTTGAAGCCACCTACAGTTACGCATTTCTGAACACATCGGATGTGCGCACGGGTGCCAAGCTCTCTCTCAACACGACGAACAACAACGTCGAAATGGCAGGCACCGAATTTGATATCTGGCTCTCCGTGACCGACAGCGACGGCCGCCCTGCGATCTCCATCAATGGCAGAAAGAAAATCACATTCAACGCCCAACCCAAGAACTCATGGGCAGGATTCACTTCTCGCTTTCCTGTGGGAGATTTCGACTGTGAGTTCGCAGCGGGGCGCTGCCTTGTCCCACGTGGACCTTATCTCCTGCGCGTTCCCGGTGAAATGCCTGTGCGTGTCACCGTGCAAGACAATACGATCAGCCCCATGGAAACGAACATTCTCGTCAAATCCGACGGCGTCAAATCGTCATTAGCTTTGAAAAACATGTTTGGCCCTCCCTCGCAGCTCACCCAGCAGATCCAGCAATTGAGTCTGGCCCCCGGTGCTGTCGTTGAACTTTACGCTGCATGGATAGATGCCAACGGCAATTACCTCATGGATGTCACAAGCGCCACGTGGCAGATTTCGTCGCCACGTCTCGCGTTGGGAATGTCCGGAACAAGCGGTGCCAGCATCACTTTTGCACCCAAACAAACGGGAACAGGAATTCTCAACGTGATATCCGACGAGGGTCAGCTGCTTTCTCCTGTACCGGTGGTTGTTCCTGCCAATGAAGCCAAGTCGTGGCGTTTCAGAATCAACAATGCAGACCTACCGAAAGATTCCAACTACAAAGACATCCCTCCCACACTCAAAGCAGGCGAATGTATTGAGCTGGATATCTATGCTTCTGACGCCTATGGAAACGTTGTACCAACTGTCAAAGGTGAGATCTCGGTCACATTGAAGCTTGAAAACACATCGACAGGCGTGGTTTTGGACCGAGACTCCAATTGGCAGAGTGCGTCAAACGCAGTCTTAGACAAAAAAATATTTTTCTATGAAGGAATGGCAAAATCAGTTCAAACGGCTTGCTTTCGGGATGGAACACAGCCGGAAGGAAGCAAACCACCGCAGATTTCCGCCACCAGTATTCACCCTCTGACAACGGGAACTCTCTCCGGTCAGCTCCAAGTCTTTGTTCAGAAAAACGTGCCAAAGAGAATTGTGCTCATGCGCGCCACAAGCGGAACAGCAATCTTTGATGATTCCGTGAATGTTTGCACCCGCGCCACACAGCGTCAGGGAGGCGTCAATCCTTGTCTGATTCTCACTGCAAAAGAAGCGGAGCAATTCCGAGCTGCCGCGGTCGACGATGAAGGCAACTTTATTAAGTATGTCAAAATCAATATTGATGGTGGAAATTTTCTTACGGTTGCACCACCCACTGAAACCGCGTTGACCTCAGGATCACAAACAGCAACAGCTTCACTTTACACAATCACACCAACAACAGCCAGCCCAAATATCCTGACAATGAAAATTTCATACGACGAACAAAGCGGCACATTGACGAGCGATGATCTGAAAACAATGGACACAAGCGGACTCACATCCATTTCCTACGATTACCGCGTGGTGTCCAAAGAACCTGTGGTCCTAAAAACCATCCTCAGAGACTCCGCCACCAACGCAGAGCTCATCTGGTTGACGGCGGGAAGAAAATTTCAGATCACCGCTCAAATGTTGGACGAAGACAACACGCCTGTCCTCTATCGAAAGGAACGGGTACAAACTTGGAATGCGAGCCAAGATTACGACAGAGCAACACCATTCAAACCCGACATCTCACAAGTGAAGGCAATCCTGAGTTCCGGAAACTCCTGTCACTTGAACCGATCCAACAATCCAAGCAATGTGCCCTTCGTGAATGCACCTTTGGACAATTATGAACTCGATTTCCCGATTTCAGCGCGCCTTCCTGAGGTGACCTCGGGCGAGATCAAACTCGGAACGGAAATTCTGTTCGTTTTGTATCGAGCCACCAATGCATCCAACGGGAGTTGTTCAGTCAATTTGAGCATGGAGGCAAAACTTGAAGACAAATCGAAAAACTGGAGCAAGACTCTGGCAACCCAGCTTTCCAACCCAGTTTCTGTAGAACCCGAAACAACCATAGCAACCATGAGACTCAAATCGGCTGATGACAATCTGGGTGATGACTCGAATCCGACGAACTGCAATAGAGACGTGAATGATTATCGCTTCGACGCTTGCCATGAAACTCTCCAACCTTCCAGCGAACGAAATCTGTTTGCCACGTTCTACGATCCCTACGGGAATTATATTTCAGCTCAAAACAAAGCAGTTAAATTTACATGGACAAATACCCCAGGACTGACATCGGCGGCCGTCTATTCGAGTCTCTCTCAGTACGCCCCCCAAGATATGGTAAACTATGGTCTCACCAACCTTGGAGAAAGCTCGGGATATTCTTTCAAAATCCTCGCAAGCCATATTGCCGACACAGGAAAATCTCTCGGAGGTGCCGGTTTCATTGAAGCGAGCTACATTCAAGCCAGCGGCGAGCTCAAAGCAACTTCGAAGGTCTTTAACTTTCCGACGGACACCGCATCCAGCTTCGTCATCGATTTCCTCGAATTGAATCCATCGAATCCAAAACAACCGAAAATCTATTGGTCTAGTGCAGACATCGACACCAACCGACCCGCTGACCGGCAACTGGAGGCAGGACGCGAGTTCTCCATCCGCATCAGACCCGTGAACAGCAACAAGCAACCCGTCAAAGGATATCTACAACTTCAGAAATTGAGAATTTCAATCCCAGAGCCAAACACATGGGGTCGGTTCGGAATAAAAACAGCCCTTGCAACCGAACTTGGGACATCTTTGGGCGGAACCAATATTATCGACGTCGACTGCAACTTTTCCATCCCAACTGGCTCTTATGAAGGCATTCAAACTTCGATTGGCTCTTATCCTCTGACTGGGACTTATGAGAACGGCAGCGAATGTGTCGTAAAGAAATTAGACGGAAGTATTCGAACATTCCAGTTGTTGAGCACATCGGAACCTTATCTCGCTACCATCACCGACCTCAATCCTGCGAGCACGATTACCAACAAGCAAGTGAGCTTCCAAGTTCAAACTATCCTTAGCACTAATTCTCAGAAGAAATTGGTGGCCGGAAACAAGTGCGGTGGACCCAGTGCGGGCTCTGCCCTGTGGTGGGAGTCTCAAGACAATATCCCATTCTCTTCTCGAACTGGACGAGTGACAGAAATAGGAAGCGGTGTATCAAAAGCATATCTCATCACTGCCGACGAAAAATTAACTTTTTATCCGGCCCTCGTGGACACCTATGGAAACTTCATAAACAACATTCAGGATGTCGACCATAATCTTGCAAAATCACCATCAACATCGCTAAATATTCTGAATACCATCCCTGAATTGACTTCTTGCCTGAAGATTCAATTCGAAGCAGAAACGGCCAATGACACTGAGAGTCAAGCCGAAATCATCACACTTTATAAGACGGGCGATCTTAGCATCCCTTCTATAGATATACCCATCAGGGTCAAGCACGGGAATCCTGCCAAGCTCAGCGTTCAGTTGATGAATGCAAAGTTCTCTGCCAGCTCATCAGAAACCACACCCGCGAACAACAATGGTGTGACACAGATATCCGCAGGCACATGCCTGAGCCCGAGTGTCCGAGTCATGGACAGCAATGGCAATCTGGTTAAATCTTTCACGCAATATGTTTCAATCAACCTTGCACTCAACAACTACTATTCCACGAGCAATTTGGATGAGAAGGAAATTCTTCATCCCGGTGGAATCTACCGATACCGATCTTCAACCTCCGTTTATTCCCCCATCACCTCGTTGGATTCACACACTGAGAGCGAAACAGTTCAAAAGGAAAGCGTAGATTGGCTGACACCCGAGCGTTACCGGAATCCTTCGAAGATGGACAACGGTAATACAGATTATTACAGCAGCGAAAAAACACTTCGTTTGGCAGAAAATGGAAAGATCGATCTTCTCGATCGGTATTTTTGTCTGATGGATGCCACTTCCGGTCTCGCGCCCAACCTGCGCGCGGCCGTGACAATCATTGACACATCTACAAACACTTCAAAGATCGTCTTTGGTGAATCTTCCGAGAATCAAAGCATTCAAATCGTTCCCGGTTCCAACGTCGCTGCTGACCTTCGACTGATCACAGGGAATTCGACAACCCCTGCGAACGAAAGACTTTGCTACATTGGGAATTCTGATTTCGCGGTTGTGAAGTTTGTCAATCAGGTACCAACCCTCGATGTACAAGCGAATCGCGCCTGTCGCCCGCTTCAGGTCTCTGATGCCAGCGTCAGAATTGGTGGATATTTCACAGACAAAGTCGGTAATTTTGTTTCGCTCGTTGCAGTCCCTGCGGGACAACCGAGTGGCAGCTGGTCAGTGAAATCACCTGTGGCGACGAACATCTGCAACATTCCCTCAACAAGCTCGGACACCTTTGTCTCATGTAGCAACTCGACGCTGACCATCGACACCATGAAAAAAACTGGCTCATTGACCCTGACATGGAACAATTCAAGTTCGAACCCGTCAGAGAACTTTTTCATCCTCATCAAATCGGGTCCCGCAAGCACCTTTGCACTCAGCCCCACTTTGGATAGGATTACGACTGACGATGACTTCGGGCTCAGAGTCACTCTCAAAGACGCGTTCAACAATGACTTTGATCCGCCTCCTGCATTTGATTACAGACCGACTGCAACTATAGAATATACCGGCGCGTTCTCAGCAACATCCGGAACCAACCCGCCCAACGGAGACACTTCAATCACGGTTAAGAAGCCAACTGAAGCCACATTGCAATTCTTCGAGTCCAACACCGCCTCAACGTCAGGAATTTTCGGATTCAGAAAAGCGAATAACGGTGTCCCAGGAGGCATTAGGATTTCATTCTCACCCAACAGCAGCATCTCCACCATTACCCCTATGGAAGCATCAATTACTGTTGTTGCCGGTAAAGCTTTTGCACAAAAGATTTTCTTCTCAAATCCTCTCGAAGAGCTCGTTCCTTTCACGAGTACTCCCAACGACAATCTTCTCAATGCCAGCAACAATTCAAAACTGATTGAAGTGCGAGCCCAAGACAGGTCAGGCAACACGGCAGACAATCCTGCCGTCGTTTTTTCCTATGTTGAAAACCTCTCGGGCTTGGGCCCCATTCTTGCCCACAGCAGCCTTCCGAATTCTGCGTGGCTCCCTCTGACCAAGACAGGTATTGTCAAAATACAAGCCAGTCTTTCAGCTGACCCAAATGTTAAAACACCTGTTTATAAGGTCGAAATCAGGTCTTCGACGGCTTCAAAAGTGCGAGTTGTGAGGACGAATGCAAGTGGCGTCGCGCTCACAGATACTGCTCAAAGCAATGCTTTGTCGGCAGGCGACAGACTCAACTTCCGACTTGAGGTCACCGACGATCAAGGCAATATTTTCGACCAATTCAACGAAGCCGATTACAACCTCACATGGAGCTTGGGCAATTATCCTGCCCGTGCAGAGGGTCCACGAGCGCAACTCCCCGGTTGCACGGATCCTGATCCTTCGAAGTGTCCCGAAACAACGACCACACCTCTGGCGTGCAACTTCGTTGCCGGTGTGTGCAAGGACAGCGCTGGAAATGTCAAAGTCTTTCCGGATGTTTTGTTTTTTGGAGCCACAGGCGTGGGCAGCCTTTTGCAAGTGAAGGCAGAGAAGACAGGAAAAAGCACTCTTCTTGGTTCGCATCCCGTGACAGTGGTTTCAGGTGTTTTTCATCACTTCGGAGTCACACCCAGCAAGACGTCTGTCGATGCGCTTGCAGACACAAATTCGAGCGACCCTAACTCGAAGTTTAGCGTCACAGTCGAGGCAAGGGATCTGTACGGTAACATGGTCTCCGGTACGGGAACCGAAGCATGGAGATCGGTCCCCATCACACTTAAGATTTATCAGGACAATGGGAGCATTCGAGCAAATGGCGATATCGTGCAACCCGGTCTTGCTCCATCGACAGGCGTGTATCCAACGTTTGTCAATTTGAACTCCATTGAAATCGGCAAGGTCAGTGGCAACCAAATACTGGCCTACGATGAGGCGGGTTCCTTCCGCGTCTTTGCCGAAGGAACTTACGATGTCGCTTTACCGGTCGGCAATAGGGGAAAAGGAACAAATGCTGCAGCTCCTCTCATCCAATTCAATGCAGTGATTGGTACGGTCAAAAAATTTCAACTCGTCTTTAACGGTGGCATGACCTCATACACAGCAGGACAGGAAAACACTTTGCGCCTTGAAGCTGTCGACAACTACGGCAACCCCGTGCGCGGTTTGGACAATGTTTTGAGCGCACACACCTATTCTTGGACCGGTCTTTCATCGAGCGGAACATACAACAGAATGAGCCGACCCTCTGATTCCGTTCCCATTCAGTTCAACACCACTCAGTCTGGTGCATTCCGAGATGGTGTTGCACTCTTCAAAGCCACCTTCTACGAAGCGAAAGATTATTTCGTCAGAACGACAACCATCACGGGGGGCACAAAGAGCACCTCAGAACAAGGTTTGACATTCACCAACCGGATGCTCACACCCGACGATGCAACAGATGACCGAACTGTTGAAATCAGGACGACGACGACTTCACAAGATATGACTCTTCGTGTCGTTCCCGATGCGCTCTTTGCCTACAATATCATTGCAACGGGCAATTCGAGTACGAACGCAGCCTCATTGGCCTCAAACGCGACATTCGATGCCGCGAACTCCTCGGCGGGCCGGTTCCGTCTTGTGGTTCAGCCTGTCGACGCTTTCGGCAATTTGCGCACCGGTGAGAGCGGATTGAGAATTGCCGTGACAAAAAACCCTTCGGATTCTCTCATCACATCTTCATTGCGCCGCGATAACGATGCCGGCTTTGCCACAAACTTTCTGGACCTCACGACAGGCATGAGAGCAGGTGTGGGCTATGAGTTCAATAATTTGTACTACCGCATACCGCAGACTGTTTCATTTTCTCTCAGCGGAGCAATTTCAATCAATGTGAATGCGAGTGTTCCCATTGCATTCCAAGCGAAGCTCGGAACCATCGAAAAGTACGCTCTCACGATTGCTTCATCGACGGGAGCAACCACAATAACAGCAGGGGTAGAAACTAACATACAGTTGCAGGCTAAAGATGAAGCTGGAAACAACCTCGTCGGAAGTGCCATTGCTGGTGATCGCCTCTTCAATATGAGTGGGCCGAGTTCTATCACCTACGGCGCTACATCCTACGCAGCCAGCTTTATCGATGCCAACACGGGACCCTCAGCTCCCGCGACGAACAAACTTCGTTTTGACAGTTCGGGAGTCGCAAATGCAAAGGTCCGCTTGTACAAGGCCGAACTGCTTCTGACGGACAGCTTTGCGTTGAATGACACAGAAACGGGCAGGAGCGGGAAAAATAGCGGAACGCTGACTGTAGCACCTTCCTCGGTCAACGAAATCAAACCCGACACAATCACGCCCAAAGTCGCTGGTGAAAGTTGGACCATCAGTGCGTGGGCCTATGATCAGTATGGAAATCCCTCCAACAGTGGTTGCTCAATCAACGCCTCTACTTCTGTGCCTTATCTTGTATTGAAAGGAATCGACGGTTCCGGAGTGACAAACACACTGCAATCGAGCGGCGATGGTGGTGGAGCAGCCACTTCAGCGTTCTCACTGTTGAGCGAAACTCGTCTGGTGCAGAGCGCGACGTCCGGTTATTTCCAACTCACCGGTTTCAAGCTCTATAGGAAGGGCGAGAATAGACTTCGTTTTGAAGGAAACAGCAGACAATCAGATATCACAGTGGCGGTGAGTGAGGCCAACACCGCAAATGAGCTCCGATTGAACACATCTGTGTCTACACCCGAGGCTTCCCTGTTGAGTGCAGAGTGTCTTCCCACAGGCTCATCGGGAGCGAGTGTCAGTTGTCCGCCCGTTTATGCACTGATGTGGGATGAGTTTGGCAACAGTTGGCAAAAATCAGATTGTGCATGGAGCTATTCCGATCTGCTCCCTTCAACCCCCATATCAACTGCCGGAACGGTTTCAGGCATCGACACGGGGAGCTTTCAACGCACGCTCAACTCTGACAAGCACATGAACGGAGCCTTACGCTGCCAATTGAGTGCGTCTCAGACGAAATCAGGAAGCGTCCTTCCCCGTTTTGTGAATTTGTATGGAGGCATAGCAGGATTGGGCTACAAGACAACCGTTAGCAATACAGAACAGCTCAACACAGGTCTGTTGACCACACCCACAGACGTCACAAGCCTCGTCGCCGGTAACGACAATCTCAAAATTCAATCACTCACACTTTTGCAATACAGGGGTGGCAGTGTCACCTCTGCTGGCGTCACAACTGCAGGAACTTTACAAGCGGTGAACCGTGCGAGAACAGAGAGCTATGCTTTCAGTTCCACTCCCGCGACCGGTTATT
Organism: Pseudomonadota bacterium; assembly: GCA_041184525.1. GTDB lineage: Bacteria > Bdellovibrionota_B > Oligoflexia > Silvanigrellales > Silvanigrellaceae > RFOM01. Next base: position 1,286 of record JBEGJP010000235.1, on the reverse strand, counting down.
CCAGTTTGGTTCTTCCTACGGCTCTGAGCGTCAATCATTCCAGTTCCGGCGACGACGTCAAAGTGACCTCGACAGATCCGTTCTATTCCTTCAACCTCACCGACCCTTGGAAGGGAAGTATCACCCTCTCGACGCGTGGAGTCTCGGCCTCCATCACCGGCATCAACGTCAGTGCGGGCGCTGCAAACAGTATCAGAATTGGAAGATTTACCTCAGGAGGCGTTGAAAAAAGTACATTTTTGGCGGGCGATGAAATCACTCTTGAGTCCATTGAGGTTAAGGATGCGGCCGGAAATTATGTTTGCACGACTGAAAACAACGGAGCTGCCACAATTGAGTCCTCCGCTGTCGTGATGGTTCCTCCTGTTTGTGGGACCGACCTTGCTTGCAGTTCGATTTCGGCAACCGCCGTAGGGAGTGTGCCGGCAGATTTCTCCACTTTTGCTCTCAATGAGTCCGGAAACAAAAAGACATACAGTGCCGGAACAACAGCGGGATATTGGAGCAACCTGAAGTTCAAACTCTATCGGGCTTCATTGCCGTTCACCTTGAGAGTGAAGGCGTGCGGAAAAAATTTCGACACCACCATCAGCGTCACATCAGCAACCAACATGGCTTATTCCCGCCTGAGCACCGGTAGCAGGCCTGCATCTGATAACACGGCATTAAGGCCAGATGTGAAGTGTCCCCTGAGCGGCAATGGACTTGCGGTGAGTTGTCCACAAATCAATGCCTATTTTTGGGACACTTACGGAAACGCGATTTCCTCTGAAACCTGCGGAACATGGAATATTGCGACGTCAGCATCAACAACAGGGCATACGTTTGGCTCTGGAAGTGGCCAACTCGCTCTTCCTGCTGCCAACACTGCCATCGCGACGATCAGCACGCCTGACAGCAAATACCTGAGTGGCTTGCTCTCCTGCACCCGTGGCAGCATCACATCTGAAGCATTTGTTTATGGTGGCCTCACTTCGCTTCAAACGGGTTTCAATTTCGGCGGTACCTCAGGCGCAACCACTGCCGAAGCGGCAGCAAATAATTTAGAGATCACTTCGATCACAGCACAGCTCAAAAAGCCATCGTTGGATGTGAACAACAATAATGTTCTTATAGAAATTGCGTTAGCGAAAGACGACTTCAACTCAAGCTCTTCAGAGGTTCTCACTTTTTCCACCGACAGCGGAACACTCACAGATCCGGCGTTACCTATCGTGAGCTCAATCTCATTCACGTGTCAGTTTACTTCATCCGGAACCTGCCCATCAGCTTCATTGCCCAAACTC
>JBEGJP010000234.1:0-5482 GCA_041184525.1 Pseudomonadota bacterium | reverse complement strand
GATTCCTGCCCCACAGAAGCTGGACTTTGTTATTTGGTGACAGGCAATGGATTGTTCTTGGGCACCTCGCATCCTCATCTGGTCACTGAGAAGACTTTTGCCGAACGGGAGACTCTCATCAAGGCCGTCAAAGGAGGACTGCGCGGAGGATTCCGGTTTGTGAACACCGCAGGTTCGAATCAGGAGGCGGCCGTCACTTACCAAGAGGCAGAAAACACAAATGTCTATATTTTCATCGAGACGACCACGACCAGCATCGTGAAACAGGCGGAACAATTCCTGCGCAGGATTCTTATCCTCGGAATCTTGCTCGTTGTCGTGATGTCATTCGCACTGAGCAAAATCATCAGTACAATATTGGCTCCCATCACATCACTCAAACGTTCGTTCAACAGAATCCGAAAGGGCGAATATCAGGTCGATATCAACCACAAGTACGCGGACGAATTTTCCATCATGATACAAGACGCAAAAGTCATGGCGGACACCTTGAAAGAACGCGAATCCACCATTCTGAGGGTTCAGGACAACCTGCAAGAGATCCTCACTCTGACGCGCGACTTGGCTCTTGCAGAAACTTTGGAACAAATTTTTACGACAGTTCTGCGCGGCATCGGCAAGAACCTCGACATCACCCAAACAGCAGTGGCAGGCATTCACCTTGAAGACGAACTGAGGGAAGTGACGCACTTGGAAGATTTCTCGAGTGTGTCTTTGAAGCCTGATGCAAAGGCAAATCCCACGATAGAGCGTGCCTTGAAAAACACGATCGAACGTCTCTTGCCACGCGCACGTGTGGAAATTTACGTCTCCGGACCGACAATTTTGATTCCGATACTTTCCGCTGAAGGAAAGAAGTTCTGCACACTCGCCATATTGAACGCAGCATCGCTTTACCCGACAAACGAGAATCTGCACTACATACGGACACTTGCAGGATCGATCTCTCGTCTCGTTGAAAACATTCTTCAGCAAATCAAGCTCAAATCTCTCTCCAGTATTGAATCAGAAATGAAATCGGCAGCCTCATTGCAATCGACATTTCTGGCCGATGTCCCCGCTATTACTGATTGGAAGTTCTCTTCCTTTTTTAAACCTGCCAGCCGAGTGGGTGGCGACTGGTATGCTTTCCACAATGATGAAGGCTCAGGTGTGCTTTTCCTCGCCATCGGCGATGCCACCGGACATGGACTCTCCTCTGCTCTGGTTTCGGTGATTGCGTGCAGTGCGTTTCACTCGTTCCTTGAAACCAAAATTGCGAACGACATGATCAATTTTTCGAACTGCGACGCGACTGTGACTGAACTTCTCGACAACATGGACACCGTCATTGTGAGAGCATCGGAAGAAAAAGTGCTGATGACCTGTATCTTGCTCGCAATTCAAACAGCCACCGGTCAGGTCATTCTCATCAACGGGGGTCATCGTCCTCCCATCGTGAGGAGATCTTCGGGCGAAACAAATGCCATTCTGGCCAAAGGCGATATTCTCGGCCTCAAGAACCAGAAGGAGAGAAAGTGCGAACACCTCACCCTCCAGCACGGGGATTCCCTTGTTTTGTATTCAGACGGCCTGATTGAAAACACGGGTCCGAAAAATCAAATTTTCAGCGGGCAAAAATTGCGTGCTGCAATTCGTGCCGATATCAACTCCGCAAATCATCTCTTGGACAACATTGTGAACGCAGCGAAAAGTATATGGGAAGATGAAACAGCGGCTGACGACGTAACGGTCATTTCAGTCACCCGAGACCATCCTGTTTGAGTTTTGAAATCTTCCGTCAAAAAAAAACTCGCCTGTATAAATTGTTCATCCTCGAAACTCTCTGAAAGTTCCGATGACCCTTCGGATATGGACGCAAAGGAAACTGGCGTGTTATCAGCTTTGAAGGTCCTCTTGGACGAAAAATTGCGGAAGATTGCCGAGGAGTTGTCTGAAAACAACCCCGGATCCGCAATTCATTCGATAGATGAGATCAACGAGGCAGGACATGAGACAACCGCGGACGACCGATTCAATGAGACCATTGTGCGTCTTCGTGAATCCTCTCATCGCGAGAGCATCAAGGAAAAAACACGATTGTCTCCCGAAGAACTCAACAAGTTTTTCCAAAGGCAAATCAGTCTGGAAACCCACTCCATTGAGAAACTCAGGAAAGGACTGGCTCACATTTCCAAGCTCTTCTCGGAGGAGATTGAGAAATCATCCGAACCAATGCGCACGGGCTTCTTTGACTTCCTGAAAGGCAGAAACGCACAAAAGAATAAAATTACAAAAGAAACTGCTGACCTCAAGACACAGACCCAGCAGTTGAACTCGATCGCATTTACTCTTCAGGAAGAATGCATCCAAAAGAATTTGGAACTCCAATGGAGTTTGGAAAAACTGGCCGCTTCACTTGGAATCAAAGATCAGATTCCTCTTTCTGTTCAGACTCACCGTCATCTGGCAAAGTTCCGGCGGGAGAAGCTGATTTACACTTTCTTGAGCAAGAAGATAGACGATACCGATTTGTTGATCGAAAAGAACCAGCTAAAAAGGGATGAATTGTTGCAACAGTGCGATGAGGAAAAGGCATCGAACAGGCTAATTTCGGCACAAATCAATCTTCACCGGATTGGAAACCCTAAATTCCGCGACCATTTTAGAAAACCGAAATCTCCTTCTGAAAACGATCTCTCCATTCTTGCGAGGGCCCAAGGCGAGCTGAGTTCGCCTGCGCAGGAGGAAGAAAAGGAAATCAGCCTTATCAACGCTGAGCGACTCGCTCTGCAGGAGGAACTCGATGAGCTCGCAAGACAACTCACAGATCTCACCCGTCGACTTGGAAATGAAGATGATGCAGAAGGACGATCCGTATTCTCAGTGGGCAGGTCTTCAAAATCTTCTCAAGCGAATGACCCCACGTGATGATCAGGACAGTAAGACGCGACAGCTGAGCGATGCCCAAAGAGCTTTCGAAGAGGAATTCAATACATTCTCCGAAAGTGCAGAACTCATACTCACTAACCTTGCGAAATCTGACACACCTTTTGCCGAGGAGCGCGCCGCTCATATTTATGCCCGCGTTGAAAAGGCACTTGCTTCGGTAGAGGTGGCGACACTCGAGTACCGTATTTACAAGACCGACAAGCTCTTGGAGAAAGCCAATTCCCTTGTCGACACCGAATACGAAGATGACCATCGATTTGTCTCTGAGCACGACAGCTCAGACCTCGAGAGTCTTTTTGACTTCAATAAAAATCTCGAGAGATTCAATCAGAAGCAGCGCGATTTCAGAAGCAGCGAAGAGTCTTTGGAAAGAGTCAAAATAGGACTTGCTGAAATCAGAGCTTTCGGTGAGCAGCTTCAAGGCGAACTCGAAGTTGCCAAGGGAAATTCCGTAGAACAACCCAAGATATTCGGCTCCAATTCGAAGGTTTCTTCTGAATCAGAGAGTGAGCGTTTGGGGGAACTCCAGATTCAAAAATCCCACGCGCGGCGAGACTTGGACCTCCTCAAAGAGGACCTCAATGCCGTCCGCACCACCCTCGCGCTTCTCAAGTCGCGCAATCCTAAGAACCTGAGTGAACTGCGCTTGAGAGAATTGAAGATGATCCGCGAAGCGCGGACTCGCTTGTCCAGAAGAAAGAACGCAGCGCAGCGGAACGGGCTGGAGAAAATCGAATCAGGAGATGGAGTCCCTGCTCAATCCAATGGATAGAGAATCTCCAGAACTTGGGTCCAGCACAATGACTGGCGCCACGTAGCGCCGATGATTTCAATGACATCGCTGCGCATTTCGTTGGCCGGCTGAGTGACGATGGCCGCATGTCCTTCTGCCGAAGTGTTGCAAAAGAGAATAGAACCCCGAGGCGCGAGCGAGGGCCGTCCGCGATACTCATTCAGCAAGGACTTAAAACGAATCCCATTGATGTTCACGACTTCGTTTTGATCTTTTTTTGAGCGAGCAGAGGCCGTGGCGCGCAGAAAGCCATGAGGCGAATTGTCGGCGGCTGCCCCGAGGCCGGATGGAAACAGACGGTTGTCCGTCATTGCCCATCCCACGCACGCCCAGCATCCTCGTTGGCCAAAAGACGTCAGCCCGCAGCTTTTGCCCCCTCCCGACCTGCGTCTTTCCATATCACGCGCCAGTGCCTCTGCCTTCGCAGAATGGAGTTCATCACTCGAAGGCGGGATTTGTTTTTGCGCTGCAGGCAAGATTTGCTTTGAATAGACGAGCTCGACATCTTCCTTATTCACATAGAATGATTTGAAATTGAAATAGGCTGCCGATGATGAACCGGAGCATTTGTCTTTCGCTACCGGCTCACGCATTTCAACAAAATATTCGAGCCCGTTCAAACTCTCGAGACGGGCGCGACTGGCAGGTACTATTCCGATTTGTCCGCCTTCACCGAGGTTGGAAACCGAGCAAGTCAATCCTTGCTTCAGGCTCCGCTGTGACAATTGCTTCAGGAGAATCTCGGGGCCTCCTTTGGGACGAAGGCCAATCACGGTGTCGACACCAGCGCCACCGGCAGACGACAGGTCGGATGGCGCGACCGGTTTGCAGGCCGGAAGCCCAGTGAAACACAACAAAATGATGTCAAATCGTTTCAACAACCACATGCTTTGTTATCGCCTGCCGAACCGCAAACCTGACGATGAATATTTTTTATCCAAAAATTACGGTGTCTTATGAATTCTAAACAAAAAACATGGCCACTCCAATTTCATGAATACCCTCCTTGGACCCTCAGGTGTGGACCACGTTTGAATCCAAAAAACTATTGAACAGGCTGCGGAAACACGTTAGCCGCCCTAGCGAGTCAACCGCTGCACGAAGGAGTTTCCCTTGAAAAAGATCATTGCCGCTCTGCTCGTTTTTTTCTTTGTTCAAACCCAGTCAGCCGCGCGTGCCGGCACGTTCGACATGAACACTCAATTTCATCAGTTGGCCCATGACATTTCCAGCACCCAACTCAATGCTGACCAGATCATCGCAAAGGCAACTCAGGCCGTTACCGATGCCAAATCCGCCGGTGTCAGCGAACAGCAATTCCTCTCTGAACTTTCTGAAAAAATGTCCCTCAACATGAGCACTGAGGAAATTCAATCGTCGATCGACGAATTGAAAGCCACACGTTCGCAGGAGAAGGTACGTGAATTGGCGCAGAATCTGGTTCAAAACCAAAACGGCGACAAGTTCATCCAAGTGCTGATCACTTTTGCGCTTTTGAGCTTGCTGATGATCGGTCTGTTTTACATCATTGCTGCGCCCTACCCGCGCTGAGCAAAACCCACATGTCTCGCTCTTTGAGGGATGACAGCAGATGCGGCACGTTCTCAATAAGTTGAGTGTCATTCTTTGCGGATTCTTTCTCATAGTCTCTGCATGCTCTCTCTCCCCTTCAAGACTCAAAACCATTTATGACAAGGACGACAGACAGAGTGCCGCCTCCACCGACGGGGCATCCTCTGTCGTCTCGTGGGTTCCTTC
>JBEGJP010000233.1:0-2574 GCA_041184525.1 Pseudomonadota bacterium | reverse complement strand
ACGACTCCGAAATGCCGACAAAGACCTCTCATTCCCCGTCAGCCGCCCAAGAACCTGTCGCGAGGAAATGCACCCGAAGGCGAGATAAGGAGAAAGGCGCGAGCTGAAGGTTTGCGCCTCTTTCGGCTTTGCCAATGAGGCAATGTATTTCCGATGGATTTGCGGTTGCAAAAACCTCTCCAACAAAGCGTGCGCCACGCGCTCACCGCCCCGCTGCTGCGTGCCCTTCCAGCTACCGAAGCGCTGCGCCCAGACGGATTGACGTTCACTCTTCCAACGAAAAAACTCAGTGCCAAGAGGAAATTCTGTCATCAATCGCAGAGTCGATCCAGCTGTGCTCAAGAGCCTCTCTGCGGGAATGGGAAGACACGCACTTTTCATTCGCTCTTGGTATAAAGCATGCCAGTGGTCGCGATTTTTCAAACCACGCACCACACCATTCGTCGGAAACTCCGTCCACGCAACAGCGCGCTCCCGAAGAAAGCGCTTGAGCGCGAGGTCGCGATGGAACGTCCATAGGACGCCCGTCTCCTCATGGGAGTACACAGCGACAAGCCCTACCGGAATGAGCGCGGCAAAAACATCGACTGCCCTGCCCCGCGCAATCCAAAGGGGAATATTCAATTCTGAAAGAGAGGAATCGAGGTCAATCAAGCAGTCGAAGACAAACCTGTCGCGCCGCGGGTGGTACTCCGGAGCCGTGTAGACTTCAGGCTCATCGACCCACAAGGCCACCAGAGGGCACCCCCGAAGTCGAGCTGCGGCGTGCGCGGCACAGAGAGCCGCATTGTCGGCAATACGAAGATCCTTCTTTATCCACCAAACAATCACCAACCCGGCCCTTCTCAAAGAAAGGCCATCCTACAACGGATAAAGGACAAAATGGATTCATACTCAGAAAAGCGCCGAAGGATGAACAAACCGTGGGGAAGCCTGTCCCTGATTCATCGCCGTAGGAGTCGCGTCACGAATGGGATGAACTCGTAGGTGCCGCGAAAAAGAAATCAGAGTTTGTTTTTGGGAATGACGCGCTCAATTCTCAACCGGCAATAACCGTCAAAAAAAGGAACATCGTCCACACTCATCATTTCAATACCCACCAGTTCAGTTTCCCCAAAAACCAATTCCGAAAAGGGAATTTGAAGTGCATCAGAGAGCCGCCTCACGGCCAGAAGGTCACGCGGGCTCGTGCCTGTGGTCCAGGCATGGACCACACTCTTACTCACTTGAGCCATTTCAGCGACATCCTGAATGCGAAGATTCCGAATCTTCATCACTTTGGAAAGATTTTTCCCGAAGCTGATCGACGTCTTGGTAGTCATACACTCACTCTTCACTCATTCGAAAATTGAATCCATCCCTCATTCGACAATGGCAAGGAACAAACCAGAGTGAGGAATTTTAGTGCCTATCCGTTATCAGACCGACTGAATCGGTCAACACTCGAAATTCCAATTTTGAAGAGTTGGAATTTAATCAGTCAAGTGTGCCCAGAAACAAGCCTATCAAGACACTCATTTCCAATTCACTGGAAAGTTTCCAACTCACGGAAAAAACGATCCCATAATTTGACAAGCATAATCACGCCTTCAATCATGACAATACAACCGCAAACAACTGATGAAAAAGGGAGTCTTCATGAAACGATATATTCTCTTAGTTCCTGTCATATCGATTCTTGCCAGTTGCGGATCGGAAGAGAAAAAGACCGAGACACCTAGCCCCGAAAGTGCCTTTGTTGGGACTTGGGCTACCGAATGTATATCAGCGTCGGCATCATCGTTTTTGAAAACTACTATGGTCTTCAATTCTGACAAAACATCAACAATAGAACTGGCGGGTTACTCAGATTCAGAATGTTCAAATAAGACCTTCCTATCGTCATCAAAGTACACATTCTCAGTAACTGGAGATGGCGAACAAGGATCAAAAGTCGTCCAAACCACACTCACAGAAATTAAATCTACATACTTTGAAGACAGCGTCATTGCTGTGTTAAATTCCACAAATCAATGTGAATCAGGGACGTGGACAAAGGGAGTGGAAACAAACTGCACCAACAAAAAAATCAACAGCACTAGTTCCACCGACGAAGATGCAGTGCAAAAGGCAGGAAACAAGTCAGAAGCACTCCTCAAGATTGAAGGCACAAAGTTGACCTCAGTAACAAGCAAAGCGGTATTCACAAGAAAATAAGAAAAACAACTGCAATTTCAGACAGACAAAACTTAAACAAAAATCATTTATGAAAATAAGGTTTAATAATGAAAAACCTCTTATCCCTTCTGGCACTTTCACTGCCACTAGCAGGTTGCGTCACAAATATCGGTTTCCTCGGGATGGCATCTACGCAGCCCGAACTGCAATCCAACGTAAAATACGTCCGCCTTGGGACATGCAAAGCCACCGACAAGGTGTTCATCTTCTTTATCCCGTGGGGTATTTCACGCATTGAAACCGCGTTAAAATCCTGCTTGGATAAATATCCGACAGCTGCTTATATTTCGAACGCAAGTGTGGGCGTTTACCAGAACTTCTGGGTCTTTTTCGCATGGACTGGATTCCAAGTTGAAG
>JBEGJP010000232.1:0-12261 GCA_041184525.1 Pseudomonadota bacterium | reverse complement strand
TCGATCATAATCTTCAGGGCCTGTCCCGGTTCGAAGGCTTCCTTGTAAACCCTTTTCATCAGCAGAGCACTGTACACATCGGCAATCATGCAAATGCGGCTGTAGAGGTGTATCCCTTGGTCCGGATCGGCTTCCAAACGTCCTTTACGCCCGTCAGGATAACCACGCCCCGTGAATTTCTCGTGGTGTTCATAGGCAACGCGGATCACTTCGTCTGGAATGGGTGCACCGCGCTTTACGGCGTCGAGCAGTTCATCACGGCCGAGCGTGGTGTGCTTTTTGATTTCGTCAAATTCTAAGGGCGTCAGCTTGCCCGGCTTGTTGAGAATTTCCATCGGCACACAAGTTTTACCTGCATCATGGAAGAGACCACACTCTGTGACAAGAATAACTTCGTTCTCTGACATCGGACGCTCAACCATATTCTGTGCGAGAATTCCACAAAACATGGCCACGGTGGCACTGTGATCATAGAGTGTCGGATCGCAGCTGATCATTTTGCTCAGAGTGTAGATAGCCGACTGCGAATCAAGAACTGTAGAAACGATGTGCGATGCACTGGCCCGCACACGCGCCACTACGTCTTCATCAACTCCGCCTTTGACAACCAACTGGCTCGATGAACAAAGGTTGTTGTAGACGTCGAGAGTCATACGATCCATGTGCGGAACATAGGCGGCCAATCGTGTGAGCTTTTTGCTCCGCACCTGATTGATGACGGCTTCGAATTTGGGCCTGTCTTCTTTCCAGATACACACACGGAAGGCACCTTTGGGTTTCAAACAAGCGAGCCAAATTTCGTCGAGGAGTGCTTTGCTGAACTCTTTGGGCTTGACGAATTCCACCAACCAGCCTTCTACGACAACAAAAATCGAAAAATCGATTTTCACAACGTCGAACAGAAAGTGAAAATGTTCCAAACTGCAATTGACGAGCTTCTGCGACAACTCGTTTGTCAATGGAACAACCACACACCGGTTGCGGGTTTCCTCACGTAATGGTGGGGGCTTCATTGTCATTTCACACTCCTCTCACCTCTCCTCTTTGAGGGATCGGAGGCTGTCGGAGAGAACTGAGAAGTATTTTTTAAACCTTATGATTTAATTGGATATTTTTACGGTCAATTGTGTGACACCCGCTCCAACCAAGGCCACCTCAAGCCGCTGTCCGGAGGGCGCCTGAAGCCCCTTTTCACCGCGCCAACGCACAATTTCTTGGGCAATTTTGTTCTCTACTTCCTGCTCAAGAAGGCGACGCAACGGCCTTGCCCCGTAGACTGGGTCAAAACCGTTGTCTGCGAGCCACGTTTTTGCAGAGTCTGTGACTTCCAAAACCAATCCCTGTTTCTGCAACCGCGAGGCGAGATCGTTGAGATGAAGTTGAAGAATGCGTTCAACAGAATCTTTAGAAAGCTTGCGGAAGACAATGGTCTCATCGAGACGGTTGAGGAATTCCGGCTTGAAGGACTTCTTCAGTTCGTCCTTCACGAGACGTTCTATTTCTTCGTTGCTCAATTCACGATCGTCTGCACTCAGACCCACCGCGCGTCGATTGGAAACGATGTGTTCTGAACCGATGTTGCTGGTGAAAATAACGAGCGTGTTCTCGAAATTCACAATTTGCCCTTCGGCATCCGTCACACGGCCATCGTCGAGCAGTTGCAGAAAGAGATTGAACGTCTCAGGGTGCGCCTTTTCAATTTCATCAAAGAGAAGCACAGTATAAGGATTCCGTTTGACGCGCTCGGTCAGCTGGCCGCCTTCACCGTAGCCCACATAACCCGGCGGTGAACCGATGAGCTTAGATGTTTCATGCCGCTCCATGAATTCACTCATATCGAAACGGATGAGGCGAGCTTCGTCGTTGAGCACGAATTCGGCGAGCGCCTTGGCCAACTCCGTTTTGCCGACGCCCGTCGGCCCTAAAAACAAGAAAGAACCGATGGGAGCACGACGCTCGCGCAATCCGACCCGATTCCTGCGCAAGGCATTCGCCACAGCTTCCACGGCATGCGGTTGCCCCATCACCCGTTTTCCAAGTTCTTTTTCAATACTGGCCAGTTTACTCATATCTTCAGCCTGCAGGCGGGTGACGGGAATTCCTGTCGACTTGGACACCAGTTCGGCGATGTCGTCGGCCTGCACTTCGCGATCTTCAGGACGGATGGTGGCCTCCCAGCTTTTGCGCAATTCAGAGATCTTGTTTTCGAGCTGCACGACATCCATTTGAATTTCTGCGACCCGCGGGAAGTCTTGCTTATTGAAGGCCTCAGTACGCTCTTCCTGTTTTTGATTTTTTTCCTGCTCGAGCTTTTGAATTTCCGGCGGCAAACTCACCACACGGATGCGTTTCAATGCGCCTGCTTCATCAATGAGATCGATCGCCTTGTCGGGCAAACTCCGCCCCGTGATGTAGCGGTGCGACAGTTCCACTGCGGCGGACAATGCATCGCCCGCAAACTTAATGTGATGGTGCTTTTCGTACTTCTCTGCAATGGCACGCAACATTGCCTTGGCATTGTCGAGTGAAGGCTCATCCACCTTCACGGGCTGGAAACGGCGTTCCAAGGCCGGATCGGACTCGATGTACTGCTTGTATTCTTTGAATGTGGTGGCGCCGATACATTGCAATTGACCGCGTGCCAGAGATGTTTTGAGGATATTGCTCGCATCGAGCGCACCCGACGAGCGCCCCGCACCGACGACGGTGTGGATTTCATCGATGAAGAGGATCACCTCACCTTCAAGCGCGATGATCTCCTCTTTGATTTGCTTGAGACGCTCTTCAAACTCGCCGTGCATTTTGGTTCCGGCAACAAGTTCGCCCATCTCGAGCGTCAGAACCCGCTTGCCAATGAGATGGTCAGGTACTTCCCCAGCGAGCATCCTCTGCACAAGACCATCCACAATGACTGTTTTGCCCACACCCGGCTCGCCGATGAGAACGGGGTTGTTCTTTTTCCGGCGGGAAAGAATTTGAATCACACGATCAATTTCGGCGTCGCGCGCAGACACAGGATCGAGCTCTCCCCGACGCGCCATCGCGGTCAGATCTTTCGTGAACTGACTGAGCACGCTTTGACGCGACTCATCATCGCGGCCCGTAATTGTGTGGTTGCCGCGCACACTCAAAAGCGCCTTGCGTGCGTCGTCGTGGTTGAAACCCACCTGCTGGAGCAGCTCCCGAGTCGAAGGAAGACGCGTATCGAAGAATCCCAAAAACAGCGCACCTGTTGAAATGAAGGCATCGGCAAAATTTTTCCTCTCGGCGTCGGCTCGCTCAAAAAGAAAATTCATTTCCTGAGTGCCGTACAAATTCGTCGTCTCATTTTTCTGACCCGGATGCGGATCAGGACGACGCTGCAGGCGGTTGATGCGTTCGTACAGCCCATTCACCAGACCGGTTTTGACTTTGACCTCATCCAGCTGCAACTCACGAGCTATTTTGAGAACAATTGACTCTTTTTGTTCCACCAGCGCAAACAGAAGAAATTCCGGCGTCAGAAGGCGTGTCTGAGCGTTGATGGCCTCTGTGATGGCCGCCTGAAAGACTTCATTGACTTTGTGGGTGGAGCTTTTCAGAAAATGCTGCGGCATCGTTTCCCTCCCCAAGCCGCTCAGCGGCCTGATGAAAACAACATGCGACGGATTCGGAGGGTGTCAAGCAGTGGTATTGAGCTCAAGATTCCGGCTGGCCGTGCCGCGACGCAGGGCAATTTCCTGCAGCAGCATGTCGAGCAGCATCAAACCGATTCCCACGTTGATCGACACATCGGCCCAATTGAACACGGGGAACGAATACTCCCAACCGAAGACCTGCCAATGGAAATGCAGCCAGTCGATCACATATTTCAGCAGCAGCCGGTCGACGAAATTGCCCGCGGCCCCCGCCAAAACCAACACCAGAGCCGTGCGGGCCATACGCTGCCCTGGGTGGGAATTCTTAAAAAGATAGAGGATCATACCCGACACGAAGACGGTCACGCCATAAAACAACCAAAGCCTCAATTTTTCAGGGGCGTTTGCAAACGAGCCCCACGCGGCCCCTGGGTTGCGCACATAAGTGAGATGGAAGTCCAACCAATTTGCTGAAACTGCATCCCGAGAGAGCCCCTTTTCAAACGCGAGCGTGGGTGATGTGCCGAGGGTCATCACTCTTCTGGAATCGCCGCGGTAACTGCGCAGATCGGTTTCGTGAGACCAGCTCATGAATTGCTGCTGGGCATGGAATTTGGTCGTTTGATCGAGCCCCAATGTCGCAAGGAAGAGCAGAATATAACCGACCATGAGAGTGCGGCTGCTCCGATTCTGGGAAACTTTCAGTTCCATGCCTGTTCCTTTGATGGTAGCCAATTTTGGACTGGGAGTATGTAAGCATGACTGGGCCTACCAAGGCAATGGAACAACCCGAAATCCCGATGAATGACGAGCAGCTCAAACGGCTTGCTTTTCTTTGCGACAGGACATTGCGCGCCCATCCGGAACTGGAAGACTGGCTGGTTCACATCAACATTTCCGCATCTGTCCGCCTGCCTTTTCTTCCCATCCGCTGTTTCCGCTTGTGCTCTGTGTCGCGCTTTCCGGACGTGCGTGCATCCCATTCCTCTCTCAAGCACTTTCTCTCGAGCGGCAGCACGCAGGCTGTCCGTGCCACACACCACATGGGGAGCGAAGGACTGGCTGCCTACAAAGTGAGCGCACTGGAAGGATTCCAGACAGCCTGCCTGCGCTTGGGGATCCCTGAAGGCACACCGGTTGTCAGCTTGGTTCCTCCGGCGGACGTATGGAGCGACAGTTCCCTCGCCGCAATGGTGTCGTTCTGGAAAGAGAACGGGATCCCGGTGAGCTTTGCGGACATCCACTCTGACCCGAACAATCTGGCCGCCCTGCTTCAGGTCGCACAGAAGCAAAATCCGGCCCTGCGCAATTTCATTTTGTTTGGAACATCTCTCCATCATCTTCAAGTTTCACAATGGCAGCGGCAGGAAAACGCAGGCAAACCCTTTATCGATGCCGACACCGTCTGGTTGTTTGACACAGGGGGAACCAAGGGCCGCACGCAGCACACCACGCAGGCTGAATTGCATGCGGCTGTGCGGGAGTGGTTCGCTCCCGATTGCCATGTCCACCTGCTCTCCGAATACGGGATGTGCGAACTCGCGTCGCAGGCCTATTCCGTGTCCAGCCCTAACACCGGCCAGTTTGCGTGTGCTCCTCAACTGAAGGCATTTGCAATCGCACCTTCCCTCGACGCGCTGGTTCCTCAGGGTGAAAAGGGCTTTCTCGGGTTTGTGGATGGGGCGAATGTGGACTCTTGGCCCTTTGTGATCACAGAAGATCTGGGCTCCGTACAGGACGCCTCCCACACGCGGTTTGTTTTGGAAGGCCGAGCTCCGGATGCCACAGTGAAAGGCTGCAGTCTGAATGTGCGCTCGACCTACCGTTTCGACCTCACATCTTCTTCGGACATCTCAGGCACGGCACAAAGCATTGCGCCGCAAGAATTACTGCGAGCGCCCGCAAGCAAGCGATCACTTTTTTCCGCAGCTTCTTTCCTCAAAAAACTCGATCGCCGGCACTGGACTCCTTCTTCGTTGGCTGACTTAGAAACATCGCTCCAGCGTTGGAACTCCGATGAACAGGAGCAGGCTCTCATCCGCGAAAATGCACTGGTCGATGAAACTCTTGCGATTGTGTCGGCGGCCAACACACCCATTGCTTGGCTGTTTCCTGCTGTTCATGCATGGCTCATGGGTGCTGAAAGAGTCCGCCTCCATTTGCCCTCGCTCCGACAAGATGATCCTCTGAGCACGCTCGTGAGGGGACAAACTATTGCTCTCGCAACGGCCTTCAACAGTGTCACTCAAAGCGCATTTATTGAAGTGGCTCAGGGAAGGATTCTCTCGCAAGACAACGAGACGCGCGCGCATCGCATTGTTCTTTTTGGAAGCGATGAAACGCTGTCTACCGTGTCGATCGAAATTCAAAAACGCGGCACTCAGACCGTTCTCATCGGTCTCGGCGATTTTCAAAACAGTGCACGGGCAGATGAAAACACGAGTCCGACCGAAGTGGCCCTCATGTGCAGCCGTTGGTGGGGACGCGGCTGCCTGACGCCTGTTCAACTGGAGTTGCCCGAGCACTGGACACAGGAGCACAGTCAGACCTTCACTCAGGCTGTTTTTACAGCTCTCAAAACCGAAATGGGGCGCCGGTGGGAAGAAGCAAAAAGCGCCCTCGACGGCGTGCAACTTTTGCAGCGCTTTGCCCACCAACACAACCGAGCCGAGGCACGGGTGCTTTGCCATCAATCACAATTGCCGCTTGATATATTTTCCGATGCGGGCAGCGGTGTTGCCGTTGCCGACCTCACACGTGCCACTGACATTCCTGCTCAGCTGCAACTTTCCTTCAAAAATTTTGGGGGATGCGGCTGGCTGACCATCGTCCGCAGCAGGAACAAATTCCCTGAAGTCCGAAGTTCGGTGGAGCCGACTCTCTGGGACCTTCATCAAGGTAAAACGTGGCAGCAGTGGCTGCTTAAAAAAGCATGATCTTGCGAATGAGACTCGACGGACGCGGCAGCCACATGTCGTTTTTCCTGCTCAGGTCGGAATAAACTCGCCGCCAGAGTGCAAAGCGCAACGCGCCACCGCTGAAGAGGTCATGGACTCCGAAAGATTGAGTTTGGGACTTGTCATTCCACCCTGCAGCGAAACTACCGCTGATAAAGGGTGAATCGACCTTCTTCACGTTGAAAACAATCTTTTGAATCCCGTTGTGCAGGGCAAAAAGAAGAATTGATTTCCAGAGCGCTGTCAAAACCGGAAGCGCCGGTGCAGAGACATCGAGCCCAACCACATTCAACACGCGCTGCGCATCTTCCACGACCGCAACAATGCGATCGAGACGCGATGATTCCGAGACAGAGAATTCGATTGTTTCCAATTGCGGCGGGACTGACACACCATTGTCCTGCTGTTCTGCTTGGAGACTCGCGCCCCAGCCGGAATTTGGGCTTTCGTTCGACGAAGAGACAAGAACTCGATAGCTTTCGTCCACACCTCCAAGGTGTGCCAAAGGGAATCCGGCTGATTTAATGTCAGAGACTGAAATCCAAAGGTTGCAATAGAACAACCAATCTTCAATGGCACGCAAATTCTGTTCGGTGCCGCCACTGATGAACTCACAACCAATCATATAGCGATTGGAACCCTCTTCCTTGCGCACGTAGGCGATACGGCAGTAGGCCCGCGCCTGACCGAATATGGGAAGAACGATCTCGAACCAGTGCTTCTGTTTCTCAAGAAAAGGAAGAGGATGCCGGTCAATGATGAGTCGCATCCCGCCGCTGGAGATATCGGTTATTTTGGCGAAGATGGCATCACCGAAGCGAAGTTCATCGTGAACAAAAACGAGCGGAGATACACCCTCATTCATGAGGATACGCGCGGAGCGGCGCTTGACGTGCGCAGGACGCACCACCTCGGCTGAACGGCTCAGAGAGATTCCCAAACGGACAAAATCGCCCTCAGGAAGACGCTCCACACGTGTGTTGGCAATCGCACCGCGTGCATGGAAGCGGGAACCCACGAATTCACACTGAAGTTCGACTAGCTCACCGATGGAAAACAAAGGAAGTTCGGAAGACATTTTGAAACGAAGCCCCAGCCCGAAGGGGCTGTAGTCCACGCAGCGGGCCTCGACATGGGAGTGACCCATGGTGACAAAAACCTTATATGCCTCAGGATCGGTCACCCTGAAGCGGGCATCCTGCCTCAGCTCGGCAGACGAGGAAGAATTTTCCTTCTGATCACCGAAAGACGACATAGTTTCCACTCCGGACTCCCTCAACTCCACTCAAATGGAGTAAAACATGGCTTGCGGAAAAAAACACTGTGCAGGAGATGACACATGAAAACACCACAGCTGACCCTTCTCACTTTGCTCTCCTTTGCCTCACTCGCGGCGTGCACCTCCAAAAAGTTCGGAGACGAAAAAATTGAAACTAAACTGCAAACGACGGATAAAAAAACATCCGAAAAATTCGGCTTCGACAAAGAACGGAATTTGGTGCTGCAAGACAAGACTTCAGCCACCGATGAACTTCTGATTCAAACTCACGTGAACGAAGAATTGCAGTCCAAACTTCAAAATGAATACCAGCTTCTGCGCCGGTGCAGAATTGAATTGGCGGACGTCCGATTGGGAGGCTCCGGCGACATGAGCCCTCTGCCGGAAGTGGACGGTATCAAAGACAACCCCGTCTACAAGGAAACCGTCGGAATCGATGAATCAGGTGATCTCGTTTTTGTCAGGCAAGAAAAATTCGAGGACAAGTTGAAAGCGGAAAAGCAGGCCGAAGCTTCCTACCGCCGCCTCACGAAGGTCATCACCAACAACAAAGAACAATGCGAACTGCGCATGCGTAAGGCGCGTGTTGAAAAAGGATTGCCTGCAGAACGCACACAGGCCATCACACGCTACGAGAACGGGCAATTGATGATTGTCCAGCCCGCGGAGCGCAATTTGGACGATGCGTTCCAATTTGCAAATCAAGCCAAGCAGAAGTAATGACTTGTCCCTATGACGGGACAGATTCAAGAAGAAAACGCTCCTTGGAGCAAACTCATTTTCCACGGCTGGATTGGCGCCCTTCTGCGGGTGGGCCAACGGCGCCCCATCGAGCTCTCCGACCTCCACCCCGTGCCGCCCACCGCGGACAGCCTGCAAACAACCGCTCCGCTCTTTCGGGCAGCCTTCCGAGGCAGCGTTCTGAAGGCCCTGTTTGCCGCATTCCGGCAACGTTTCATAAATATCTTTCTCCTCCTCATCCTGATGACGGCACTGAACCTCTTGCGTCCCCTGCTGCTCAAGGAATTGATTGCCCGTTTCAATCCGGCCTCTTCATCCGCGCATGCATGGTTCTTCAGCTGGATCGACGGCCGTCAGAGCATGGCTGCCTTTGCGACACTCTGCTTTCTCTGTCTGGCACTCATCCGATCCCACTTTTTACGTCATTGCTTCAAACTGACGTGGTCCATGCCCGGCCTGTTGCGTTACGAGGTCTACGAGAGTCTTCTGCATCTTTCACCGGAAGATCGTTCGCGCCTGACCACCGGTGAATTCGTCAACATCGCCACCCGCGACTGTGATTCCACTTCCATTCTTCCCTTCTTGCTCGAACCTCTCCTTTACCCTGTCACCATCCTTCTTTACTGCGGGATGCTCGTTTCGTTCCTTGGACCTTGGGCTCTGCTTGCCGTCGTTGCATTGGCTGCGGTCGTTCCACTGGGCAGACGGCTTGAAAAGCGAATGAGCGACCTCGCCGCACAAGTCCGAGAACAGGCACGCATGCGGCTTGGAATTTTGGGAGAGATCCTCACCGGCATTCGGGTGATCAAGTTCCACGCCTGGGAAGAACGTTTTATGGATCGCGTTCTCACTGTGCGCCAGAAGGAAGTCTCGCTCATGCGGGAACGTGCCCGCGTGGCTGCGCGCCACAGTGCACTCACCGCGCTCCTGCCGATTCTCACGGGTGCCTCTGTGGTCACACTGGTGGCGTGGACATCTGGCGTGCCCAGCACCGCTGAGGTCTTTGCTTCTTTCAGCGTCATCGCATCGCTCGTTTCTATTTTCAGTGAAATTCCAGACCTTCTGCAAAACGGTTCGGAGCTGAAAATCAGCGTGGGGCGGATTGGGGCCTTCCTTTCCCAGCGTTTTGCAGATGAAAATCAGCTCCCTCTGCGGGACAAGACCATCGAAATCGAATTGACACAGGCTGACTTTTCGCGACCGGAAAAAAACCTCACTGACTCTTCACCGCTCGCGCTCAAAAAAATTGATCTGAAAGTTCCTGTGGGCTGCTGTGTTGCGGTGGTCGGGAGTATCGGCTCGGGCAAATCCACATTGTTGCGAGCTCTTCTGGGCGAAATGGTGCTGCGGGGCGGAACGGCGGCGGTGCCTCATCCTGTGAGCTTTGCGCCGCAGTTGCCATGGAATCAGAACGCGAGTGTGCGAGACAACATCGTCTTTCAACTTGAAACCGATGAGTCCCTTTTGCAGCGCGTGGTGCGGGCGTCGGCGCTGCAAACCGATCTGTCGCAATGGCCTGCCGGCTTCGAAACAGAAGTGGGTGAGCGCGGGATCAATCTTTCAGGTGGACAAAAGCAACGTTTGGCTTTGGCGCGCACTGCTTATACGAGTTTGAAAGAAAACGTCGGTTGCGTGATTTGGGACGACCCTTTCAGCGCCTTGGATGAACACGTAGCATCACACGTTTTCGAGCACCTCCTGCAAAAAGAACTCGTTGGAAAGACGAGAATCTTCAGCACGCATCGGATCGATTTCGCACTGAAAGCCGACTGGATTGTGGTTCTGGATGACGGCATGGTTGTTGAACAAGGTGCGCCTGCTCGCCTCGTTCAGGCTTCAGGACCTTTTGCGCGTTTGCATGATCTGCACATCAAAACCCGAGGCCACGAACTGCAAACGCCTTCGCAGGCCGAGGAACCGACACCTCTTGCGCCGGCAGCATCGCAGTCTGGAAAGTTGACGACTGAAGAGAAAATAACACTTCCCGTTTTCAACAAAGTCGCATTCAAGTCGTACTTCAATGCGCTGGCACCGGCGCTCGGCCTCTGGGGTGTCGTGGTGGTTTTCTTTCTCCCCCGCCTGACCGATATCAGCTCGAACCTGTGGTTGGGACACTGGACGTCGCATCCCAACGAAGTGGCACTCTCCACGGCAGTGCTTGTGTTTGCGCTGCTCACCTTTGTCACGGTCGCAGCCGAGCGGACACGCTCCGTGATTCTGTTTGACGGAGGTGTGAAAGCGGGAACATCATTTTTCGAAAGCCTGTTGGGCGGCGTGATGAACGCCCCCATGCGTTTCTTCGATACTTCGCCGCAAGGTCGCATCCTCAACCGCTTCACCTCCGACACCAATGCCATCGACAACTCGATGCCCTCATCGGTCGGTCAGTTTCTCACGGCACTCATTGGAATCTTCGCCTCCCTCTTGCCGGTGGTCTGGAGCCAGCCTGCTGCATCTTTTCTTCTCCTGCCTGCGGCATTCCTCTATTTCGTACTCTTCCGCTGGGTCCGTAAAACACAGCTTCGTCTCAATGCGCTTTCACAGGTTGTGCGCAGCCCATGGATGTCGCTGACGGCCGAAACACTCCCCGGCTTGACTGTCATTCAATCCCTTCAATCACAAAAGCGCTTCCTCGACCGCTATAAGACACTCATCAACAGACATATCTCCACAGGCTTCTATATGCTTGCCACCAACTTATGGTTTGCCTTGCGGTTGGAATTGCTCGGTGTCGTGCTCGTGGGAGGTTTCCTTGCTCTCCTGACTCTCCACCCTGACTCTGCATCTCCTGCGCTTTCGGCAGTCGGACTCACCTTCAGCCTTCAAATGGTCGGTATTCTTGGCGGTGTGGCGCGCAGTTTACGCATGCTGGAGAACAGCTTGGTGTCCGTCGACCGCGTCAGCGAGTACGCAGCACTTCCTAGCGAACCGCAATCTTTGGGTGGTTTTTTTCCCGAAAACTGGCCATCTTCCGGTTCCATCGCCTTCAAAAACCTCACCGCGTCCTACGCTGAAAATCTGCCTCCTGTTCTCAAAAATATTTCACTCGAAATATCCGGAGGAAAAAAAATCGGCATCACGGGCCGCACCGGCAGCGGAAAAAGCACACTCTTTCTCATCCTCACGCGGCTCATTCCTGTGCCTGAAGGAATGGTCTTTATCGATGGCGTAGACATCGCGACGCTGCCTCTCAAAACACTCCGCAACGCCGTGACCGTGATCCCGCAGGATCCTGTTTTGTTCTCGGGAAGCTTACGTGAGAATCTCGATCCGTTCGAACAGCATTCCGACGACGCAGTGAGCACAGCGCTCCGTCGCGGACATCTGCTGCACATCTGCTCTGATGCCGAGAAAGCAAGAAATTTCACTGTCGAGGAAAACGGAAAAAATTTGAGCGTCGGTGAAAGACAGTTGGTGTGTCTTGCGCGTGCGCTTCTCTCCCAGAGCCGCATTCTGCTGATTGATGAAGCCACAGCCAATGTCGACGTCGCCACCGATGCGCTCATTCAGCAAACACTGCGTGAGGAATTCAAGCATTGCACTCAGCTGGTGATTGCCCACCGGACCAACACACTCAGCGATGCAGACCACATCATCCGGCTGGAAAACGGCTCCTTAACGTCATTCGAATGACAAATCAGAATTTACTTACTTCCCAATCCATCTC
>JBEGJP010000231.1:0-16841 GCA_041184525.1 Pseudomonadota bacterium | reverse complement strand
ATTCAAAGCCCATGAAGAATCCAACTGAAATTCGAAAGCCTCTTTCGCACATTCGTGTGCTCGATCTCACGCATGCCGTGATGGGCCCGTGCGCCAGCCTCATGCTCGCCGATCTCGGCGCCGACGTTGTTCACATTGAGCCTCCCGAAGGCGATCCGACGCGATCGCTCAAAGGGTTCGGCATGGGCTACTTCCCTTTCTACAACCGCAACAAACGCAGTTTGGCCGTGGACCTCAAATCTGAACAAGGGCTCGCCGTCGTCCGCCGCCTCGCCAAAGAGTGCGACGTCTTCATTGAAAATTTTGGTCCGGGCACCGCCGACAGACTCGGCCTTTCCTACGCCACTCTCAAAGAACTCAACCCACGTCTCGTGTACTGCTCACTCAAAGGATTCCTCTCAGGGCCCTACGAAGAGCGACATGCCATGGACGAAGTCGTGCAGATGATGGGGGGCCTCGCCTACATGACGGGCCCGCGTCATCAACCCTTGCGGGCAGGAACCTCGGTGGTCGACATCACGGGCGGGATGTTTGGCGCAATGGGTGTTCTCACAGCTTTGTATGAACGTGAACGCACAGGCGAAGGAGCCCTGATTCGCTCCTCCCTCTTTGAAACAACAGCATTCCTCATGGGTCAGCACATGGCCTATGCGGCACAAAGCGCAGCTCCCATTCCCCCCATGCCGGAACGCCAGAGTGCGTGGTCGGTCTATCAAATTTTTTCCAGCAAAGACGCGCTGCCCGTTTTCATAGGCATCATCAGCGATCGGCACTGGACTCGCTTCTGCGAAGCGTTCCAGAAGCCGGAATGGAGCGCCGATACAAGACTTGCCACCAACAACGGTCGCATTGCCGAGAAAGAGTGGCTGCTGCCGGCCATCACCGCCATGCTTGCAACACTCACTGCAGCAGAAATCATTGAACGCTGCGAGGCCGTCAACATCCCATTTGCACCCGTGGCACGGCCGGAAGATCTCTTCACCGATCCTCAACTGAACCAGCAAGGCAGATTGCTGGATGTGAACGTTCAAGAGAAAACTGTCGGGCTTCCTGCACTCCCCTTGGAGTGGAATGGTGAAAGCTTCGCTCTTGAACTCCAACCTCCCAGTGTTGGCGAACACACACACGAGGTGCTCACGCAACTTGGCTATTCACAACAGGACATCGATTCTCTGGCACGCGAGAAAATCATCCGGCTGGGCTCCGCCCATGACAACGGAAAAAATCAAAACAAAAAAGAGACGACTCAAGGGAGACAACAGCCATGACATTCCTTTACGACCACATCATCAAAGGTGCTTCCGTTGTCCGCCCGCAGCACTCGGCACCTGAAGACCTCGACATCGCCATCAAACAAGGTCGAATTGTTGCTCTTGAAGCGAATCTTGACGCCACGTTGGCGCGCAGTGTCACCGATGCACGCGGTCTGCTGGCCTTCCCCGGGCTTGTGGATGCTCACATGCACACAGGCATTTATGCACCTCTCGACAAAGATGCGCGCAATGAAAGCCGTGCGGCTGCCATGGGAGGTGTCACAAGCAGCCTCAACTACATCCGGACAGGACAATATTATCTCAACAAAGGCGGCCCGTACGCCGACTTCATGCCCGAAGTGCTTTCTCTTTCTGAAGGCAACTATCATGTCGACTACGCATACCATGTGGCACCGATGTCGGCTTCCCACATCGATGAAATGCCCTTGCTGCTCGAGCGCTTTGGAGTGTCTTCTTTCAAGATCTTTATGTTCTACGGAAGTCATGGACTGCATGGCTGTTCACACAAGCAGCACGAATTTCTCATGATCGGTCAGGATGAGCGTTACGACATCGCACACTTTGAAGCCGTGATGCGCGGACTCAAATCGCTCTCCGATGCGCGCCCCGACAAACGGCAGGCACTGTCGCTCAGTTTGCATTGTGAAACAGCCGAAATCATGACTGCTTATACAAAAATGGTCATGCGTGACGGCACACTCACAGGCTTACCTGCCTACAGCGCATCGCGTCCGCCCCACTCCGAAGGCTTGGCCATTTTTATCGCTTCCTACTTGGCGAACGAAACCGACTGCGTGAACATCAACCTTCTTCACCTCACGTCGCGCAAGGCTGTCGATGCGGCTCTGAAGATGTCAGCCGTCTTCCCGAACATCAACTTCCGCCGCGAGGTCACCATCGGGCATCTGCTCCTCGACACCGAATCACCGAATGGCATTTACGCCAAAGTGAATCCGCCCATCCGTCCGCGAGAGGATGTGGAGTATCTTTGGGAAGCGGTGAAGAACGGTCACATTGACTGGATCTGTTCCGACCATGCCTGCTGCTCGGAAGAGATGAAAACCGACAAGCAGAATCCTAAGGATGTCTTCATGGCAAAGAGCGGATTTGGCGGAACAGAATACCTTCTGTGCGGCTTGCTCACAGAAGGGCGCAAGCGCGGACTCAGCCTCAACCGCATGGCTGAACTCGTTTGCAGTGCACCCGCCGAGCGCTATGGCTTGCCCACCAAGGGCGACCTCAAGGTGGGGCACGACGCCGATGTGGTTCTCGTCGATCCGAACAAAACATGGACCATCGATCCCAAAGACTCGCCCTCAGCTCAAGGCTATTCGCCTTTCACAGGAATGGAACTCACTGCTCAGGTGAAGCAAACCTTCCTGCGCGGCGAACTTATTTACAAAGACGGAAACGTGCTGGGCTCGCCCAAGGGAATTTACCTGAAACGCTGATACGAGAACAATATTCTCTGTTAAAGGAAGAACAGACATGAACCTCACAGCAAAAGAAGTTCAAACGTGGGCGGCCTTATGTCGCCTCTGCTCCTTCACACTGCTCTTGATTCCATTATTTGTTTTACTTTCATGCGCACCCAGCAAACTAAAAACAAACACTTCTTCCCATCTGAACTCCCTGAGGCAAGCACTCTCGATCACCACCGATGAAAATCGCAATGGCACACTCGATGATCCTCCTGCAGGACGAAATTCTTGGTCATGGTCGGGACAGGGTGCGTTGCTTCTTCCCAACCTCGACGATGACGATCAAGACGGACAGGCCGACTGCAAGGACGACGCTGTCAATGGAGTACGTGATCAAAACGATCTCGCGCCCGTCCGTATTGCGTTCTCACCCTCGGCCGCTTTGGATATCGAAGATCTGACCTTGAACCTCAGGTTCCCTTCCTCTTCCCTCCAAGAACCTCCGGCACAATGGTTTGTTCGTCGCAATGGGACATACGAGCGTGCCGAGGCATCCGTTCCTCTCGGCGATATCCTCTCACGCACACAGCCGCGAGTTGAAATGGCGATGGAAGCCTGCGCTTTCGCGTCAAGTGCTTGGGACGGCTTTGCAGAGGTCACCATCGAAGACTCAAACCGGCAGGTGGTACAAAAAGCAGTCCTGCGGGCAGCGCCTTTTTTGATGATCCCCAACACGCAGCCGATGGAAAAATTCTTCGTTGCGCGCGACTCTTCCGGACAATACGGCAACAAGAAAATGCTTCTTGGCCTGCCGCTTCCTCTGCTTCTCAACTTGGTCAAATTTCATGTGCATTCGACCGACGTGTGGCAAGAGATGTGGATGCAGGACACCATGGAAATCGGCTACACGGAGTTTCCTCAAAGCCGGATGCATGTGGTGCTCAACGCTCCGCGCGGGTTCGACACCTTCGGCAAAACGCTCCTTGCACCTGATGTTGCTTATTTGGAAGTCGCGCAGCCTCGGGATGGCCTCGCTGAGGGCGACGCGTGGCTCGACTGGTTTGGCAATTTAGAAGTGAGTCCGCCTACAAAAAACTACCCTTGGGGTCGCATTTATTACGGCAAGAATCCGGAATCGGGACGATCCTTGCACCCCGATGTCGTGTCATTTTTGGAAGCACAGGAATTGCAAAAGCCGGTTGCTATCGACACAGGCTGGCTTTTCATCAAGCACGTCGATGAAATGCTCACCTTCTGGCCCCGCATCGGAGGCGGCTTTGTAGCCGTCATGCCCAGTCCTGATGAAGCTGCATCTCTCACAAATGAATCATCCGATGAATTCAATTCCATGATCCAACGACGCCTCAACGGCATTGTGGCGACGGCATCCAACGAAGGTGAAAATCTCTTCGACACTTTTGGCATTGAACAGAACCAGCTCGTCACCCTTCCTCTCTCCTACGATGAGGCTGAACATGGGGCTGCAGGACGTTGGTCGAATCCGGTGAATTCTGTGGTCGTCAACAAAGCCCTGCTCTACGGGCAAACCAACCTGCCGCTCGAGGTCAACGACGCCATCCGTCAGAAGGTGCGCAGGACCGGCCTCTGGCCTGTGTCTGTTGAAGACAGCGCCTACCAAACACGACTGGGCAATGTGCATTGTGCCACGAACTCAATGCGCACGATTCCGTCAGGAAAGTTTTGGGAACGCGAAAGCCGCACGCGATAACGCAGTGCGGCTCGGGCTCAGGAAATCTGCAATGCCCCTTCCGGAGCAGCAGTTTGGTTCGTCACTGCCATGTGGTGCCGCCATCCGTCGAACCAGACACCTTGAGGAATCCGTCGAATGGGTTTTGATAAATGAGGCTCACCGATTCGGCACCCGTTGCACTCGTGAATTTCATGAGCAACTGCATCCCCCACAACGGAGTGTCCACTTGTTTCAGCTGCCATTCCTGTGAACTTGCCATTCGTTGATAAACGCTTCCGTTCCCAGCGGGGCAGAGGGTTGAGGCAGAGAGAGCAAGACAACGTGACACCATTCCTGACTGCATGTTGAATGACCCAACTGGATTGTCCGATTCAAGCACAAGAGACGAGTTGTACGAAGCGAGACGACTCTGCTCCCCGGGTTGATACGAATTGTCCGTATAAGTGATCACAAGATGTCCATCGAGAAGGTTACCACCATTGATATAAAAAGATTCTCCACTGCTGCTACTCAGGAGTGTTTCCATCGTCCAAGAATTGCTGCTGGCAGTCCAAACCGCTTTCTGGAGGGAAGAGTTTTGCCCATTCTGCAAATTGAACAGAAGGAGGACGCGGTCTGTTTCAATCTTCACAGAGTAAAAGACTGCTGGCGGACAATTTTGCAAGTTGAATTGAGAGCTCAAATCAAACACACTTGAATGCGACCAGTTTATGCCGGCATCGTCGGAGCGAACAAAATAGAGTTCAGTCTTCATGGGCGCATTCTGGCTGTAACCATTTTTAGGGTCCAAGGGGTGGCAGGACACGGAAGGAACTAAAATCTTTTCACCGCTGACGGCCCACTCGCGCCCTTCATACATCGACGAAGGAAGATCTTGGAAAGATGGAACCCTCGCACGGACTGTCCAAGGTGATTCCAAACTGTTTGTGAACGCATACACTCCATCTGCAAACAGATGGAATTTACCTTGGTCTGCGATGACCTTCTTAGCTTGAGCGTATGGACTGATTGTCAACCATGAATTTGCGGCAAAAAGCGATGCAGATTTCCAAGTCGCACCTGCATCCAAAGTTCTGTAGGCGCTTCCACCCGAGATCACAAGACCTTGGCTTCCAATGCTTTCGCCGGAAAGCGGAGCACCAGCCATTGAGATGTCATTGAGTGGAGACAGCGTTCTGTTCGGAATTTGGAAAGGCTCTGTGATCGTATCCATGGGTTGTCCACTGCCGGACAATTTCGCATGTCGGATGCTGTTGATGCTGCTGTTGAGGAGTGACATCCAAAAGACATGAATCTGCGATGCATCGCCCACGGCGACCACAGGTTTCATACTGCTTGCATCCGAAGCTATCAGCTGGCTAGGCACTGGGTTCATGGGCATTTGAGATGTGCTCAGTGCTGACTCTTGGATGGAAACGAGCTGACTGCCTCCATTTCTGAAAGAGAAAAAGACGGTGTTTGAACCTGTTCCCACCAACGTCGTCATAGGCTCGCCATAGGAATAAGTTGGTGACTGCCAAGACACCGCGTTGGTGCTTGAGAGGTTGCCTGTCAAATAGGAACCCATCCTCCAGTTCGAATAGATCCGGAACCCATCTGAACGACCCACAATCTTGCCATTGAAGAACGAGGAATCCAGACCTTCCTGTCGGCTCACAGGGCTCCACGCATTGGCATTGAATTCAGTGGCATCGAGATCTTGCAAAACTGTTGCTGCAACGGAATTTGAACCGCAGTTCCTGAATTGCACCAGAACCAACTTTCCTAGACTTTCTGCCATCTGGAAACTGCTCATGTCATCGCAGCCGCTGAGCGAACCGGCTCCGGACGCAAACAGTTCTGTGAGATCCCCTGTTTCCCAATTCGCCCCTCCACTTTTCAAGCGCGCCAGCTTGAGCCGCTTCAACAACTGTGGATTCGATGTATCACCGCTGATTTCAGCGACGAGAAATGTGGAAAAAATATCGCCATTCGATGCGGTAAAGAGATCCTTGTTCTGAATCAGAGGAGAGGAGGGATTGTAAGAGCCCCAGTTCTGCGGAGCAGTTGCAAGAATCGTCTCAGAAGGCATACCGGCCGAATCCAACCTGAGCACCTTCAGAACCGAAACGGAAGTCTGATCTGCTTGTGTGACGAAGTCTTGATGCGTCATTATCAAACTGGTAGCCGCATCCTTGGCAAAAGTGATTCTGGAATCGTACTTCCCAGACAACCCTTGCACTCCCGACCAATTCATCCCGCCATCTCGTGACAAAAACACGTTTCCGGCAGCCAACAATGCCACAGAATTTCCCTCCATGATCGCAGAGGAAGGTCCTCCATTGGGGTCTGAAACCGAGCCCACCACACGTCCGGTGCGGATTTGAGTGCTGGGAACGTCTTGAACGTCAGACCAATTCAACGTCGCTGGAACACACGCTCCATTGGCGAATGCAAATCCCTGCTTGCAAGTGAATCTGCATTCGGGAGTTTCCGGATAAGACACAGAGCCGCCATAAGAAGAGCCCGAGCCACCATTGGAATAGGAACTCGACGAACTCGACACTCCAGACCAATATTGTCCAGCTTTGGGTGTCCATTCACCGGTAGACCAGTCGAATTGCTGCATATATGCCAGCGGAGCATCCGCGTTGGGAGGAAGAGTGCCATAGCAAACACCGGGCCTCGTGGGGTTGGGTGGCGTTGTGCTTTCCAAAGCTTCAAGCGACCGCTGATAGCCGTGATCCACCTTAACACCATCGATTTCAATGGACGAACGACCATTCACTTGGATGCGCGCGTAGTCCAAGAATTTCCACTCGCTCTTCCACGCGTCAAAAGTGTCAGAGAATTCGGGCAACACAAAACTTGCCGCTGCCGCCAAGCGTGCCGGGGACACATGCAAAACCGATTCAATGCGCTGCAACGGCTGATTCTGCATGAACATCACATTTGCCCCCTGAGCAGACGGAGCAAACAGAGCGCTGACAGGTTGACCGGAGGCACGAGTGAAAAGCGGCGCCTGAGGAAGAATGGAAAGATTCAGTTCAGTCGCATTCTGTTCAGCCGGGAACAATTTCATGGAGACGTGATAAGAATCAAATTGATTTGATGAAGTCTCTTTTGTCAAATCGAAGAAAGCGTCGGTCGGAGCCGGATTGGGAGTACCAGCGTCGCCGAGCACAGTGAACTTCAATAAAGGAAGCAGGCCTGAATTCATAAGTTTTCCGAATGAAAGTGGGGCAAAACCAAAATTTTCGCCGGCCTGTGAACCGAACATCCTCACCCCGAGACCTTGCAAAACATTCACCAAACTGATCTGCCGCTCGGACAACGCCACAGGCGTCCAGTCCGATGCTGAGGGGTCCAAAGTGATGGCTTCTGAGCCCACTGAAATGTCTTTAAATGACAAACTGAAAAGGCGACCGAACTGACTTTGACTGTCCTCCGAAAAAACGCTTTTTTCAAAGAAGGCACGATAATTGCCCATCGGAATGGGGCTGGCCTTTGTAGGATCAAGTCCAACACTGTAGCGCTTGCCCGAGCCAGAACTGACAACCGCCAGCTGCTGTATCAATGTCATAGAGCAATTCTCATTGCTTTGGCACTGAACACCATTCACAGAAACACTGCCCATCGTTGCACCCGAGGGTGTCGGCGAAGCAGAGCTTGAAGGCGTCGAGCTGGTTTGAGGCTGCTGATTCGGATCACTCGTATTTCCACCGGAAGCGGAGGATGACGTGTTGCCGGAAACGCAAGTCAATACCTCAAAGCCATCAAAATCAGATGCAACCACATATCCCGAAACCGAACGCACAACTTTGTTCTCCGACTGAGTCATTGTCGGATCGCAGACAAACGAGAGAGAGATTCTCTTTTGAGGATCGACCACCTTGATCGTTTTGCTGCAGCCGTTCGATCCACAATCGGCGAGTGAAATCTCTTGCCACGGCAGAGCACCATCCTGCCAAGCCAAGAAATTGACCTCGTTCCTCAACTGGAATGTGACGTAGGAAACGGGCCGGACCGAAACGCTCAAAGATGTGGTCGCAGTCCCTCCCTTCGGATCAGCCACAGTCAAGTTGATTGTTGCCGTGCCGCTTTCCGCGGCTACGGGGGTCAGCCGCAGCGTGCATGCATCTCCCGAACTTGGGGTCGCGGAAAGATTCGCCTGACCAACTGGAAAGAGAGAAGTATTGTCGCTGTAGACCATGGCGTTGCTGCATCCGAGTGCGTCATCCACATCATGAATTGAGAAAGAAACTGACTTGGACTCCCCTTGGTCCAACAGAACAGGACTGACGATTGGCGAAATGACAGGAGCATCATTGACTGGTTTCACAATCACCTTGAATCTCATTTCAGTTATGGCATTGCCAGCCTGTGAGCCATCATTGATCGAAAGAGAAATCATCGCTTCACCAAACAAATTGTCTGCCGGCTTCGCAGAGAGAGAGCAATTCTGTCCTGCATCACCGACCACAGTAAGACTTCCCGAAGGAAAGAGCGATAGGTTGCCACTGCGAGCCTGCACCATGTCGCACCGCACAGAGCTGTCGACGTCCAAAATAGTGAACGGCAATGCATCTGTGATTTGGTCTTCATCCATTGAAAGGTCATCAATTTTGGAAATCGACGGCGCGTCGTTGACGGACAAAACAGAGAGGACAAATGTTCGTTTTGAATTGCGCAAGTCAAGGCTTGAACTGAAAGGCAAAGAGACTGTCACTGGAGCTTCGCCAAATTCGTTTGCTGCGGGCTTCAAAGTTAGCATGCAGTTCTTTCCGGAACCAGCCACAGACAGATTCGAAAGTTCATTGGGTATCAGTGTTTGATTTCCACTCGTGACAACAACTGCACTGCATTGAACAACATTGTCGACATCGTCAATTGTAAAAGGAATGGTCTTCACTCCATCCTCATTCACAACTTGATTCAAAATTTCAGAAATAAAAGGGGCGTCGTCCACCGACTTCACATTGAATTGAAACTTCATCAAAGCGATTGCATTCGCTGCTCCTGACCCGTCATCAACGGAGAGTCTTATTTCGGATCCTCCGAATCTATTTGCTGCAGGAGTTGCAGAAATTGTGCATTCTTTACCTTGACCACCCAACACCTTCAGACTTCCCGTCGGGAGAAGTTCGGTATTGCTGCCGCTCGCTTTCACGAGGGCGCAGTTCACTGGGCTCTCGATGTCAGAAACAGTGAACGGCAAGTCGCCGGTACTTGTGTCTTCGTCAATCGAAGTATCACTGATCTGTGAAATGACCGGAGCATCATTGACTGAACGCACATTGAGGAAGAAGTTCATTTTCGTGGTTTGGCTCAATGCATCACTGCCGTCTGACAAAGAGAGTCCAATTCCCACTTTTCCGTTCTCATTCTCACCGGGTATGACAGACAATGTACAGTCCGTTCCGGAACCTGCGACAATCAATTTCAACTGAGAAAAATTGCCTGTGCCCATGGGAGCCGAAGGATCAGCAACCTGAGTCGACTCAAGTTTGGAGACTTGAACATCGCTGCACCGAAGCTCTTTATTTTCCGCATCTGCGATCGAAAAATTCAGAATTTTTGACTGACCTTCATCGAATAGCAGATCAGGAATTCGAGAAATAAACGGTGCGTCATTGACTGCCGAAATGCTCACATTGAAGTTTCTTTTAACTGTCGAATTTGCAGATTTCGTTCCATCCGAAAGCGAAAGTGTGATTTGCGAATTTCCGCTTTCGTTGAGAGCAGGGACAATCCGAAGCGAACAGAAAGATCCACCCAGACTTGCGATGCTCATGTTCTTTGGTGAATTAGGAATGAGCAGCGGATTTTCACTAGAAGGAATCACATCCGAACACATCACAAATCCATCGCTGTCGCCAATTTCAAATTTCAGGAGCAGTTCGGAGTCTTCTTTGCCAAACTGGTCCGCAATCTCACTCATGAAAGGCGGCTTGTTCTCTACGACCGCCGCAGTCGCTGACGACGTCGTACTTGCAATTTCCTTCTGCGCCTGAAGTATTTCTGTTTCCGATAGTTGACCGGAACTTTGAAGCCCAGTGGCCGCACTTTCTTGAACCTTGGATTGTGCCTCTGCAATGAGGGTGGCATCGATTTTTGATTCCACAAGCGCAGCAACGCTCGCTCCGGCAACGGCTGCCGCAGTCTGCGCCAGTACTTCCTTCGCCACGCCCGCATCTGAAAGAGCAGCCACCACGTTCTGGACAACTGCAGAGGATATTTCTGTTGCCTTGATTTCCTTGATTCCCGACGTGTCGGCAAGCCGAGTTGCGGATTCGACCGCCACTTGAGTGACTGCCTTCGCGGCTTCCGCAATGAGCTCCTGAGAAACTCCTGCTTCGGCTGCGCTCTTCAAACTGCTTTCAGCAATGTCGGCCACAACAGCGGTCATAGAAGTTGCAGCCACGCCGGCGTCAGCAATGGCAGACACAGCAGCGTCCACAATGGCCTTCATGCTGTCGATTCGCGATGAATCATCTTCTACGGCAGCATCTTTGAGTGCAGAAACGGCGGAGCCTACCATCGAGACCACCGCGTCGGCGCGCTCCTCTTCAGAAACTCCAGCGGCATCGACGTTGGCAACGAGAGTTTTTACGACGTCCGCAATGACACTTTGGGAGCCCGTGTCTTTCATTTCGGATTGAAATTTCTTTGTCGATTCGACGCCGAATTTGACGACGTCTTTGAGGACACCCAATCGCTTGCCACCTGAATTGAGTTCACTGATGCCGGCCATGGCTTTGGCGGCACCCTTCACCACCAACGACAACTTCGTTTTGAAGTCGAGGCTGTCCGAATCCACATTCAGGGCTGCCAAATTCAATGCAGACTTTGCTCCCTTCGTGCCGCTCTCGAGCTCCGCCTTCGCTCCTTTGACAATCTTCTCCTTGGCGTCAGACGACACATCACTCACTGCGAGACGCAGTCTCAAGCCGTCCAACAATGAAGAGCTCGTCGGGTCGAGGGAGTCAGGCTGGCTGATGGTGTCAACCCCGTCGCCACCGGTCTCGGAAGCAGCCTTTTTCAACAACTCTTTACAGCCCTGAAGTGCAGTCAATTGAATTACAGCCAAACCAAAACCCAATGTTCGCTTCATAGAGAACCTCACGGACCGTCATGGACACGAATAGAACTGTCTTTCAGAGGGAGTGTTCGACTTCAGGGACCAAATCTTAAGGATTTTCTTTAGGCCGCTAATTCTTACGTTTTTACGGTCATTTAGGAGCCGTAGACTTCAGCCACAGGCCAATTTCTTCATCGGCAATAGACGAGGGAGAGAGAAGGTCCTCCGCAGTCTCTCCCCTTGCCCGGAAGGGGAATTTCCTATATTGGCCAGTTAGTCAAAAAAAGACCCTATGTTCGGTCAAAGGGGACTGCCATGAACCTCAGATTCTTTGCGCTCTTTCTTTCCGCTGCCCTCGCCGGCACGACCGCATTCGGACAAGACATTCTCTGGCGGCCTGACCTCCTTCAATCCCAAGGAGTGGGTTGCCGCTTCGGAAACTCAACTGACCCCAATCAGGATGCCTTTGTCACCGCCAACGGTGACAGCGTTTCGTTCGTCTTCACACGACTCGGTGAAACGTTTCGTCGCCGTCGCGATCCCGACATCAGTGTGAGCCCTTGTCGCATTGTTCTGCCCCTCGAGGTCGATGCGGGAGCTTGGGTATCGGAAATCTCTCAGACTCTCACCTACGGCATCGTCAAATCCAAAGGTGTGCAGGCGCGACTCGATTTCATCGGCAACTTCGCGCGCAGGCTCCCCAACGGGCGCAGCAAACCCGACGATTTGAATGAGAACATGGCCACTGCCACTGCTTTCTTCCCTGCGCAACAGGTCATCAATGAACCGTTGGCATTTCTGCCGCAGCCTCTCACGCGCATTGGCGAAGACAACCGCAACAACTCTCCGCATAAACGGTTTTGCAACAAACAGCGCGATCGCCTGTTCAACTACCACTCCGACATTTTTATTCGAATCAACAAGAAGAATCCGGACGCAGATATTTCTCTGGCTGTGGATGGCCTCGACCTGAAATACGAAATGAAGCTGAAAGTGAATCGCTGTCGCACCATGTGATTGCGCTGTTGCTTCAAGTCCTCCCACCCCTCCCTCATTCGATTGAATCGAACCACCTGTTTGAAATTTTGTCACTCGCAGAGCGTTAAATTCTGCGACTTATTTTGCGATACGCTTTTAGAAACAAGGCTCACAGGAGGTTTACCCCTATGTCCGCAAACCGCTCTGACGTCATCGATTATCGTATTGAAGGCGACGACATGCAGGCCGTCGTCATCACTCTCGACCCTTCCGAGGTTGTCATCGCAGAAGCAGGCATGTTCCTCTACATGTCCGATGGTGTCTCAATGCAAACATCCATGGGCATGGACAGAAACAAAGGCTTCTTCGGCAATCTGATGAAAGCTGCAGGTCGTATGCTCACCGGAGAAAGCTTCTTCATCACGAATTTTGAAAACACCGGCGGTCAGCGTGCCGATGTGGCATTTGCAGCTCCCTATCCGGGAAAAATCATCCCTCTCGACCTCTCCACCTTCCACGGCGGCTTCATTGCGCAGAAGGACAGTTTCCTTTGCGCGGCAAGGGGAACCGACATCTCTGTTCATTTCAACCAGAAGATCGGCTCAGGGCTTTTCGGTGGAGAGGGCTTCATCCTGCAAAAGCTTCAAGGCGATGGCCTTGGCTTCATTCATGCCGGCGGCACTGTCATCGAACGTCGTCTGGAACCGGGGCAAACGCTGCGGGTCGATACCGGATGCGTGGTGGGCTTTGAGTCCACAATTGATTTCGACATCCAGTTTGTCGGCGGTTTCAAAAATGCGCTCTTTGGTGGAGAAGGTCTGTGGTTCGCCACTCTGCGCGGCCCAGGGCGGGTTTATCTGCAAACACTTCCCTTTTCCCGCCTTGCCAACCGCATTGCTTCTGTCATCACCACGGGACGCGGTGCGGAACAAACCACAGGCGGCCTTCTCGGAGGTTTGATGGGTGACAATGACTGACGTGTTGACCAAATTTGTTCTGGTCCTGAGCCTCACACTCGCGGCAGGCTGCGACACTCTCCTTGGGTGGAAAGACGCCGCAATACGCCAAACCGTGAGTTTCATTCCCCGCACAGTCGATCGGAAGATGGGTGAACTTGCAAGCCAACAGGCAGAAGCTGGTCTCAGTGCCGTTCCTCCAGCGGCGCAGGATCATCTTCAAGCCATCGTTGAGCCCTTAGCGAAAGGTGTGAGTTTCGAAGGATTGAAACCCACCTTTCGCGTTCTTTCATCTGATTTGCCCAACGCCTTCGCGTATCCGGACGGTTCCATTTTTTTCACTTCCAAGCTTCTCGAAATCGCACAAACACCAGAGGAAATTCTCTCCGTGGCGGGACACGAATTGGCTCACGTGGCACAGCGTCACTCCATGCAACAGCTTGTCACCCGTGCGACCTTCACAGTGGTGCTGAATTTTGTCGTGGGTGATGTGGCCGGACTCGCCGATCTGTTGAACACAGGAAGTTCTCTGTTGAATTTGAAATTTTCGCGCGACCACGAACGTGAGGCCGATGTCATGGGCGATCAATTTCTCGAGAAATCAAAGTTGCCGCGTCATGGCGCCGAGCTCTTCTTCAAACGCATGAAAGAGTTTGAAAGCAAGCGCTCCGCTGGCATGGAGACGACAAAATATCTCTCTTTCCTGACCACCCACCCTGCCACAGAGGAACGCATGGCATGGGCAGCCACACTGCCGAAAGGCGACAACATCAAGCTTCCTGAGGAACAGAAAAGGGCATTCGAAAATTTAAAAAAGTTGTTCTCTTCAAGAGAATCGAAACTATGAGTTCAAATCCAAAACACGCAGAACTTTCTCGTTTTCAAATTCAAACTCCACTTGGAGCCATGGAAGGACTCTGCAGCAAATCGCACCTCCATTTGCTGGCTTTTTGCGGTGAAGGAAAAATTGCGCACAACATGACAAGATTCCCGTCGCAGCAGCAACACAACAACCCCATAGCGGCATTGGTCAAAGAACAACTCTCGGCTTACTTCGATAAGAAAACCAAATGTCTCGAAGTCCCTCTCCATTTTGAAGGTACGCCCTTTCAAAAGCAGATCTGGACGACACTGCGCACACTGCCTTGGGGAGCCACCGTCTCGTATTCCGAGCTCGCCCGCCAAATAGGGCGGCCACAGGCCACACGGGCTGTGGCAAACGCTGTAGCTGCGAATCCGATTCTTCTCTTTGTTCCGTGCCATCGCGTTCTGGGCGAAAAGGGCAAATTGTGCGGCTATTCAGGTGGAATTGAAAATAAACTTCAGCTGCTCGGGTGGGAAGAAGTCACGTCGAAGAATGCTTTGCGCACATCCACCTCGACGTCCAGAGTTTCAAGGCTCTCGTACATCAGCCCTAAGATCACCCCGAGCTGAACGAATTCGCCTTTCAAATTTTTCTTTTCCGAGCGGCATTTCATAAAAATTTCATGAAATGTCCGCACGAAATGCGACATCGTAAAACGCACTTGCGATTGATCGCCATCACCAAAATGACGCATGAATTCGTCGAAAGCCCAATCCAGCCCGAGGAGCGCCAGTGCCGACTTCATCTGCTCCGGATTTTTTCCGTAAAAACCCATATACAGCGACGACATTGTCGAAAGGAATTCGGGGGAAAAAACTCCAATGAGCGGCGCAGGGCGCCATTCAAAATTCTCATTCTGCTGCACAAACCGACTCAGCCGCAGGTCGAGCATCACAGGTGAACCAGCAAAAATCTGCGAGAAATAAATTTTGACAATGCACTGCGCCAATTCACGTCGCGCACTCTCTGACGAAGACGCAACTTGAAAAGCTGGAGTGCCGGCAGAAAGGATCATCTTTCCCTCCTGCACAACCAACTCAGGAAGCCCCCTGCTCACCTTGTCCTGAAGGTGGAGAATGCTCCTGCTGTAGAGCTCCGCATCTTGAGTGCGTTTGGCCAGTGCCGTGGCATTGCTCAAGAGTTCGGCTGGCGGGATCACCTTGAAAAATGCCGGCGACACGAAGTCCAGCAAAAACGACCAATCCGATTTTTTCAAAAGTAGGTGCAACATGTCTCAAGGTTAAGCCCTTCGCCTGACATAATCAATGCCAACATCAAACCGTGCGCCGCTTGAGGTCTGCAAGAATGAATTCATATCCTGCAATGACGGAATTGATTTGTTGAAATCGTGTGAGCAACTGTGCACTCGTCAGGCTTGCTCGCTCCGCCGAATTCATCAGCTCCGCGCGGACACTTGCAAGACTCATCCCGCTGTTGAGAACATTCATCCAACCCGTGCGGCCTTCTGCGTCGGGAAACCGACCCAGAATTTCCCGATAGGCGATCGACAACTGCCCTTCAAGACTTTGGTTGCAGATCGCAAACTTCACCTCATCGAAGGATTTTTGGCCCGCTGCAAGCAGGTTCGACCAGAAGATCAAACCATCGGGTTCGGCGTTACGCCCCAAACAAGCCTGATATACATAAGAGACGAACTGGATCTGATTTCTCCTCCTTTCCAAATCGGCATCAAATGCACTTTTTGTTTCATCCTGTGCAACAGCAACAACCAATGGTGGACTGGAAGTTGAGCTGGACTCTGACACCGCAACGCTGCCTGAGCTCGAGCTTGCCGCTGTGGTGGAGGTCGATTGCGGAACACTCTTTGCCTGCGACACCGCCCCTGATTGAATACCTAATTTACCAACCGTGTGAGAATCAGTTTGACCAGATGGCGTACCCCCTGAGTCTGAAGCAGTGCTTGTCTGATCGGCCTGTCTCGCTGGTGCGCTTTTACCTGCAACGCTGGCTTCGGAGCGGAGAGATGGTGTCGATGTTTTATTTTCGATGCCCAAAGACAATGGCCGCTGTTCCTGAAGACTCGCTGCTCCACAACCCACCATCGTGATCACGGAAGAGAATAGAACAGAAGCGAAAAGCAAAGATTTTTTCACGCAAATCCCCTCAAAAAATTGAACACAAACCGAGCCAGACCGCTGATGAAGGAAACGTCAGCCTTTCAAGCAGAACGATCTGCTTGCCTTGTCACAAACAACGTCATGATGCGCTGAATTTAGAAGCCACGATCGGCAAAATGCACTAAAAACTTGAACCTTAGCCAATACGTATCCAAGATCACTCGATTGTTTTCGGTCTCAAAATGGTTTTTTGATTAGGACTGCACAGCTTAAAATGGAGATATCCCGCGTGCAGGAAGTAAAAAAAAACCGGTGCTGGTTTTTTTACGAACCAACACCGGAATTTTCTGTCGGGAGAGGTTTGTCAGTATTGAGCCGTGACTTCGATCTTGCCGAGGATGTCGTTCGTGAAGCCCATAGCGCCCGTTCCGTCCTGAGCAAGAGTAGCATCCACGGTGTAGTTGCCGAACTTGAAGCCAAGACCCATCGTAGGCGAAG
>JBEGJP010000230.1:0-4176 GCA_041184525.1 Pseudomonadota bacterium | reverse complement strand
GTTTCCATACGGTAGTAGCCATCGGGAGAAGAACCCACAGGGCGGCCCGCCTCGTTGAACTTGGCGCCGACGCCCCAGCTGTTTTTGAAAAGAAAGGCTTCGAGCTGGTCGGCGGGCTTGTCCAATTCAGCTTTCAATGTGGCATCGGAAACCGCGCCTCGCTTGCCACCGAAATTGATGAAGTCCGTCACCAAAACCAGATGTCCGCCATCGCGGCCGTAATTCGACCAGCCATAAGACTTCGATTGATCATCGGCTCGGAAGGCGTCACCGGAAATGCGATCGACATTGATAGGAAAGGCCAAGGGGACACTGTGCCCCAAAGCAAGAGCCTGTTTGACCGTTTGTACGAACTCCGGCACGTCGCTCTCTTTTTGGATGGCTACGGCTTCCCAGTCGTCTGAATTGAAATTCAAAACGTCTTGGACGAATTCAATAGACGAAATCGTTCGTCCTTCCCATTTGAAAAATGCCGGCGGACGCGATGGGAAAGCACTTCCGTCTTCGCCTACTAAAATCAGGTCCTTGATTTCTTCTGTCGTCAGATTCTGGATGATTCTTCCCGAATTCCAGACCTTGCGCACATTCTCGCGCACAGCGACGGTGAGCCTGCGTTTTTCTTCAGCGTTGCTGACTTTGAAAGACCATGCGCTTTCGGGCACCGCGCCGCGCAATTTTATGAGTGCCAGAGCATCATGCTGGACATGTTTTGAGTTCAGATACATGGCAGCCAACTCGGGCGTTGTGCGGGTCGCCCATCCCTCCGGCAACTCCCCACGCAACACGAAAACCAAGAGGTCCGACGAGCTCATGGATGCAAATCGCGCACGGAGGTCCTCGGCCATATGCTCAAAGGCCAAGGCCTCTTCCGAAAGATCGACCTTGATTCCTTTGTTTTTCAAAAGTTCACTTTCAATGAGGCCCGTCGTGCCGTAGGCCCAACAGATTCCAAAACGCCCCTGATCGCGCACGTCAGTTTGCGGAATGGACACAGTACTCAACGTAGAATCGCTGTTTTTGATATTTTGGGAGGATTCTCTTCCGCAGGAGGAGGCAAAAAGCAGGCCGATGCATGCCAAACCTAATTTTCCTTGGATTGAGTTGTGCATTTGTGCTCCCGACACATTTTATTGGCCAATTGTTCAAAACAGAGTTCCCACAAGCGTGCCTCGAGGTCAAGGGAGCGGCAATTCAATTTGCCGGACAGCGCTCGAGTGAAGAATCCATTCCGAATTGGACGTCACTGCCGTCGACGTTGGCCTGAAGGCCCAACTGGGGGAAGGGACGCAGCCCTCCGCCTGCAAGTGTGAAGCGGAATTGGGCAGTCAGCGGAGCGAGCCGCGAGGCTTGGCACAGTCCGGAGATGTAAGGTTCCACGAAAATCTGGGTGTTGTGTGCTGTGAGCAGGGCACTGTTCAATGCCTGATCCGGTTTGAAAAGCAGATTGATTTGGTTCAGCGGGATGAGAGTCTGGAAAAGGAAGCCGTTCGATGAAATCCCTCCGGTCACCAATTTGTCCTTCATGACGCCGACAACAAGGGTTTGCGAGAGAGTTTTCAGATAGTAGCCGCGCGGCACTGTGACACTGGCCGTGAAGTTACAGATGGATGTCGTGCTCAGCCTTCCTCCCGTGAAGCGGGCCACTTTGGGCAAAGAGACGCTCCATTGAGTGAGAATGATGGACAGGTCGCCGCCCGCTGCTGACCAAAGGACGTTGTTTCGTTCCGGCGTGTCGGAACGATAGTGGCAAGGCGTGCCATCACCGCTGCCCGAAGCTGAAATGGAATTCCAGATGAGGTCCTCTGCATGTGCGTTCGGCGCAAAGAGAAGGGCCGCCAGCAGAGAGAGCGCGAGGACAATGCGAGGGCAAGAGAGGGGAAGGACGGAGCGCATGGGCGGGGCCTTTCAGTGCTGTGTGTGTTTTTTTGTGGCTGCGGAATTGTGAGGTCTCTGAGAGGCGGATTCTCAGCGACATGGCTCCAATTCGACCGCAAGTTCCAGTTGCCGATCACCTGTCAGTTTGATGAGAGCCGCATCTGAGGGCTGTGAGCGTGCTGCAATAAACGTGTAATCGAATCCGAGCATCTGCGGTGAACCGCACGTTTCACTTGAGGCAGTGGCTTCATCTTGTGCAGCCTGTCCTGAGAGGACAATCCTGTCTTCCTGATTGCGAATGATTTTGTTTTCTTTCACTTCGTTCAGACTGTGAGCGACGATGTGGCCATCCAATTTCAGCACATATTGCATCGTCAGTGAGGTTTTTTCGTCTTTCGAATAAATGACCGGAGTCCGTGCCGCAATGCTCTTGATGCGGAATTGTCCGAGCGGATCGGCCACAACACGCAGCGCACATTCACGGGCGAAGGTCATGCTTGTTGCCGGATTCTCAGGAGGCGATGCCAGTTGATATTTGGGAAGCTGAAATCTCAAGAGCTGGATTTTCGTCGGGCCAGACGCAACAGAACGTTGATCTTCAAAAATCACATCGCCGGCTTTGCTCATGCGGCTGCGGCATCCGGATCCTGCAGCGGTCCAATCTTTAATGTTGATGACAATGGAGGATCCCTCCTCATTGGTCTGAGCCTGAGCTTCTGTTCCGCAGGCCAAAACGGCAGTGAGGAGGGTTGCTGTCACTCCGAACACCCCCAGCATCCGCAGCGAGGTTTTGTTTTCCGTCAGAGAAGAGAGAATGTTGCTCTTCATTTTCGTGTCTCCTGTGGGTGCCGGTGTGTTTCAGAGTCTTGGGAAGAGGACCTGCGCATCATTGCGCAGGGCAGAAGGCCAGTGCCCCAGGGCGGATTTCAAACTTCACGTCGAGGCCATCGATGGCCAGCTGGGCCTCGTCGTACATGTTGTTCTTTTCGATCCCCACGGCGAGGTTGGATGAGTAGATCCCGCGTGGCTGACGGCCAAAGCACCAACTTCTGAACCAGCCTGCAGCGGAAGGCGTATTGACTCGGAAGGAGTCGGTGCGGGTGACCTGCTCGAGAGGAGAGTTCACAATCGGACCCCACGAGTAGCCGCGGGAGAGGACAGGCAGCGCGTAGCCGAAAAAGGAGGAATTGGCAGACACGCGTGCGGTGGCTCCGGCTCCTTTGATGACTCCGAATGTCACGGTTTGAGTGAGGTCCGCCAAATAGCGGCCGCGTGCCACTTCCACCGGTACGACGATGCGGCAGTTGGCACGACCTGTCAAAGCATTGTCGCCTGAAGGCAGTGCGACGCCGAGGTCCGTCAGCAAGACCGACAGTGTGTTTCCCGCATCCACAAAGAAGGTGTTCACGTCCTTCACGCACACCTGTTGAGAGAATCCGCCCACTTGCT
This sequence comes from Pseudomonadota bacterium, assembly GCA_041184525.1. Lineage (GTDB taxonomy): Bacteria > Bdellovibrionota_B > Oligoflexia > Silvanigrellales > Silvanigrellaceae > RFOM01. The sequence continues at coordinate 852 of JBEGJP010000230.1, read as the reverse complement.
TGCTGCCGCCCGAGACGGCTCGGTTGGTGTCCCACAGGATGGTGGCACCGTCGGCCCATGCGAAAGACGAAACTGCGGAAAGTGCAAGAGCGGCTGTTGCGATAGTTCTCATGATAACCCCCAAAAACCTTTATGTTTTAACGACCCAACCGAGTGTCGTCTGCTGGAACATTAACCAGCTGGCCAATGTTTGTCAAATAATTTGGATATAGTTTTTTTTGGATACCCAATAAATGAAAAGCAAGACTCCCTGACATCTCAAAGCCTGAATTTTCCGATTTTTTTGCCGAAACCCCCTGTGGACTCAGGGAGGAAGTTCATCAGGTCATGAGGATCGAAGACTCCCGCGTCGCGCTTAAATTTAAAGCCGAGCGGGAAAAGCAAGTGAAGCATCACAGAGAGCTGACGATCATTTGGACGTCAGCGGTGATTCTTTTTTCTATGCTCCTCTCCTATTTTTCGATGACTTCTGACGCTGTGCGCGCGCTGGAACGAAAAGTCTCATGGGGACTTCAATTTTCCATGCGTGATTCGCTGGGGCGCACTCCCCATCTGGATCAAAGGCTGCATGTGATCATGTTCGACGATTCCACGGTGGAAATCTTCAAACGGTCTGCACTGTCGATCGTGGAATGGGCATCTCTGCTTCAATATCTCGACTCACACAATCCGGCGGGAATTTACATTGACAAGATCTTTGGTCTTCTCGATGACACGGAGCAGGAAATCAAAGACGCAATTCCGATCTTCAAAAAAGTCCGCTCTCCGGTGTCCGTGGGAACCTTCACCACATCGGTGCAAATTCCCGGTCGTGATCTTGTGGACGGCAAGGACAGGAAGTTTTCCGCCAAG
>JBEGJP010000229.1:0-5125 GCA_041184525.1 Pseudomonadota bacterium | reverse complement strand
TCGTACAAATAAAGAAGAACTTCGCAGTCTGACTTGGTTTGAAAGTCATGTTTCTTTTTCAACCACTGCGCAGCAAGCTCGACGTGATTGTATATTTCGCCATTGACTGCCAGCACTGCACCGGTCTGAGCATTCACAAGGGGCTGCGCACCGCTCATCACATCGACGATAGCGAGGCGCTCATGACACAAGATCGCTTTCTCATCAGAATAAACACCACTCCAATCGGGACCACGGTGTCGAAGCTTTTTGACAAGTGCGAGTGAATCACGTCTCAGTTTATGAGCGTCCTCGGACAGTTCCAACAGGGCCAAGATGCCACACATGCAGATTCCCCTTGATGCCAAAAGATTTTTTCAAGGTTACCTGAGGCTCCGAAAGTTCAACAGCGGCGACCTTCTGACATTTGCAAAATCCTTCTCAAAGCATTTCCAGATTACACTCTAAGATACCGTATTCATTTAATATAGATGCTAGCTAAAGTTTGCTCAATTTTATTCCGAAACGCTCTCTAATGAAACAGGATTGCGTCCAGCACGGGTGATCAAGATGAAATTAGACCACAAAGGCGCATTGCGCGAAGTCTGCCAGCACATCAGGCCCAGCCAATATCTGGACTATGCGTCTTTTCTTGAGGACACGTTCCAGTGGTTGAAAGACAAGGTCGATCGTTATTCATACATCCAATTTGCGGAAGATCTGGGATTCTCAAAAACCAACGTCGTTCATCTTATGATCCGCGGAAAGCGACGGCTGAGCCCTAAAGGCGCAGACAGGATCATCGAAACCCTCCACATCAAAAATACAGAAAGACAGTATTTGGAGACTTTGGTCCGGTATCAGAATGCCCGCCTCGCATCCGACAGAGAAGCTCTTTTTGCAAAACTCATGTCACTTAAATCAAGAAGCCTATCCTCTCCTCTCGAGCAGGATCAGCTCGAATACTTCAATGAATGGTTTCATCCCGTCATCCGCGAACTGGTGGGCATGAAAGGTTTCACTCCCGATCCCTACTGGATTGTCAAACACATCGACCCGCGGGTTCTCCCAGAGCAAGCCAGAAAAAGTCTCGAATTGCTTGAAAAACTCAATCTCGTTCGAAGAAATGAAAGTGATGGGAAGCTCGAACTCACGCAACAACACATCAGCACGGGCGATGAAATCGCAAGCCATGCGGTGGTGCGGTATCATCAAAAGACAATAGAAATCGGGCGTGAGTCTGTCATGAACTTCGATCACACCGAACGAAGTGTGAGCGCAGTGACTGTCTCTATCTCTCCTGAACAGTTTGAGAAGATTGGAGAGGAAATTGCCGTCTTTCGAAAGCGTATTTTGGACCTGTGTGCGCAATCAGAAGACGCCAATCGCGTGTATCAACTCAATATTCAGTTTTTCCCTTTGACGAAATCTGTGAAAGGATAACGAAATGGAGAATCCAGCACGGCGGCCTCCCATGATTCAAGCGCTCTCCAGCGTTTTCCTGCTGACATCCAGCCTCGTTCTCTTGGTCCAACTGCCAACCGGTTGCGGCACGGAAACAGGAAACCCCGTGATCAAAAAGCCCACCACACCGCGCGTGGTGGCACAGGATGCCGTCGAATCGGAACTCATGGAGGTTTCGGACTCTGCGCTCGATCTTGGCGGGAGCAGCAACAATCTCTGGAGTGCTCATGCCTTGATGGACCCTTCCGGCCCGATTGCCACAATCATGCCTTTGGGTGCAGCCGCACAACAAACGAATTCCTGCACGGCAGATGGCAACAAGGTGACTGTCGTCATGGAAAAAACAGTCAATGCACTGCGGCGAACGGTGGAGAGAAAAGTGACCTCTGTGTGGAATTCTCCCCTAGGGGCAATCTCCTGTGCAGCCGACAATACCGTGGATCGGAAGGTCAGGTTGCTTGAGGGCACCAGCGAGGAGCGCAGCGGCACCGTCAATCGCTCACTGGAACTGCCTGCGGCAGCGGGCAAGAATGGTTATCAAAAGACTGCGAGCAACATCCAAGGCAATTGGAAAGTTTTATTCGACAGCATCGAAGTGGGAACGAGTGAAGTCAAAGTTCAGAAGACCATTTCATGGTCGCTCAAAAAATCAGAATCGTTCAAAACGACTGATGGCAGCAACACCGTTGAGACAGAAACGAACACCTCTGCTGCCACACCTCTGAAAGTCCTGATCACGCGCGTACGGGATACGGGTTTTGCCGTCAAATCCAGATTGATTCAGAGCGGAACAACCACTGTGAAAACGGCCGATGGGGCGACGATTGAAATGAATTTTGAGAACATTTTGGTCGGCGGAAACGGAGACTGCTACCCCAGCTCGGGCTTCCTCCGTGGCACGCTGACACCTGCGGGTGCCGCTGCAGAAGCCTTCACGGTCGACTTCTCACAAAAAGCCGAGGGTGCCCCCGCTCTCTCTTTCACTGACGGAGAAAAAATACCCCTGAGTGGAATCTGCTTCGATTGATCTGAGGAAGAGCGGTCCCGCCGGATCTGACGGGGATCTGCTGCGATGCCTTGTCAGAACAATTGGATTTGTCGCTTGAAGACAAAAAAAACGGAGGCTTTCGCCTCCGTTTTTTTGAGCCGCTTAGCGGCGTGGGCTCGGGCCGAATCCGCGAGGACCGCGATCGCCGCCGCCGAAGTCGCGACGAGGTCCGCGCTCGCCACGTTCTGGCTGAGGACGAGCTTCATTGACGGTCATGGAGCGACCGCCCCATTGAGCGCCGTTCCACTTCGAAATGGCTTCCTGAGCTTGGTCGTCAGTGCCCATTTCAACGAAAGCAAATCCCTTGCTGCGGCCTGTTTCACGGTCGGTCACAATGCGGACCGATTCCACTTGGCCACATTCCGAAAACGCTTGTGCAAGCGCCTCTTCAGTAGCGGTATAAGGGATATTACCAACGTACAACTTCTTACCCATGACTTCTCCTTAAAACTCCTCAGCGTTGGAAGAAGACACGGAAAAACAAATGCCTCAACCCAAGCGCGGGCCGAAACTAGCACGCACCTACGGAGATTCCAATAGCTTTCTTATATTTTTTTCACCACGGAGGGATGAGCCCATCGAGCGCAGCTAAACCTTCAGAATTACCGAACTTAATATCCAAGTTCTGTTCAGGAGCAGAGCTCAGTCCGTGACGGGTTTGCAAAAATATGACGAGTTCATTTCCCGCCAGACGTCCTTTCGACTCCAAGGCCATTTGAAGTAGCGCTCGGGCCAAGAGAGCAGCCCCAACCTTATTGGCCCCAAAGCCTTTGCTGAAAAAACTCTCAAGAAAGGAGTTCCGACGGTCGGAGTCTCGTGCCGTTCGCGCGGCACGGAATGCGGGCACAACAACCTCCGAAAAATAACGACAGTAATAGTTGCCCCATTGCCGAGACACACTTTCACATGCGGACTGCTGAGTGGCCCCCACTATCCCCGCCGGAGTTCCAACGGGAAAGGCGAGGAACGGCAAACCGAAGGTGTTGTCATAGGAGGTGGCGACTTGGGCGAGCGCTGTCCAGAGAACATCCTCGGACGTGACCTTCGGGTCAAAAATGGAATCCAGAAGATTTGCCTGCAGGCCGACAATCAATCGCCCGCGCAAGGGGCCGGCGGCTTCACCCCGATATCGGGTCTGAACTCCCAAGCTCCTGCCGACAGCACCCAGCACATTGAGCGACCGAATGAGAAAACGTTCCATTGCAGAGGTGCTCGCAGAGCCCGATTCTGTTTCAAAACTGTACCAATAAAAACTCTGCTTGCCCGGAGCCGACGACACGTCGGACACAGTTCCGCTCGATTGAAGCAAACGTTCTGATGCCGGCCCAAAATTGTACGATTGCTGACTTCTCCATCGAACAAGTGAATTGACATCCGTCGATGGAGACCCCACTCCTTCTTGTTCGACTGAATAGGTGTCTCTCTTCCAATTCTCAGACAATGCCACACCGGCAACTGATGCAAATTTTATTTTGAGGCTGGCTTCTGTGGTTTCACTGCGCCCGCTCGCACTGAGGATTTTTTCAACAGAACGTTGACCCTTCGCTGCGGCTTCGCGCGCCATGCGCTCTGCCACAACGAAATTGAGAAGCGAAGTTCGACCTTTTGTCAAAGCAGAAAGTTTCTGATGCGCTGTGACAAGAACGGATGCGCCTGATACGGCCTGAAGAAAGGCAAACTGTCCGTTCGGATCATCGAGATGAAAGACGTAGTCTGCGATAAACTGCTTGACGTTTTTGCGCGCAGCACTCCAACTCACTTGAGCGTCGGGGAGAAGCTCCTGATCGACAAACTTTTTCAACTCTGCTTCTGGGTCTGCGACAAGCGCAGGAAGGTCGCGCCTCAGCGCTTGAACAATTCCGTTCATGCGCTGACTCGTGTCGCGCTGCATTTCGTCGGCATTCAATTTTACTTTCCGTGACAGCTCCGAAAGTTCAGTGCTTGGTTCCCGAGCATCAGTGACAGGTTGAGGTGAGGGTGGCTCGACAATCGATTTGGCATCGAGGACGCTCTGTTGTGAAGACATCATGTCTTTCATGATGTCGGGCACCCTCAAACTCGATGGCTGCGTGACGGCCACACTCTCCGCTTTCTTGAACTCATCAACCAAATGCCATTTTGAAAACGGAAACAGAGAATAGACGGCAGGAGCGGTGACCCTAGCGCTGGCTCCTGCACCCGATGCCTGCTCCGCCATTTGGAACAGACGCACACGCATCTGGTTTTCGGCAATCTTAATCATATGAATTTCAAAACGGCTCTTGATCAGAAGATTGGCACGCAGACTCGACTGGAAGTGCCCCGCAAGACTGCTTCCAAAGATACTCTCCACTGCCTTTGCTGTTGTTCCTAAAGCACGAAGAAAACTTCCATCCACTGCGGCGATCACCTGTGCATCGACGGGCAGGACGACCACATCGCCGCGACGCATTTTTTTTGCATTGTCCAATGTGACGGGAAGATCCATCAGCGACAGAGGAGGTTGTTTTTTGGCTTCGTCCGAATTTAAAAATTGCCGGTAAAAAACAATCCCACTCCCCGCGCTAAAATTCAGGTGCACCGGTAAAACACGTCCCGCCTCGGTCCAACGCCCCGGATTCAACTGCCCGCGGATGGCAAATTTCTCGGCTCGCC
>JBEGJP010000228.1:0-4748 GCA_041184525.1 Pseudomonadota bacterium | reverse complement strand
CCTCCGGTCAGCCGGGTGCTGTGGCTCAGTATGTGAAGCTGGTGCTCAACAGCATGCAACGAGTCGGACTCACGAAAGACGAAGCGTCTTGGGTGCTGAGTGCGAATGCCGAGAGAATTTTTAAATTGAAAAAATGAAAAAATGAAAACGTAAGGATGGTGGACGGTATCGGGATCGAACCGACGACCTCAGCAATGCCATTGCTGCGCTCTCCCAACTGAGCTAACCGCCCCACGCGAGTGCCAGTTAGTTACAATGGTGGAAAAACCTTTGCAAGCGGCATGGGTTCGTTTTTTTATTCCCTGAAAACGTGCTATTGCACGAAGCAGAGGAGCATCCCAATGGCATCACCCTTCCAGAACAGCATTTTTCATCAACTGCTCACAGGGCGCTCCGTTCGCCAGATGGATCCCATCGCCATCATGGGCGGAGTCAGCGGCTCGACCTTCGCTCCCAGCGAACTCATCCGCGAACTGCCGATTGTGATCTTCGACTTTGAAACCACCGGACTCGATGTCAAAACAGCCCGCATCATTGAAATCGGCGCCATCAAATACCGCCACGGCAAAGAGGTGGGCCGCTTCAGTACCTTGGTGAACCCCGGCCAAAAACTTCCGCCGGAGACCTTCGGCCTGACTGGCATCAACGACGCAATGTTGGTCGACGCCCCGCCGTTGCAAGATGTGTTCTACGACTTCCATGAATTTTTTCGCGGCTGCGTCGGCGTCGCTCACAACGCCGAATTCGACTGCGGCATCATGCTGCACGAAAGTGCACGACTGGGAATGAGCTGCAACTACCACATCGTGTGCAGCCTCAAAATGGCGCGTGCACTCGTCCAATGTGAACGTAAAAACCTCGATGCTCTGGCGCAGCACTATAATCTGACGTTCGAGTCGCGCCACCGCTCCATCGGGGATATTCTCGTGACGGCTGCCGTGCTTTGGAACATGCTGAAGGAACATCCGGAACTCAAAACCCTCGGCGACCTTCAGCCTTACCAAGAACAAATGCAGCAGCTTTGACATTTTTTGGGAGCGAAGCGACGTGACTCCTCTGCAGAAAAAAACCTGTCTCGCCGGCCTCATCTTCATTTTCACGACGGCTGCGGCCGTATCGTTTTACGGAAGGGGCGACGCCACTTTCATCGGAGCCCTGCTCGGTGCTCTTCTCACCGCGGCATGGCATCGGTTTGTTCTGTTGCCTTCCGACACCGAGAAGAAACTCGGGCACGACAGACTCGAACTGAACCTCAACGCGATGGGCTTTTCACTCCGCGGCGTGCGCTGGCAACGTTCCATTTTGGCGACAACCGTTCTCGTCGTCTGGTTGGTGGCAGTGATTCCCCCACTCATGCAACCCGTTGCCTCAGGTTATCATTGGCTGGAAAGGATACTCCGTTCCGAACAGGCGTTCATTAAGGTCGAGTACCCCAGTTATCTGGACGCCAGTCCAAAAGAAACACCTTTAAAAGGCGACGCCGGTTCAGAGCTGGAAATCGATCAGGACGTTTATTTCTCGGTTCAATTCAAATTCCGCAAGCCCGCCACCCTCTGGCAGGTGAACATCACCTCCGCCTCGTCTGGGGCTGAATCCGTTTCACAGACCTTGCCCCCGCAGGGCATCTATGGACACAGCGCAAAAAGCCTGCTGCAGCAAATGCGCCTCCCGCTGGAAGGAGAAAGCACGGTTGTCCTCACATTGGAAAAAAATGGAAAATCATTCGCCAGCCAGCGGATTAAAATTCTGCCCCAACCGCGGCCGCAAGTGGAGCTGAAACGTGCTGAAGGCGCACCGGCGAAAGAGGGGCAACTTCCTCTCAATGTGAAAGTGCGTTCAAAAATTCCACTCTCAGGAATCGAATTTCATGTGCGGACGGCCTCCGGCTACCGCATGGTGAAGCCGGTGGCGGAATTCGCAAACGCCAACGAGCAATCATTCGACGGACAGAACATCAGCTTCAACTCCCAAGGCATTCCATTCTCACCGAAAGACACTCTTTTCATCAAAGCCGTCGCCAAGACGGTGGCCGAAAATCTGCAAGGCGAATCGGAAGAACTCCGATTTGATATCGTCACGCGTGAAAGCATTCGGCAGGACCTCATACAATCACTCGAAAAAGCGCAGCAGCTCCTGCAGAGCAACTCCATGACGGCTCAAAACCTGAAAGACAACCTGAGCAAAGAACTCGACAAAGCTTCACAGTCCGCGCGCCAAATGGGTGCCCAGAGCTTGGCTGCCAAACAAATGGAAAAAATCACGGCAAGCGCAGACAAAATCAATTCCCCCAAAGACAAAAACGCGCAGGAAACAGAGAAGAAAATCAAAAATCTGCTCGAACGTTTGAAACGTGAACAGACGGCGAGTCAAATCCAGAACCTCTTGGCCCGTTTGCAGAACCTCAAATTCTCGATCCAGCGCTCAACGCCGGAACAACTTCCGCAGTTGAACAAAGACGCCGACGAATTGCGCAATGCCGCAACGCAACTCAAAAGGCAGTTGGGTGCCATGGTCGAAAAACCTGCTTCCGGTCTGAGCTTGCAGGAAAAGCAAACAGCGCTTGATGCTCTCAAACTCGATCGCACGCCCGAGAACCTCAAAGATTTGGGCAATGCATTGCAGGATAAAAAACAAAACGACGCCACGAATAAATCTCAATCCACTCTTGAGCATGCGCAAAAGCAACTGGGAAGTGTCCTTGCCCTCCTGCAAGCAGCACGGCAACGCGCCATGAAGGACGCGCGCGAACGACTCACACGCGCCGACAACCAACTGCAGAATGCGCGGCGCGGCGACAAGGGTGCAAAAGATTCGCTCAACAAATCACAGCAAGATCTCGACGGTCTGCCGCAAATCTCAGACGATTTTCAGGATGCTGCCCGCGATGCGCAGAAGGGAAATCAGAAGGCGCGTCAGGGCGAACAAGGCAAGAACAAGGAACAAATGGAATCGGGCGTGGATGAAGCCCAAGAGGGCATCGTCCGCGCTCTCGCCGCCTTGCAGGACGAGGAAGAGGCCGAGCGACAGTCGCAGCAGGAACAAGACGGACAAAATTTTCGAAGCGCGCAGGAGGCTCTTGCTGCGCAGAGCCAGCTCGACATGGGCTGGCGTCGCCAGATTCTCGACGAAATTGCGCGGCTTCGCGCCAAGGGTGAGTCTGCGGACTCTCCGGCCATCAAGTACCTCGAGTCCAGATTGCGCTGAGGGAGAGTGTCCATGCTGTCGCGCACATTCAGTCGCAATCGGATCCGTGGTGTGAGTTTTCACCACAACCGTTCGACTGCAGCGGCTCGCCCGAGGAGCTCCGGCAAGCGCCCGTCGGGGTTCGACATGCCGTGGAACGGCCCCTCCCTAGAAGCACTGCGCAGTTCAGCGCCCTGTGCATTCTCCGACACCGATCTCCGACGTCTCTTGGCCGATCAGGGGCGGCAGGAAATCCACACGCGCGTGTCCGATGCTGTGGATCATCTCGGCCAGCTCAAACAACTCTCGCAGTCGCTCCAACGCTTTGCGCCCCCATCCGAAGGAGCCGATCGTGGATCGCTCCGGCTGGGAGACGAAGACGAGGATGAGATTTCGCTCCACCCCTTGCGTGAACTGACGGTGGAAGTGGGACGACTTCAACAGCTTTGGAAATTGCATCTTGATTTGCTCGAGATGATCGTTATGGCTCAGAACTCACTCCGCAGGTCTCCTTCAGTACGCGCAGAAAGGCCTCGGCAGCAGGCGGAAGTGTCCGTTCAGCCGAAGAAATGAGAGCGAGCTTGCGGCCCATCGAGAGCCCCTCAACATTGAGCACACACACGCCTTCGACATTTTCCAACGTCAGCTGACTCACTATCGACAAGCCGATATTCTTTTCCACCATCCTCAGCATGCTTTCAGTGGATCGCAGCGTCATCACGATCCGAGGGTGAACATAGAGCCTTCGTAATTCGTCATCAATCATACTGCGCGCGGCTGAGCCTTCGTCGAACACGATCATGTTCTGCTTGTTGAGATGCATGGGCAAAAGTTTTTTTCCGCCGCGCTCCAAAGCGTCTCCCATTCCGACAAGCGGATGCCGAGGGCTCGCAATGACACGGAGCGCATCAGAAATCACGCCATGCACGAGCAGTCCTGAAAGTGCATCGTTCTCTTCGGATGGAATATCGGCTTCCAAAGTCACGACACCGATATCCACCAGACCTTTGCGCACGTTGTCGACCACGACTCGGCTGTCCTGTTCATGCAGGGTGAACTGAATATCGGGATACTGCATTCGGAATTTTGCAATCGCATTTGGAAAAACTCCCATGACCGCGGTTGCACCCCCACCCAAATGCAGCCAGCCATCGCGCAACTCAAGATGGTTGCGAACGACTTCATTCAGATGTTTCATGCGAGCCAAGATGTCGATGGCATTCTTATAGACAAGCGTGCCGAGGGGCGTGGGGCGCACTCCGCGCCCTGTGCGTTCGAGAAGCTGACATCCCAAACCCTCTTCCAATAATTTGAGGCGCGCCGAAAGTGCGGGCTGGGTGATGTGGAGTTTCTTCACTGCCGCGGTGAAACTCCCCTCGTTCACCGCAGTCACAAAAGCTTGGAGCCGGTGGATATCCTGCAGTTCGGCCATTCCAAAACCTTTCGCTCTGACGCAAATTTCAATTAAAATGCCACAGGATCGCAGGGAAAGAAAACTCCGCAGGCAAGACCTTATTTCTGAATTCAGCGATTAATTTTAGCACATCATTTATTCAAATGAAACC
>JBEGJP010000227.1:0-4468 GCA_041184525.1 Pseudomonadota bacterium | reverse complement strand
TTGCGGAATTACAATCTCTTCACCGGTGCCTCACCGGTCAAAAAAGTGAGTCCTCCATGAAGAAAAACCTTCTCTCGCAGCCACTTTGCTTCCTGTGCCTTTTTGCATTGACCGCGTGTGGTACGAGTCTTTATCGTCCGCTGGCGGGCAAAGAGACGCCCGCTGCGCTTCGAGAAGAAACTCTCGTCCAACTCAACAGTGGCAACTACGACGCTGCTCTTCAGTCTGCCGAGAAACTTTGGGACAAAGAAAAAACCAATTCTTCGGCCAGCCTCTATGCCATCACACTGTCGAGTATCGCGGGGGTGGGGCTGTTCGATCTGACTATCAACTCGATCAAGGCCGTCTCGAGTCAGAGTTCACAAAGCAGCTCCTCCTCGGGAAACAGCGTCTTCAATTCTCTGTCCACGCTCTTGCCTTCTTTCACAACAACTCAACTTGCATCGCTGAAAAAATCGATTGAAATTCTTGATTCCGCCCCGAACAAAACGGCTTCGGATTTGCTCTTCCAGCGCTGCCTCACGGCGGGAATCTACACGATACCCACCATCAAAAACCTTCAAACAAGTCTCACCGCCGTGCAAACGACACTGACAGAGCTGCCAACCAAGTTGGGAAGCGGCTCGGGTACGGGATGCAGTGCCTCAACCGCTACAATCAACACCGCCGCTTCAGAGCTGTCTTCCTCAATCGGAAGTCTCACGACAATTGCAGAGGATTTTGCGTCCGCGATGTCGATCATCAGCGACTGCTTCCCAAGCTCCGAAGGGAAGGACACACTCAACTCGGTGAGCCAGCAGGTCAGCAAATTGAAGCAAAACGCGGACAAAGGCTGCGCCATACCAAATACGCAGAAGATTGGCTCTTATACCTTGCCCAGTTGCTTGAATGACACCATCACGGCTCTTGGCGGCAATTCCGCTTTGGCAAATGACGGAGAAATTGCGGGCTGCGAACTGTTTTTAAACTGCTCCTCCGGCTCGTGCCTCTGAGGGAGAGGATCATTTCAACAGTTCAAGAAGCTCCTTCTTGCTGAACTGCGTCACGCCCTGAACCAGATTTTGTGCGATGGTGCCAGCACCCAAGCCCTCATCCAAAACCTGAGTTGCCGTCTTGAGCTTCTCGAGAATCGTTCTTCTGATGTACTCATCCACTGTGCCCTCGGCAATGAGATGAACAACCAGACACCGAACCGCCTGCTGACCGATACGATGGAAGCGGGCCTGTGACTGCACATATGAGCCACTGTCGAAACTGAGGTCCAAATACACCATGGTATCAGCGACCATTTTTCCATCGCGGGGAAGAAGCGTCAGACCTTCTTTGGCTGACTGAGGTGTGGCTATAAAAAGCCGGCAGGACGGATCGTCCTGAAAGGCGCGGACGCTGGCCTGACGACCCTCCACGTCCATTTCTCCCGTATGACCGACCGCACCATATTTCTCACCATAGTGAGCCACGAGACTGCGCACGTTATCGACGTAATGGGACCACAAAATCACCTTCTTTGAGTCATCAGAGAAAACATCGTCCAGAAGGTCGTCGAGCTCGCTCAACTTCGCATTCGGGCCCTTGAATTCCGGATCAAGGAGGCGCGGATTGGACGAAATCTGAGAGAGTCGCAACAGTTTGACGACGATGTTGGCAGCATCTGCGCTGATTTCCTTTTCTGACAGATGGCTGATCTCAAGGCGCAAATGGTCGCGCATCTGTGCATACATATGCTTTTGTTCCGCCTTCAATTCCACGACAAAGTCTTTAAAGAGAATGGGAGGCAGATCCAGAACTTCAGATTTCAAGCGACGCAAACTCGTTCTCAAAATCCTCGACTGAAGCTCATCCGGATTGCGCACTCCGATGAACTTCTCCACACGGATCGTCTTGCGACCCACGTTGATCTTCTGGATTTCCATTTCACAATAAGTGTTTTTAAAAGAAGGAAACCGTTGTCCGAAAGTTTCTCCGCGGTCCATGACCAAATACTGAGAAAACAGGTCGACAGGCCGATTGGCAATAGGCGTTCCCGTCGCAATGATGCAGCGCTGCACCACGGGCCTGAGGCGCAAAGCAGCCTGTGTTGTTTGCGCCTGCAAATTCTTGATGCGTTGGCTTTCATCAAAAATCATCGCAGCCCGTCCACCCTCAAGCCAAACCTTGAAGCGCTCCTCTTCAAGACGAAGGCCTTCATAGTGAACAAGAAAAACGGGAACCTGTTTGTCAAAAACCTTGGCCCGCTGCGCCGGTGTCCCGCCCACAACCGCAAACGGAAGCGAACATGACATTTTCAACTCTTCCTGCCACGTTTTGAGCAGAGACATCGGCACAACAATGAGAGCCCGATCGATTTCTTTTTCTTGGAACAGAAGCCCAAGTGCAGAGGCGATTTGAAATGTTTTACCGCAGCCCATTTCATCCAGAAGGGCTGCAGATTTGTTGGCGAGAAGAAACTCCACGCCGCTGATTTGGTGCTGATAGGGCTTGCGACCGAAGGGATATGTTTGAATGGCCGATCGCCAGTGCTCGACGGCCTGTTGAGTTTCGGGGTCAAAACTCTCCACCGAAAGTTTTTCAAGCTGGAAAAAGGAGCTGCCGAATTTCAGGTGGCTCGCCGCGAGATGATTCAATTCTTCAAACCAACTCTCACGAACCACGAGCTTACCCAAACGACCTCTGCCCACATGGGCGTAATAGGACGTTCCCACGAAATCATGCAGAGCCGTGTAAGCGGCTTCCGTGAGCTTGACTCCGCGTCCGAGAATATCAAAGAGATCATCAAACGCACCAATAAAAACGCGCCACAATTTGTTGTCCGGATCCCACGCTCGTTCGTTGCGATCCAAACCTTTCATTCGATCGACAGCCGCCTGCTCATAAGGAAAGGACACTTTCAATTCAGCGTCGACGAAATCAATCAACGACCGTCCGCTGCCAGTGAGACCCGCAAGATAGATTTTCTTCAAATTTTTTCTGATGCGATCGAGAAAGTCGGGCGCCAAGGGTTCGCTCTGTTCAAAAGGCACACCCTTCAATTTCAATGTGCCCACCAATTCCTGACGAACAAACACGGGCTCTTCCGGCCTTCTGGGCGGCGGAACGGGCGCAGGCTCGCTTTGACCCGCAGGAGGAATCACCCCAAAATTCAATTTCACGGGTTCGCGGGGGGGCTTGGGTCGAAACTGAGAGCCGCGATTGTTTCGATATTGCATGAAACAACGTCCTACCTTGATGTTTGAACAGAGCTAGTGTGGTCTCATTTCTAGGGGAAACTTTCAACGCCAAAGTCCCCCGATGTCAGAGTTGTCGACTGGACAAGGGACATGGGACTCCCTACAGTCCAGAGCCCATGAGAAGAGCCACAAGGAGCCGGTCATGGACAAGATCATCTGCGTCGGAAAAAACTATTCTGAACACTCTGCCGAGCTGGGGGATGTGCATCCGGAGAAGCCGGTGTTGTTCATCAAACCACCCAGTGTCCTGCGCATGGCGGGCGCCAACGGTGAACTCATCCCTCTAAAACTTCCAAGGCACTCAGAACAGGTTCACCATGAGGTTGAGCTTGTGTTTCGCATTGATCGTGACGGATTCCGATTGTCCCGCGCCGAGGCCGAGAAAGCATTAGGGGCGGTCACGGTCGGACTCGACATGACCCTGCGCGATATTCAGCAAGAATGTAAAAGAAAAGGAACACCGTGGACCACGGGTAAAGTCTTCCCCGATGCTGCTGTCGTAGGCCCATGGGTGGAGCTGAAATCGATGACGCAAGCCATGGATGAAGAATTTTCATTCACTCTGGATGGCGTGTTGAAGCAACGCGCTCAGGGGAAACACATGAGCCATGACCCCGCAGAATGTCTCAGCTACGTGAGTCAGTTTTTTCCAGTGTGTGCTGGAGATTTGCTATTCACCGGCACACCCGTGGGTGTCGGCTCGGTCAGCGTGGGACAAACGGGTGCCGTCCGCTACGGTTCAATTCACTATCAAGTCAAATGGACGGAATTGGTGTGAGTGTTTTCAAACCGCCCGTTTTCTTCCAAGTTGTTTCGGATGCATTCTGAGCAAATACGACCCAGCGCGACGCAACAAAAAAGAAATCTGAAAGTCGGTTCAAAAAGGGCACTGCTTGGGGGTTGATTTCGGCCTGATCTTGAAGCTCGACTGCGCACCTCTCGGCTCTGCGACAGACGGTTCTTGCCACATGCAATTCCGCATTCAATTTGGTTCCGCCCGGCAACACAAATTCCCTGAGGGGAGGCAGAACTTTCTGCATATGATCAATCATCGTCTCGAGATGATGGATTTCAATCTCACCGACGACCACCATAGATTCCCAGCGTGACGCGAGGGGTGTGGCAAGATCGCCGCCCAAATTGAACAGATCGTTTTGAATCCGTTCAAGCCATTCATCGAGGAGCGACCTCTGCTCTTCAGGCAATGCCCCAAGGGCAACCGCCGTGTTGCGACACAGCCC
>JBEGJP010000226.1:0-9181 GCA_041184525.1 Pseudomonadota bacterium | reverse complement strand
AGGTTTGCCCGAAAGCGTTCAGGCACTCACTGTGGGTAAAGTGTGCGGAAGCGGCCTCAAAAGTGTGATGCTGGCCACACAGGCCTTGCGCTTGGACGACATCGAGATTGCCATTGCGGGTGGTCAGGAGAGCATGAGCAATGCACCCTATCTGTTGCCTTCGGCGCGCGACGGGTTCCGCATGGGACACAAAGAAGTGCACGACTCGATGATCTGTGACGGTCTTTGGGATCCCTACAACAACATGCACATGGGCAATTGCGCCGAAGGGTGTGCACGTGAGTTCAGTATTTCACGGGCCGACCAAGATGCCTTCGCAGCAGAGAGCTATGCACGTGCCCGCAAGGCCATGGAAACCGGTGCCTTCAAAGAAGAGATTGTTCCTGTCGAAGTTCCAGCCGGAAAAGGAACTCAGTGGATCGACACCGACGAAGAGCCCAATGCATCTGACCTCAGCAAGATGCCCTCGCTGCGTGCTGCATTCGATAAAGAAGGCACCATCACCGCAGCCAACGCTTCCAAAATCAACGACGGTGCCGCCGCACTCGTTCTTGCTTCTGAGGCCGCGGTGAAAAAGTACAACCTCAAACCGTTGGCACGCATCGTGAGCTATGCCACTCATGCGCAAGATCCCAAGTGGTTCACCACGGCGCCCGTCGCAGCTATCGAAAAAGCTGCGGCCAAGGCCAACGTGAGCGTGGGCGATATTGATCTTTTCGAAATCAACGAAGCCTTTTCTTTGGTCACTTTGGCTGCCATGAGGAAACTCAACATTCCGCATGACAAGGTCAATGTGAACGGCGGAGCTGTTGCTATCGGCCATCCGATTGGTGCCAGCGGGGCACGCATTCTCACCACATTGGTGCACGCCCTGCGTGCCCGCAACCTGCAGCGCGGTCTGGCGACCCTCTGTATTGGAGGGGGCGAGGCCGTCGCACTTGTCATTGATCGCCAAGGATGCTGAAATGTGCCCCTGAGCATTTCAGCAGGGGAGCACACAGTGGCACGCAGACACTCGAAGAACCACCGCAATGCATCGCGCTCGAAGGCAAAAAGCAAGAGTCTGAGAAGCGATGAAAGTGGCCATGGCCGCGGGGAACGCGACGACCGTCCGCGTCAAGGCGAGAAGTCTCAACGTCACGGCGGCCGCAAAGACGGCGGCCGTGAGCGCCGCTTTGAGGGTGGGGGGCGAAACGGGTTCTCACGCGGACGCTTCGGTGGCGGGCACGGTTTTCCGCCGGCACCGAGTCCGGAGGCCATCCGCGACTCCTTTGAAAAACTGCTCAGCAACCGTCTCGACGCAAAAGGGTGGGCTGCGCTCGCCGAGCGTTTCAAGGAACGATTGAGAACCTCCGACTGGAGTGAACCTGCAGCGGCTGCCGCAGGCCCCACCATCAGCCGTCCTCAGCCGCGGCCGATTTCATTTCCTCTCAATCCCTCTGCACCGAGCGTTTCTCTTGAGCCCAGCCGCTCTTATCGGGTGGAGAAGAAGGCCACTGTTCAGCCACCTCCCTCCGTTGAAGTTTCGTCCGCGGCCTCCACTTCAGCCTCAGGCGCTGCCAAACCCGATCGCGGCTTTGCTCTGGCACGCACGCGACAGGCACAGGTTCCCAACGCAACTACCTCAGGTGCTTCACCTGCTGGCTCCACTCCGCCTCCGACGGCGAAAATCTCCGACCTCGTTCCTTCGACGCCCACACGGACCACCGATTCCGGATTACTTTTGGATCCGTGGCAAGCGGAAGCGCTCGACGCTTTGCTCGGCGGACAGAACGTCGTTGTTGATGCACCCACGTCGGCGGGCAAAACCCGTGTCATTGAAGCTCTGCTCGATGCGCGTTTGCCCGAGGGGCTGCGGCTCATCTACACGAGCCCCGTGAAAAGTTTGAGCAACGACAAATACCGCGAATTCTGCGAAAAATATGGAAAAGAACGAGTCGGGATCAACACCGGCGACTTCAAGGAGAATCTGCGCGCACCCATCATACTGGCGACATTGGAAACCTACCGCAACAGTCTCCTCGGTGTGGAGCCCGACATGCGCCGCCGCGTGGTGGTTTACGACGAATACCATTATCTGCAGGATGAAAGCCGCGGCAGTGCTTGGGAAGAGTCGCTCATTCTGACTCCGAAAGAGAGTCAGGTCATTCTTCTCTCTGCATCTGTTCCCAATGCGGATGAGTTTGCCCAATGGCTGGAAAACCTCTTTGGTCGTCCTTCCAAGCTGGTGCGCGTGGCGAAGCGCCCTGTTCCGCTCGCAGACGTCATCTACACAAGCTACGGTTGGATCTACGGGCCTGATCTCGCCATGCGTCCCGAAGAGATCGCGCTGGTGCGCAAAACTCTGCGCGCCGATCGTGCCAACAGACGACGTCGCGACAAAGCACGATTCGACGAGCTTCTCGATCCGGTGCGCGTCGCTCTGGAATTGTCCTTGGGACCTGTGGTGGTTTACGCAGGCCGGCGTGCCGATGTCGAAGCCATTGCGCATACGCTTGCTAAAGGTTTGCCTGCGCCGGCGGATGAGTCAGCACTCAAACCGCTGCACGATCGGCTCGCCACCTTGCCGGGCTGGGATTATGTTCCGCTCGATTTGCAGCGCATGATCCGCCGCCACGGGATTGCCTTCCACCACAGCGGACTCATTCCTCCGGGACGCGTTGCGATTGAAAGTTTGCTGAAGGAAGGTTTGTTGCGCGTCTGCTCAGGCACCATGGGCATTTCTTTGGGAGTGAACTTTGCAGTGCGCAGTGCACTGATTTCCGATCTTTCTCGACCCAGTGAAGGCGGTGAAACCCGATATGGTGCCAGCGAAGTCATGCAAATGCTCGGACGTGCGGGTCGCCGCGGAAAAGACACGCACGGCTTTTCTCTTTGGATGAATCTGGGCCGTTTCGCTGAACAGAAACCTTCCGGACGCGAACCCTGCCGCTCTTCACTCAAATTCGACCCCACGACAGTTTTGGGCATCTTGGGTCAGAAGGAAAGCCTTGCTTATTTGTCTCATTTCTATCGCAAGTCTTTCTTCATGCGCGGGCGCGATCCGCAACAAGTGATGGTGGTCGATCACGATCTCATTTCGGCGACTCTGTATAAGGATTTCAAAATTGAAATTCTCGCCTGCGAAGACATTCCGGGCACTTTCAAAAAGTTTCATAAAGGCCACCAGCGCAGCAATGTGCCCTGCAACCGTTGTCCTGCGCGCATTCCTTGCCACAACATCATGAGCCAGTCCGGTCAAAGTATGCTGCAGAAGATCATTTCCCATCTGGTCACCGTCGGGGCTTTGGAGGGGCAACTCCCCACGCTCATGGGACAGCTGGCAAGACATTTTCCACAGGCAGGTGGAATGATCATTGCGCGCAAATTGGCCGAAGGTGAAATCAATCACAGCAACATGCGGCACTATTTGCAGATGATGGCGAGTTTCTGTGCCGCTCACTTCAAGGAAATTCCCGACTCTCATGCCGACTTGCCCTTCTTGAGAGAACTCAATCTTCAGAAGGAAATCGAGTTGCATTACCCCGAGGAGCTGTTCCCCGAGCTTTACGATGAGGTCGGATTCCGTCGCGATGAAAGCAACGGTGCGAAGGTGTTCCGTGAATTCAACATGGGTGCAGCTTCCATTGTCTCAGCTTGGATCGATCAGCTCATGAGCTGGGAAGATCTCGTGGCCGAGCATTCGACAAAACATTTCTCTGCCGGTGACTGCATGATGGTGCTCTTCCGTTTCGCGACGTTCCTGCAGAGCATCGCCCGTTTGGAAGATTACGATGCCGACATGGCTCGTGAGGCACGTGCTCTGATTCCGGTTGTGCTGCGCGATCCACTCGATGCGCGCAATCGAATGTTGACTGAGGAAACGGACGAATTTGAAAGTGAAGACGCGCTTCCTGAAGCAGAGGCTACCACTGAAGGTGAACCGCCGGTTGATTTTGCTTGAGGGAGCAGAATTCTCGCTTCTTTTTCCTCAGGCACGCTATTCAACGCGCGGGCGGTGTGCTGCTCATGTCGGGTGGAGGAAAAGTTTTGTTTCGCATGGCTTTAGCCATTTCAGGCGGCAAGCGCGTGAGTGAGTCAATAGCCACGGCCATCGCCATTTGTCGCATCGATTCCGAGCACGTTTCGCATTTTTCGACAATTTCATTGGCAAACAGCCAACCCATGGCGTACGCACCCCAAGGTTTCCCATCACACGCGGGCAATCCTTCATAATCACCTGAGGCACAGATGGTGTGCAGATGGCCGCAGGAGCGGTTTTCAGGCAATTGCCCTGCGGTCAAACTCACCATGTCCCGATCATTCAAGCCACCCGTGCAGTCGCTGTGCCGTGCTTCGTGGACAAGAATGCTCGTGCGCGCCACAGTGTTCAGTGCTCGCCCCGAAGCTTCATCGAAAACAGTGTACGCTTTGCCTAATTTAATAATCCCGATGCGCGGGTCACTGACGTCGAGTGCCGTGTTGTTGGTGAAGAATGAAATACCGCGCCGTTGCGCGAAGGTCTCCAGCCAGACTGCGGTTCCGATATTGGTGGCAATCGTAACTGCTTTGCTGTTTTCCGAGCCGCTCGCTGAGGTGTAATTGAAACGTGACTCCACAGTGGTGTCCGGCCCGATGATATGACCAATTCGGTCATCGAGGTATTTGAGGAGACCAGTGCCATCTTCCGAACCGAAAGCGCGAACAAAATAACTTTCCGGCACTTCTTTGAATTTCAGACTCTGAGCATAATTGAAATCTTCTCTGAGAAAATCTCGCTCTTTCGTTGTGAGTGATGCATCCAAGCTGATGTTCAGGTTGGGCGCCAACGGCTCTGCCGTGCCTGTGCGAGGCGGCGGAAGCTGAGGTTTGACGACAGTGTCCACAATTCGTTTGCATCCGACGAAGAAGAACACTGATGCAATCAACATTCCGCGGATTTGGTTTGCGCGGAAGGAAGCTTCCAACCTGAAGGTCATGTCACTTCTCCTCGGATGCTTTGTCAGCACCTGCCACAATCAAAATGTCCTCTGGCAGTTCCGCCAGCAGCGAATAAAATGAAGGGCCCAGTTCCTCGGGGAATTTGCTTTTCAAGCGCTTGAAGTTGGCCAAGCAGAGGGCGCGCGCAGAAACCGCGGGTTCATTCGTTTGAGCGCGTGCGCAGGCAATCAGCTGACGAGACACTTTGTAGCGCTGCTCTTGATTTTCAAAAGCGCCCTGCATGTCTGAAGCGAGTTTCTCGGCAAATCGCAGCAGCATCTGTGGAGTCGTGTGCAGGTCGCGCGCCACTTCATCGCGCATGGGTTTCACCTGAGGCGGGTTTTCCAAGCTGACCTCGGGTGGAGGCGGCGCTGCCGGTTCTGCGGGAGGCTGTTGTTCCGAAACCTCCGTCTCTTCCGTTGTGGATTTGATGTTCCAAAGAGGTTGGGGTGGTTTGCTTCGGTCTGTCTTACTGTTCAAACGAGTTGAAGGATGGGGAGTCTCACTGCTTTCGTAATACAGCTGAGTCCCGATGCTCCCAAGCACAGCGGAAGCCAACGCGATGGCAGCCACTGCCCATCTTTTCTTGTCCACCATCTGTCACTCCTCAGGCGCCTGAAAGTCCGCCATCACTCAGATTCGTCGAGGTATCGGCGCAATTTTTCGGATATTTAAGCAAACCAAAAGAAAATATGAGCTAGCTAGTGATTCTGGTGTTTTACAGAATGACTCGGTGTCCACTGCAATTCAACAAAGCCCTCTTGGCCTAAAACGTGTCTGATGGCGGCTCTGTTCTTTTGCGTCGGATTCACAACAAGCCGCTGGCGCGATGCAAGCAGCAGGGGGAGGTCGGCGCGGTGATCCGAGTAAGCCACCGCCCAAAGTGCATTGTGTGGCAGCACTTTTCTCAAACGGATGATTTTCTCGTGGCCCAGACAGTTGGATCCGCGGAGCGTGAGGCCACCCCAGAATGACATCAACTTGGAGCCCACAATGAGTTTCGGTCCCGCATCACGCGTGTTCAACAAAAAACGCAACCAAGGCTCACCCGAGGCACTCACATAGCAAATCTCATGTCCGGTTGATCTTAATTTGGTGAGCTCTTCGTCCATTTCCATAAACCAGAGAGGCGAAACGCGTTCGCGGATGATTTTTTTGATCGTCTTGAGAGCACCCTTCCGTCCCAGTCCCACCGTAGCGCACCACAACAAAGCACTTTTGAACTGTGTTTTGCCGACAGGTGAGACCAATCTGAGCAGAACCAATGAGCAGCACAGAATTCCGGCGAGCAGCATCCGCCAGAGATGCCCCTTGAAGAGCATTTCGCGCATCAGGATGCGGAAAGAATCGCGCGCAATGACTGTTCCGTCGACGTCGAAAAATGCGTATTTCTTTGTTTCGCCTGAAACCTGCACGGATTTGTCCTCTTCGCATTCAAGGGCCGAGGCGCTCTTGTCCCTGTCCCACTCCCTTTGTTAGCCTAGCCGCACTCGGGTCGCGAGACCAGTCGCTCGAGGGAAGGTTCAAAATGACGTCGGCAACGGAAAAATTCGGACTCTTTGCTGTAGCAAATGCAACGGCTCATGAGCTGACGTACCTGATTCCCGAGGAATTGGCGGCGCACATGGCGTCAGGCACGCTGTGTGAACTTCCGCTGCAGGGGCGCAAAGCCGTGGGAGTCTTTTTGAACTTTTGCGAGCCTCCCTCTTTTGTCTGCCGACCTGTGCATGCCCTTATTCCCCAGTGCCCGCCATTGAAACTCCCTCTGATCGAACTCCTCCGTTGGTTGGGGCACTATTATCTCGCTCCCTTGGGCCGCTGCATCCATTTGGCGGCACCGGGGTTCGTGTGGAACGCAGCAGCACATGCGAAAAGGCTCAAACGCATGGAGCGCTTGGGGAAGAGTCTCCGCAAAAAGGAGGTTGTCAGCCGCGCGGCTGAGCCTTTGAAAGTGCTCAATCCGGAACAGCAGGCTGCGTTCGAAAGTATTGAAAACTTGCAGTCCGGACATGTGGCGCTCTTGCAAGGCGTCACCGGCAGCGGCAAAACTGAGGTTTATTTGCACCTCGTCAGCAAATGCCTCTCCGAAGGCGGGCGTGCACTCGTGCTTCTTCCCGAAATCGCTCTGACACCACAAATGTGCGACCGCTTTCGCATTCACTTTCCTCACGAGCTCGCGGTTCTTCACTCGGGTCTGACAGCCGTCGAATACGAACGCGAATGGTACCGCGTGGCGGAAGGTTCTGCCAAAGTGGTGCTGGGTGTGCGCTCCGCCGTTTTTGCGCCGCTGGCCGATGTGCGCCTGATTGTTGTCGATGAAGAGCACGAACAAAGCTACAAATGTGATGAATTTCCTTGTTACCATGCCCGTGACGTCGCTGTGAAGCGGGCGCAAATCGAGGGCGCACGTTGTGTGTTGGGAAGTGCAACACCCTCGCTCGAATCGCACATCAATTGTGAGCGCGGCAAATACCATCGTGTGCATTTGCGGCTCAAACACCACCAGCAATCCAATCGGGTCGAAACTTTCCAATTCCGGCCCAAACTTCTTTCGACCGGTGGACTTTCGCGGGGTGTCGTGCGTTCCTCGCAATTTTCATTTCAAGGTCACGTCATGGCACCGGGTGTGGTCGACTTGCTGAGGGACGTCCAAAAAAAGGGCGAGCAGAGCATGGTGATTCTCAACCGTCGCGGCTATGCGCAGTTCGCATTGTGCGGTGATTGCGGTTCGGCGCTCCAGTGCCCCCATTGCGCTGTCAGCACAACTCTTCACGCGCGAGGCACCAAGGAGCTTTGCCACTATTGCGGATTTTCCCGTCCGTTGCTCCAACACTGCACGTCCTGCGGCTCGAGCAAACTCGTGCAAATGGGTCTCGGAACGCAAAATATGGAAATGGAACTCTCTGAACGGGTGCCGGGGTTGGTTGTCGATCGACTCGACCGCGACGTGCTCACGAGCCACTCGCGTCTCTCCGAGATCATCTCCAAGTTCCGTTCCGGCGAAACGCAATGCCTTGTGGGAACTCAAATGCTCTCCAAAGGTCACGATTTTCCGCGTGTGACTTTGGTTGTTGTGCTGAACGTGGAAGATGGTCTTTTTGTTCCGGACTACCGCGCTTCCGAGCGAACATTTCAGTTGTTGTGTCAGGCTGCCGGCCGATCGGGCCGTGGCAATTTGCCGGGTGTGATTGCTGTGCAGTCTTTGGGAGCGAGCCATCCGGTTGTGAATCTTGCGCTGCAGGGTGATGTGCATCGTTTTCTCTCGGAAGAATTTAAAATGCGTCAGCTCGGGTGGCATCCTCCTGTCTGCAGACAAATTCTCATCGAAATGCAGCATGCCAGCGAAGCTCATCTCATGCACTTGGGCTCGCTCCTGCAAAAGGAGCTCACGACACATTGGTTGAGCGCAGGTTTCAGTCCTCAAGAGGTTCGCTTGACGGGGCCCATGCCTGCCGTTCTTGCCAAGCTCAAAGGACAGCATCGGGTACAGCTTGTGATCTCAGCCAAGCGCGAAATTCATCCGGCCCGCCTTGTCCCTCAGGATGTTCTTCTTCGGAAAGAGTTTCAGCATGTTGTGAAGGCTGACGTCGACCCTTTTTCCTTCCTGTGAATTCACGTTTTTCTCGCCTTTGCCGAAACAGATGACAGAGGGGATCTCCGTCCGCCGCAACTGCCTTCGCGGGCAGTGGGGCTCTGGGTTCCTCACTCGGCTGCAATTCGTCATGGAGAGAAGCATGAAGCGGGCGACGGCAGACAAAGCGGGAATCATCTTGCAGTTGGTGGGGCATGAACTTGCGAGCCAGCTCTTTGTGGGACTCAAGCCGGCAGAACAGACGAAAGTCCTGCGGTCACTCTTGGGAAATAAAGCTCCAGTCGACGAAACCGAGCTGGAAGAAATCTGTCGCGACTTTGTCGGGCTGTGTGAAAGAGTCGGAGTCAAGTCCACCCAATCTCTGGATGCACCGAAAGAGTCTTTCGCCGGTCAGACGCTGCCGCGCACTTCGCGGGTGGCTGAAATCTGTGATGACATCCCCGATTGGATTCTGATCGATCACCTTCGCAATGAGCTCGACACTGTGGTTTCAGCAGTTTTGGGTTCTTTGGATGCCAAACGCGCCGGAGTGCTTTTCAAAGAGATGCCGCAGGTACGTCAGTCTGATCTGTTGCGGAGCTTGGCGCAGGAGCGTGTTCTTGATGGAAATGCTCTTGCCGATCTTGAGTC
>JBEGJP010000225.1:0-19483 GCA_041184525.1 Pseudomonadota bacterium | reverse complement strand
CTTTTGATATTTTCGTAAAGCTCTGCGGTGGGTTGCTCTGGGCTGTCGTGTGAATTCCGGTTTTTGGATGGCGCGCGGTGGTCCTGATTCAAGCAACCTTCCGATTCCATGGGGAGAGCGTCGATGAGAAGTGTGTCTCGAAGCCATTGTCCGTTGTCCTTACGAGGGATGGTCGTGTTTTCTGCAGTCCCGCTCGTGGCCATTGGGACGTTGTCTCTGACAGGGTGCGGAACTTCAGAAGGCGGCGCGCAGCTCCAATCAGAACCCAATCGCAATTACGGCATGACGTTCGATGTTCCGTTGTACTGTGCCGGAAATTCCGCAGCTCAGAGTCTCGACGAGGTGCTCGACGCGGCGAAGAAGCTGAGTGCTTTTTGTGAAATGCAGAATATTGAAAGTCAAAAAGCAGGGTATCTGCGGTGCCCGACGGGTTTGTGCCAGCAGGAATATTCTCCCGGTGCGAAGTCGGTGCCAACGATGAAGTTCGTCGTCTCCAATGGAAGCAGCATGAGCAGTATGTTTGGCGGATATGGGGGAAGTAGCGGCGGCTCCGGCGGTTCGACTGGCAGCGGATCAGTATTCGGCAGCAGAATTTACATCACGTTGGAGTTCAACCTGCCGTTGGCACGCACTCCTGACACCCTCTCGTGTGTGAATCCGCTGAACTCCTCGGTTCAGACAACGGTGCTCAATGAGATTATGAAAGCTTCATTGGCACCAAAGACGGGGCCATGCGTGCCTCAACAATGAATTTGAGACCTCGCGACGTGGCCAAGACTTCCTCCATTCAGGTGTTGTTCATTGCAGCTTGCGCCGGAGCGGCTCCCTACGCCTACGGGGAGGGTTCCGCCTCGGATTTGGACGGACTCTCCTCGATCGGATGGCCTGTGGGTGTTCCGATGTCGTGCGTGGCCCTGAACGACACTCTCGCCAAAAGCCTCAATGACGCTGTGGACGCCATTCGTCGGCAGTGTTTTGAACAAAATCAGAAAATGAAGGCAGACGGTTTTGCGGCCTGCGCACAGGATGAATGTCTGGACACTTTTCAGGTGAACGCGCAGGGGCATGACTGGGGTGCATTGAAATTGAAGCTGGGACGAAGCGAGTGGACAGGGCAGGCTTATGTGACTCTCAGTTACAGTTATCCCGGAACTTCAGCACCGTTGCCCAGTTCAAGGCTGGTTTGTTTTGATCCTCAATTGAAAGCGGAAGAACTTCTGCAGGGAGAGCTTTCACGGTGGGATTTTCAGCGTTTTGTTGAGTTCTGTGTCAAGCCAAAATTGAAATGAAGAAGCCCACCTTTTGGGGTGGGCTTTTTTTTATGCATGATTCTGATTGCGCCGAAGCAACGCACCTTGCGCGGGCGGAGTGATCAGAAGGTCACTTCGCGCAGAAGGTCGGGGTTGTCGAGAACGCGGCCCGAGCCCATCACTACGGCGGTCAGAGGATTTTCCGCGACGAGGATAGGAAGTCCTGTTTCCTCGCGGAGAAGGATGTCCAAGTTGCGGATGAGTGCACCACCGCCGACCAGAACAATGCCTTTGTCGACGATGTCGGCTGCGAGCTCAGGAGGTGTTTTCTCGAGAGCGAGACGAACGGCTTCCACAATCGCATTGATGGGTTCCTGCATAGCCTCGCGGATTTCTTCGCTCGTGACTTCGATGGTCTTTGGAATACCGGCGACAAGGTCGCGTCCCTTGACCTGCATGGTGCGGATTTCTTCTTCTGGATAGGCAGAGCCGATCGCGATTTTGATTTGTTCTGCGGTGCGCTCACCGATGAGAACGTTGAAGCGGCGTTTCAGGTAGTTGACGATGGCTTCGTCCATTTTGTCGCCGCCCACGCGGACTGACTTGGAGTAGACAATACCGAGCAGCGAAATGACAGCCACTTCCGTTGTGCCGCCGCCGATGTCGACAATCATGTTGCCGCTGGCTTCGTGGATGGGCAAGTCGGCGCCGATAGCTGCAGCCATGGGCTCCTCAATGAGGAACACCGATGCGCAACCCGCGCTTTCAGCCGATTCCCGAACCGCACGTTTCTCGACTTCCGTAATTCCATAAGGAATGCAGATGACCGCGCGAGGGCGCACGAGTGAACGGTGGTTGTGAGCAACGCCGATGAAATAACTCAGCATTTTCTCTGTCAGTTCGAAGTCGGCAATCACGCCGTCTTTCATGGGACGAACAGCTTCGATGGTGCCGGGGGTTCGCCCGAGCATCTCTTTCGCGGCTCTCCCGACAGCCTTCACTGTCCTCATGCCACGACTGTCACGTTGCACAGCCACAACTGAGGGTTCGTTTGCAACGATCCCTTTCCCCTTCACATAAACCAGTGTGTTGGCCGTCCCGAGGTCAATCGCGAGGTCATGAGACAACAGACGCAGAAACCAATCGAACATCCACCCCTCCGAAGGCAATGGTGTGTTTTTTTGAGAAATGTTTAAAGCCCAGATGTTCTAGCACAAATCCGTGGTGAAAGTACAATCTTCACCGCACTCAATATAGCGTATACTTGAAACCCACGAACTGAATGCGCTTTCTGATCACAAGGGGGTCGTTTCGGATGCGGTCAGGAACGGGTTGGAAGGGAAAAAGAGATTTGAAGACCCCCATGACGAGGTCATCCACCGCAGAGAAGTCCCTATAGGGCTCACGACGTGCCGTGATATTGATGATCTTGCGCAGACTGCCATCCCGATTGATCACGACATCGTATTCAATGAATTCGCCTAATTTTCCTTCAAATTGTGAATGAGCGGGCAGGGTCCTGACTCCGCCCCAAGCCTCCACAAACCGCCGACTCAGAGAATCGAAGTAGCCGGCAAAAGTGAATTCGGTTTTTCGGACAGGACGGTCCGGATCGTCCTCGGTGACAACGTCGGGTATTTCGAGATCCCCCGCAATCGCCCCAGCTCCCATGACATCACCTAGTTTTCTCTGGCGCTCGACGAAGTCGTTCACACCCGAAGGGAGCAGCGGGCTGTGCCGTTCTTCGAGCAAACTTGAAGGAGCAGGCTTGCTTTGAGGCGAGCTTGTTGGAGGAGGAATGAAGGGGACAGTCGGTACGGATTCGTCCTGTGGTGACTCGGAATCCATTTGCGGTGCCGTGAGAACGTCGGTTCTTCGCTGAGATTTTTGTGCGGTTTTTGCGGGCGCAGCCGGCTTCTGCAGTTCTGATGCAGCCGCGCGCTGAGGAGCGTGAGCCAAACTGACGCGCACGCTCTGCGGCTGAGGGGCAGATTCCGTCGACATGTTTTTCAAGCGTGATGTGAGGCTGAGAATGGAAAGATGCAAGACAACTGCCAGAAGCACAGAAAATGCAGTTCTTGAAGATGACACCTCATGGCCAGTTGCCTGATGCCAGACAGCCAGCACGTGTTTGGAAACTTTGACCTGCTTTGACAACAAACCGTCTTTGCCTTTCAATTTGCCTCCAACCATAGGACAGAAAGGCGGTCTTGACCATGCACACCATGAGCCCCCTCCATCAAGTCTTTGATGCTGTCATTTTCGGAAGTGGTCTTGCAGGACTCTCATGCGCCCGTCGGCTCGCATTGTTGGGGCAAAAAGTTGCTGTGATTGAGAAGAACAAAGCGTTGGGAGGGCATTTGCTTCCCTTTGAGCGCGCAGGAACCTTTTTTGAGGTGGGTCTGCATTACATTGCGGACACCGGTCAAGGAAGCCACTTCTCGGATGCTTTGCGACGTTTGAACGTTCAATTCGACGAAGTCCGGCTTGACGATCATTTTGAGACACTTGTGTTTGAGGATGGGGCACAGGGCATTCGAGATGCGATCTCCTACAGCACACCGGTCGAACGGTTTGCAGAGGAACTCAAGGGCAATTTCCCCGAAAACAAGAGAGCCATTGATTCTTATTTCAGTGCCATGGAAATGATATGGCAGCTCATGAAAGGGGTCGATTTTCCCGTTTCACACAAAGGCATGCTGCAGGCGTTTTTGCGTTCTCATCAGAAGTTGCGCTTGGGTAAATTGGCCTTTCAGACGTTGGGCGCATTTTTTGATGAACTCGGTCTTCATGGCAAATTGCGTGAGATTCTTGCCGTGCATCACCTTCTCATCGGAGTCCCTCCTTCGCGTGTGAGCGCTGTTCTTCATATGCTTGTGCAGCGTTATTATTTTGAAAATGCTTGTTTTGTTGCCGGCGGCGGGCAAGCGATGATTGATGCTCTCGAACACAAAGATGTTCAGTATCTCACTGGCCGAAGTGCCACATTTGCAAAGATTCACGCGCCTCAGGACAGTTCCGGAGGAGCTCGCTTTCGCATAGAGACAGATCTGGGAGAGGTGTTTTTTGCGAAAAATATTGTCTGGACTCCCGATCCGCGATTGCTTGAAACGGCAAACAAGAACGTCGCATTGCCGGCGCTTTTGAGAGAGAGGCTGAAAGGCGCAGAAGCTCCTGCGGCTCTGGTGGTGGGTTATTTTGCGACCCGCAAAGAATTGCCTGACTATGGCCTGCAGAACCGAAATTATTGGCTCATGGGAAGTCTCGATTCAGAGCAGTGCTACCGCAGGGAGAGTCCTGACCTTTTGGCGGCACATGCGCCGGTTTATATTTCTACAGGTTCTTTGCGCGATCCCCATGCTCTCAAGCCGGACAACAAACTCGGCGCTCGCGGTGTTTTTCAAGCCATGTTTCTCTGCCCGCCGGACGCAAGGTTGTGGGGAGGAGACGATGTCGATGCCTACCGCAAGCCGGAAAGTCGCGGAGGATTTGGACGCGAGTATCGCTTGCTGAAGGAGCGGACGCTCAAAACTTTGACGCACCGGCTCGAGACAGTGTGGCCCGCTCTGGCCGGCGAATTGGTTTGGAGCGAACTGGGGACTCCTCTCACACACAGACGCTACCTTCATTCCATGACGCTCAATGGCTACGGCTTCGCTCCGACGGTTTCGGATTTCCTTTGGAAACGTCCGGGCACCTCCAGCGGGGAGGACGGTTTGTATCTTTGCGGTGCACACGTGAGGCCTGCCCACGGAATTGTGACAGCTCTCCTCAATGGTGTTGGTCTTGCGGAACGTCTTGCCCCTTGAGAGAATTAGGGGCAGGAGGCTGAGATTGT
Organism: Pseudomonadota bacterium; assembly: GCA_041184525.1. Taxonomy (GTDB): domain Bacteria; phylum Bdellovibrionota_B; class Oligoflexia; order Silvanigrellales; family Silvanigrellaceae; genus RFOM01. The sequence continues at coordinate 14,395 of JBEGJP010000225.1, read as the reverse complement.
GGGAGATGCTGCACAGGGGCAGGTTCCATCTGCACCTAAAGAGAAAGCCATTGCGTTTTCGCGTCCCGAGCAAGTTCTCGAGATTCTGCGAGAGGTCAATCGGCGCAAAATTCAAGTCTTGATCAAGTACGCCAACGACGGGAAACTCGTGCGTGGTGTGGTTGAAGATTTGATCACGGATGAGGGTACCCTCGTCGTCTCGGGCATTTCGACATCAGGTGACGCACTGCTGGCTCCGTACCGGCTCGTGCGCATCGAATTCATTCTCCTGTCAAAGAAGATTGTTTTTGTATCAGAAATCAGACGCCGCACGGCAGGCAAGATTCTTCTTGCCATTCCAGACAAATTGATGGCCTTTGAAAGGCGAGCCAATGCGCGGTTCCGAGTTCCTATTTCATGCGCAGCTTTTATTGAGTTCTGCGACAGAAGGGTTGATCTCGATCGGTTTGACGCGCCTTTTGTTCCCAAATTCATGCGTGAAGACGACAGCGCTCGGCCTCGGATTCGTATCGATGACGTGAGTTTGGGAGGGGTGGCCTGCTTCACTCGTTACACTGCTGTTGCCGATGCGTTCCGCGTGGATGAAGATGGCCTCGATGCGATTCTCTACCTGCCCAGCACTGCACCCATGATTGTTAATGTTTCGGTGCGTTGGACAAAAAAGACGACCTCTTCTGTGGTGCAGGGAAAATATGACGATTTTCAATTGATAGTCGCGTCCCGATTGAAACTCTCCTCGAGCTCGGAAGAAATGCAGTTGAAGGAAAACTTCCACCGCATCGGCTTCCAGTTCACGGAAGTGTCTCATGAATTGGACGGTGCGCTCAGGAACTTCATCAAACTTGTTCAAACAGCTGAATCTGTGTAAAAACGGGGGTCCTCCTGTGGAGATCCACCCATGTCTGATATGCCTCTGTCCACTCTCCCGATTTTTTCTGATTTGACGGCGCAAGAGCTCAAAATTCTCAAGGGCTACCTGCAGAAGTCGTCCACCAAAGCCGGTGAATCCATTTATCAGCCCGGAAACGTGCGCGACCGTCTGAGAATCATTCTGTCCGGTCGGGTCGAGCTGCAGGCGCAGGCGGGTGTGGCCGATTGGGATGAAACATCCACTCTTTATGGTGCAGGACAATTTCTTGGTGAAGCGGCTCTCATGAAAGAGGGGACCTTGCATCAAGCCACCTGCACTGCGCTCACGGATGTCGATTTTCTCATGCTCCGCCGTGAATCATTGGTGAAAATGCAGTCCGAACAACCGCAGTTGGCAGGAAAAATCCTCCACAATGTGGCTTCCTATATTTTCACCCGTATCCAAGGAGCAGGTGATCGCGGGCTTCTCTCTTCCATTTACAGTTCCGGAAAAGTGCGTCGCGAGCATGATTTGTTGGGCGACCGCGATGTGCCTTCCGAGGCCTACTTTGGCGTGCAGACGTTGCGGGCCAAGGAAAACTTCAACATCACAGGACTCAGCCTGAGGGCTTTTCCTGCCTTGATTCGTGCCTTGGCAGAAGTGAAGAAGGCAGCGGCTCTTGCCAATCGTGAAATCGGATTGCTGCCTGATGAAATCTGCTCACCGTTGTGTCAGGCGTGCGATGAGATCATCGCAGGTCATTGGCACGAGCAGTTTGTGGTGGATGTGATCCAAGGCGGCGCCGGAACCTCCACGAACATGAATGCCAATGAGGTGATTGCCAACCGCGCCTTGGAGTTGTCGGGCAGCGAAAAAGGAGACTACAAAAGAATCCATCCGAACAATCATGTGAATCTGGGACAGTCCACGAATGATGCCTATCCCACAGCCGTGCGAGTCGCGATTCTTCATGCCTTGCCGACTCTGACCGAAGCACTGGCCGAATTGTGCGGTGCTTTGGGCAAGAAAGCCAAGGAGTTCTCTTCGGTTGTGAAAATGGGACGCACTCAGCTGCAGGACGCAGTGCCCATGACGTTGGGGCAGGAATTCGAAGCATTTCGCGTGAATCTTGAGGAAGATATCATGCGGCTGCAAGATGCCTCACGTCTCTTTCTGGAAGTGAATCTGGGCGGAACCGCCATTGGCACCGGTATTACGGCGCATCCCGAATACCGCTCGAAGGCGCTCAAACACCTCAACTCGATCACGGGACTGAGGCTTGTGAGTTCTGCCAACCTGATCGAGGCCACTCCTGATACCGGTTCGTTTGTGCTCTTCTCCGGAATTCTGAAGCGTCTGGCGACAAAGTTGAGCAAGCTTTGCAACGATCTGCGTTTGCTTTCCAGTGGGCCTCGCTGTGGCCTTGGAGAAATCAACCTGCCGCCGATGCAACCCGGTTCGAGCATTATGCCAGGTAAGGTCAACCCCGTGATTCCGGAGGTTGTCAATCAGGTTGCGTTTCAAGTGATTGGTAATGATCTGACCATCACACTTGCCGCAGAAGCGGGTCAGCTCCAGTTGAACGTCATGGAGCCTGTGATTGTTTTCAATCTTTTCCAATCCATGCAAATGCTCCCGCGTGCCATCAAAACATTGAGCCGACTGTGTATTTCTGGGATCACTGCAAATCCTGAGGTGTGCCGTCGCTATGTTGAAAACAGCATTGGACTGGTGACGGCACTCAATCCGCATATCGGCTATGAAAACTCAACGCGGATTGCAAAAGAAGCTCTCGAAACAGGGAAGAGTGTGTTCGAGCTCGTGCTTGAACACAAACTGATGAGTCGTGATCGGCTTGAGGATTTGTTGCGTCCGGAGAACATGCTCTCGAACAATTGAGTTCACTTCTGAGTGAGCGCCGATTCTATTGCTTTGGTGAGTTCTTTCGACTCCGGTTCGATGCTGCTCGGGAAAACATCCACAACATTCCCTTTGCGATCGACAAGAAATTTCCAAAAATTCCACTGAGGCGTTTTTCTGGTTTTCACGTTCGGGTTCTGCTGTGTGAGGAACTCGTAAACAGGGGAAAGCGGAACCGAAGTGACATTCGCTTTCGAGAACATGGGGAAGGTTACCTTGAATTTGAATTCGCAGAATTTCTTCACTTCTGCATTGCTCCCCGGTTCTTGCCCGCCGAAATCGTTGGAGGGGAATCCCATCACGACCAAGCCGCGTGATTTGTATTTTTGGTACAAAGCCTCAAGGCCTTTGTATTGCGACGTATAGCCGCATTGTGACGCGGTGTTCACAATCAAAAGGACATTGTTGGCGAATGATCGGAAGGGAGTCATCTTCCCTGAGATATCCTCCGCAGAAAGGTCATGAAAGCCTTTCTTTGGCTCTGTTTTTTCCGGTGCAGAATATGCAGCGTACGGAAGACAGACGAGGCTGGCCATAAAAACACGACGGATGCTTTTTTTAAATACAGACATTCAAGTGACCTCGCTGGGTTCGGATGTTTTTCTTCTTGTTCACGAGTCTCAATGTTTTTTTTGCAGTGTCAAGCACCGGTCGGGCTCCTTCTAGAGTGCCCGATTGCAAGTAAATTGCCTTCAGGAGTCTCCGAAAAACAAAAACAACTGATTCGTTAATTTCTCCTTTTTCGGGAGGTGGACGGTATGGGTAAGTTTTTGACTCTTCTGTTTTCCGTCTTGTTTTTTTCAGCATGCGGAAATGTGGCGCTGTCTCCGGCTGCCGGACCTATCGAGCACTCTCAGATTCTCACGCTCAAGGGTACGGGGGCTGACGATTCTTTTTGCCCCACGGGTAGTTGGTATTCAGCGACTGAAAAGTTGTGTGTGACCGAACGAGAGGCTGTGGGACCTTTCACTCGAAAAATGATTGCCTTGTGTAAAAAATACGGAGGCGGCGACACTGCCTGTGAGGGGAACCGCTGGTCGCGCGGATTTGCTGCGCGTTTGCGTTCCTCGGCGACGTGTCCGGAGGGAGCACAGTTCGACAGCGACAGAAAAGCATGTGTCGAGGGGCAAGAGGTTTTCGGTCCGTTTCGGCGATCGGATGTGGAACGCTGTCGCAAGGCCGGCGGAGGGGCGACGTGCGATACGATGCGCTGGAGCATCGCATTTTTGCCGAAGCTGAATCAGGCGGGATCAGCAAATCGTCAGCTCTATTCGTATTACAGTGTTCGCAGCAATTATGACGATGTTTTCACCGAAGTGCTGAGTTTTTATCCTGCGGGTCGGAGAAATGGATGCGTGGCATTCATGAGCACGGCACTCCGTCGGTCAGGAACTCCCGTCCCTCAATCAGCAATGATGAATGGTGAATCGGTGTCGCTGGTGACATTGCCTTTCTCTCGCTATTTGCAGGAGAAGTTGGGTTGGTTGAAAATCACAAATGCGCAACAATTGCAGCCGGGTGATGTTGTTCTGACAGAAGATGATGCCCGCTATCCGGGTTATCCTGCCCACACCTATATGTTCTATGGCTGGTCGGACCAGAGGTCCGGTATCGGCTGGGTCATAGACAATCAGGACTTCGTTCATGAACGCAATGTTTTTGGTTACGGAACTTACAACTTCACTCCATTTGCCTATGCGCTGAGGTCGCCCCAATGACGTGCTCATCTGAAACGCTTCTTCCGCGACGTCTGCAGGCCTTCACGTTGTTTGGTTTTTGCGCGACAGCACTTCTGCTTGTCTTCGGGGGCTGTGTGCAGAAGGAGTTTTCTGCGAAAAGCGATTCCGGAATTCAGGAGGCTGGACATTCGGGAAGGAATGGCGGTTTCCGTATTCTTCCGGCAATGGCAGCACGCGATCCCTCACGTCCGCGTGTCATTTACCGGTGCAACGACGTTCCTTGCGGTGAAGCGTTTCAACCCAGCAACGAAGAACGCGATCTGTTTTTTCCCTGCGATCTGGCATTGAAGTCCAATCCGGAGGGCAAGCTGCCACCCTATTTGCGTCTCGTGACCCACTCTGAAACACGCACTTTTGTTATCAAGACCGATCATCAGCAGGCCTGCGCGTCGGCACGTCCTTTTGATGAAGTGGTTGCGCAAGGGGAAGCGAAAGAAGCGTCAGCTCCTGCTCTGGGTTTTACCGAGGGGTGCCGGCAGTGGAGTTCGAATCTTGAGTCCTGCCGAGCCAATGCCGCGCAAGGGTGCCGGTGGGTGGTGCATCCGAGCGGCCGGTCCGAGGGGGGGCAGCAGGGGAGTTGCGTGGGACTCTATCGGTCCAATTTGCTTCCCAATGGAACGGAAAAAGTTCAATCATTACGGAGTTCAGGGCAGCCGACGCAGTGGATGCCTCTCGAACGCTACCGCTGAAACTCACTTCCTAGGGCATCACTTGGATTTCAGGCTTGACGGATGCTGACTCTCTCATTATCAGGAATTGGCTTTCCGGAGGTGGCTTTTGGGGCGGCACGTGCCGCGTCCTCCGTGTGCGGACTTAAAGGAGTGAACAATGCGCGAGCTCATCAAGCTTGTTGGTATCGATGACAAAGGCAAGCCCACGGGCTCTGTCTACGTGACGGACAAAAACAAGAAGACCACGACGAAGAAAATCGAACTGAAGAAGTACTGCAAGTTCTCGAAGAAACACATCATCCACCGCGAAGCAAAAATCTAATCCAACGGTTGATGCAGCGTAAAGAAAACCCCAGTGTCACAAGCACTGGGGTTTTTCTTTTGCTTCAATTCTAAAATGAAGACTCAAAACTGAGAAAATTAAAAAGCAAAAACCGACATTGAAAGAGCGTCATTCGAATTTGAGAGAATGGATTTCAGCGTCTGGCCTTGGCGATCACTTTCATTTCTACCGCAATCGGGGTCGGGAGTCCGGTCACACCTATTGTGGTGCGGCTGGGGCCGGTTTCAGCATTGAAGTATCTTGCGTAGACAGCGTTGAATTTTTTGAAGTCGGTTTTGATGTCGGTGAGGAAGCATTGGGCGTCTATGATGTCTTCCAAACCAGCGCCGGCCTCTTCAAGAATGCTTCGGATATTTTCAATGACAGATGTGGTTTGGATATCGATGTCATAGGACAGCACCGTTCCGTCTTCGGCAAGTGTCACGCCCGGAATTTCTTTTTTGCCGCGCTCGCGTGGGCCAATTCCAGAAACAAAAATGAGGTCTCCGAATTTTTTTGCATGCGGGTAGGGGCCCACAGCTTCGGGTGCTTTTTGTGAGAAAATTGAAATCGCTTGGTTGGAATCAGCCATATGGGCTCCCGTCTTTTGAGGTGTTCAATTGTTTTCGAGCCGGATACAAACGTCTTTGGTTTCTGTGTAAAAATCGTAGGACCAATCACCGCCCTCGCGCCCCAGACCGGATGCTTTGGTTCCACCGAAGGGAACACGCAGATCGCGGGCCAGCCAGCTGTTGATCCAAACAATGCCTGCGTCCAAGCCACGCGCCATGCGATGTGCGCGTCCGAGATCGTTGGTCCAAACGGACGCTGCGAGGCCGTAGGGAATGTCGTTTGCCAACTGCAAGGCCTCTTCTTCTGAAGAAAACGGAAGAACAGTCACAACAGGACCAAAGATTTCTTCCTGCACGGCGCGGCTCGATTGCGGGACATCTACGAGAATCGTAGGGGCATAAAAGTGACCATCGGCACAATCGCCTTTCAACGTCACACGATGACCTCCGGTCAAGATGCGTCCGCCATCGCGTCGCGCGATCTGAACATAGGAATCGACCTTCCTCAGATGTTCGGCACTGATGAGTGCTCCCATTTGCGTGTCGGGATGACTGGGATCGCCTACCGCAAAGGCTTGTGTCTGTTTTACGAACTCTGAAAGGAACGCGTCGAGAATCTTTTTCTCAACATAAATGCGGGAACCGCAGAGGCAGATTTCGCCTTGATTTAAAAAACTCGAGCGCACTGTGGTTTGGACAGCGCTCGTCAGGTTCGCATCAGCAAAAATGATGTTGGGATTCTTTCCACCGAGCTCGAGACTCAGTTTTTTAAACAGAGGAGCTGCTGTGGTCGCCAAATGAGCACCGGTTTGAGTGCCCCCTGTGAACGACAGAGCACGCACACCTCTGTGCTCTACGAGTGCTTGGCCCGCTCCTTGTCCGCGGCCGAAGATCATGTTGACTACACCCGGAGGCAGACCGGCTTGATTGAAAACATCGCAGAGCATAAAGGCGGTCAAAGGGGTGAGTTCGGAGGGTTTGCACACCACCGCATTTCCAAAGGCGATGGCTGGGGCGATTTTCCAAGTCAGAAGATAGAGGGGGAGGTTCCAAGGCGTGATGAGGCCAACGACACCCACCGGATTTCGTTGAACAATATGAAGAGTCCCTTGGCTTCCCTGAAAGGTTTTGTCTTCGAGGTGAAGCAGGCGCGTTGCGAAAAATCGGAAGTTGCTGATTGCTCTCGGGATATCCATCGTTCTTGCGAGAGAAACAGGCTTGCCTTGGTCCTGCGATTCAGCTCGCGCAAATTCATCCCATCGGGTTTCGAGGAGATCGGCGATTCTCATTAAAATTTCCGACCTGCGTTCTGCAGGCAGGGCATTCCACAGGGGTTGAGCCTGTTGACCGGCTCGAACCGCACTGTCCAGATCTGCAGCGTCAGAGTCCGGACATTGGGCAAAAATTTGACCCCGTGCCGGATTTTCGACCGGGAGCCAGCGCTTTGACTGTGGGTCAGTAAATTGACCTCCGATGAAATTTTTCAGTTTATCCATCCTATGAAAATCCTTCGACTTGTTTTCGCGGGACTCTAGTCCGCGATTTGAAACATGTCTAGATTTCATCACTTTCGATGGGGTTTTGACGCAGTGTCGGAAGCCCGACGGAGTAAGACTTTTTTGCTCTCAATTCTTTGCCCATCATGGCCGAGGATAGGAATGCAGAGAGGTCATTTGAATGAAATTCATCAGGGTCTTGGTCAGCGCCGGACTGATGGGAATGGGTGTGCTCGTCTTCGGATGCGAAGCGAGCCGCGTGTCTTCCATCGTGCCGCAGACAGCTGCCACCCTCACCGACCTCGATTATGACTCCATCGGCGACCATGCCGTTTGGGTGATTCAAGATCAGCTGCGCAAACAAAATGCCCCCAAAGCCAATGTCGACCTCATCTCGCGTGCGGCTCTCGCTGAAGTCCGTTACGCAAAACCCACCGAAGGCCCTCTGCAATTGGGTGAGGAAGAATCGGCTCGCTCCTACCAGTCGGCAATCAACGATGTGGATGCGGCGCTTGCTCTGCGTGCCGCCGTCCGCGGTGCTCTGCGTTCGATTGCAAGTATCAAAACCAGCCTCTCTCCAGAAGAGCAGAAGAACTACACCATGGCGGTGGTGAACAGTGGTCTGATTGTTTCCAAATCGGCAAACGACCGCTCTGCCTCTGTCCCCGTAGCACTCATGGCTCAGGCTTCGATGACAGAAGTGGGGCGCAATTTGGCATCGTCCGGTATTTCAAGTTTGAGCCTGACGGACGTTCTGAAGGAAGTGGCCGCAAACTCAGTTGCCTATCTGGGCAATCTTAAAGTTTCAGAAGATCAGCTTGTCGATTCTGTTGCAGCCATTGCTGCAGGACTTTCTTCCGGCGCCAGTAACGAGAATACTGTTAATACGATTTCAAAAACCGTCGCGAATGCGGTTTCGGGACAGCTCCCTTCACTGGGACTCGAGGCTGAAAGACTCACCAATGCGGTCAAATTGATTTCCGCAAAGATCGTAGAAGGACTCAGCGGCACATCTCTCTCTGCACAGGTGCTGACTGATGCCAAAGCCGGTCTGTCCGAGGGTATCATTGCCGGTTTGGGAACTGTGGTTTCTCAGGAGCAGATCGACACGCTGGCGCAGTCGGTTCAACAGACTTTCTCCGATCCGTCCAGCGGATCAGTGAAGGTTCTCGAGGAGGCACCAACGACTCGGGAAATCACTTTGTTTGGCGGGGTGTACAACCGCGCTCTACCTGTCAGTTTCAATGATGTCCTTTTGCAATGTAACTTCTCTGCTGAAGAGGCATCGAGAACACGGTTTCTGCTCAGCTCAATTTATAGCGGTGAAATCCGCAAATCGAATGTGAAACTTTATGAAGGTGCGCTGTGGGTTCCCGGTGAATTTATTGAGTGGACACCGCCTTTGATGGCACGTGACGGCCAGCGTGCTTTCAAATTGACCGCACTTTTGGGTGACACGCTGACTCAACGCACTGTGAACGTCACTGTGTATGTGCAGGGTGCCAATGAAGCGCCTTCTCTTTCTTTGATTAGAACTCTCGCGGGTGGCCGTGAGGATTCGCCCACAGTGATCTCGTATGATGACCTTCTCGCTGCGTCAGATTTGAAAGACCGTGACACCGGTCAGGTGTATTTCAAGGTCGCCAGTCTTGGAAACGGTCGGACATACAAAGCGGGTCAGCTGCTTTCCATTGGGACTCTGATTGCTCCGGGTGAAACGGTCGTTTGGACGCCCTCGGCGCAAACCAATGGTGCACTCAGCCCATTCAGTGTGGTGGCATATGATGGGGAGTTTGAGTCTCCCAGCATCGTTCCGTTGACAGTGTCGGTGGTGCCGGTGAACGACGCCCCCACGGTCGTGGCTCATGCTGTCGTCAGCGATGCAACAGAAGACACGACTTATGCGATTTCAAATTCAAAGTTGAAAGAAATCACTCAGGCGAACGACGTCGATTTGAATCAGCTGACGTTCAAGATCACTGAAATCACGCAGGGCGTTTTGAAGAAAGAGGATGGGACTGTCTTTGCGGCGCAAGAGGTGGTTGACCTCGGTGACACTGTCTACTGGACACCGCCGCCCAATGTCTCGGGGCCTGATGTGCTTGCCTTCAAAGTGCTCGCATTTGACGGAACGAGTTACAGTGAGACCGAAACCAAGGTCTCATTTGCCGTTGCTGCCGTGAATGATGCCCCGATCATTTCGAGAGTGAGCAATTTCACGGATGCCAAAGAGGGAAGCTTCTACCAGATCAGGTTTGAAGAGTTGCTCAAGAAGTCGGACGTCAGCGATGTCGACAACACCAATGTGCGCTTTCGCTTGGTGAATGTGTTCGGTGTGAACGGCGAGGCTCTCTACCTCGACGGCAAACCGAGCGCACTCACCGTGGGAACCATCTTCAACCCCGGAGACGTTTGGCTCTGGAAGCCGCCGTCTCTTTATTACAATCGTACTGTGCAGGTCTTTGAGGTTGAAGCGTGGGATGGGGCTCTTGCCTCCACCAATCGTGTGCGCGTCAGCTTTGATGTTGTTGCTGTGAACAGCCCGCCCAGATTCCGCGCGGATGGACGCAATGCCGGTGCAGTGCCTGTCATTGAGAATCAGGATATCGAACTGACCTACGAAAAAGTGGCGAACGACCTTGAATTGTTCGATCCGGAAGCAAGTTCATCAGTGCCTGCGGAATTCCGCAGGTCGAAGCCTTCGATGATTATTGAGTCGGTCGACTTCGGTATTCTGAAAATGAACGGCGACAACGTTGTCCTCGACAACACGAGGATTGGCCCCGGGGAGAAGTGGGTTTGGACCGCTCCCAACAAACTTGGAAAAGTCGACGCGCTCCGCATTCGGGCACTGGATGCAGACGGTCTGAAAAGTGTGGGGGTTGCGACTTACTTTTTTGATGTTCAGGTGAGGCCGAATACGGCGCCCGTGTTCAGCACCGTGCAGCTGATTCAAAATACGCGTGAGGACACTCCTCGAGTTCTGAAATACGATGAACTTCTTGCATTGTCAGATGCAACGGATGCTGAAAAGAACGTCATTCTCTTCCGAATTCGGGAGCTGATTTCAGGTGAATTGAAGAAGGGAACTCAGATCATCACCCCAGCTATGCTCGCAGGCGCGGGTGTTCTGATCGGTGCGGGTGATGAGATCACATGGACCCCCAATTTGAACGACTTCTCGCCCTCGCGTTTGGCGTTCAAGATTTCTGCAACGGACAGTGCAGCAGACAGTGCTGAGGTCGCCGGTAACGTCGATCCAAGCCGCTTTGTGCCGGTGAGTTTCAATATCGAGCCCGTCAACGATGCTCCTGTTTTCACGAAGTCGACAAAGATCACGAAGGACAGTGCAGGTGCCGGTCTGGTGGAAGACACGCCGGTGGGCCTGTCGTTCCAGCAATTGTATTTTTCAACGGATCTTTCCGACGTCGACGAAGAAGTTTTGTCCAATCCTGACCCCAACAAAACCTTCAATCATCGATTTGTGGTGAAGGCCATCCAGCCTGACTCCAAGCTCCTTGTGAACGGGGTAGAGGTTGCTGTGGGTGCGGAAATTTTGCGAAGCGCCAATACGATCACGTGGATTCCGCCGCGTGATGCATTTGGAGACAACACGGCATTTCATTTGCGTGTGAGAGATGAAAGTTTGCTCGGCGCTAAAGAAAGCAGTGCGGATATTCCGTTCGTCATTTCCCTTGCTGAAGTGAATGATGCCCCTGTTCTTGCCATTCCGGAAAATGAAAGTCCTGCGAAGTACCGATTGACGGGCGCTCAGGAAGACATTCCTTATGTTCTTACTTACGACGCCATCAAAGCCAGACTTGCCGTGGCCAACAAATACTATGTTGACGTTGACGGCCCGCAACTGGAATTCAAGGTGGCTCCTTTGGCTGACTTGAGTGGAGTGAAGACTGTCGGGACTCTGACCAAAGAGGGAGTTGCGATTGGCTTGGGTCAGAGCGTGCGGTTGAAGGGTGGCGAGTCGCTGGTCTGGCAACCACCATTGAACACGAATGGCATTGTAAAAGCGTTTTCGGTGCGGCTTTTCGACTCTCTGACCGAGAGTGTGAATGCTGTGGACATGGAAGTGAATGTGTTGGCAGTGAACCACCCGCCGACCATTGTGGCCGGTAAGACACTGGCCGCTCACAAGAATATGCCGCTGACGGTGTCGCAGCAGACGTTGGCACTGTTGCTCGAATATGCCGATATTGAAAACGTGTCTCATCCCGGTGATGCCGCGACCGGTTGCCCCGTAGCTCCTCAGGCGAGCTTCAAGATTGTGGAAATTCCCGGCGGTACTCTGACCAAGCTGAACGCGAGCGGAACCTCTGTTTCGGTGGCAATAAATGATTTTATTTTGCCATGTGAAAAACTCGTTTGGCTGCCGCCGCTGAATGCTTTGGGCACGCTTTCCGGTGTGCGCGTGCGTGCCGTGGATGACATGGGTCTCATGAGTGATGTGACAGCGATGATCACGTTCAATATCCAAGGAAGCAACGCTGCACCCTTCTTCAGCACCAATACGCCTGCCGTTCTGACCAATGGAACGCAGGAAATGCCCTACACCGTCACACACAAGGCCTTGTTGGAAGCAACCGGTGTCATTGACCCTGAAAATGAAGTCATCCGCTTTGAAGTTTCGGCCGGCTTGAATGGAACGAAGGTTTACAAGGGACAGGATTTGGTGGGCCAGACCCCTGTGCTCGTCGGCCCGGGTGAGGTGATCTTCTGGCATCCGCCCGTTCAATTGAGCGGTGTGTTGCCCGCCTTCCAAGTGCGCGCATACGACAATCAAGATTTCAGTGTCGACGATGCTGCAACTGGTCGTTTGGGACGCGTGACCCTTTCTGTTGCGCTGGCTGCCATCAACCGCCCGCCATCGATCAACAAGCGTCCGTCATTGGCTGGAACTGAAACCGATGTGGCTCTCGAAGACATGCCCTACGAGATCACTCCTGCGATGCTGCAAGCAGCAACCGCAGCGACCGATCCGGACTTGAATCCTGTGATCCGCTTCAAGTGGAACAGTGCGTTCACAAGTGCCGGTTTGCTGCAGTACGAGGTAAGCCCCGGGGCTTGGGCATCAGTGGCTGCAAATCAGGGTGATGTGCTTGGCTCTGGCTATGCAAGCAAATGGCGGTGGACTCCTCCCAAGAACACCTACGGGCCGATTCAGGGTTTTGCCGTTCAGGCTTTTGATGGAAACATTGCGGATGGTTTGAACCCCGTGGCAGAGCCTGTCACCATCAATGTTGTTCATGTGAACCACGCACCTGTTTTGGGTAGCCTTGTGGGCGGTGTTCCGACAGTCCAAGTGCTCGCCGGTGGAATCGAAGACAACGCTTACCTCATCCGTTATGACGCTCTGTTTGCAGCTGGAGTGCCGGCCGATGTGGATGGTGACCTGCTGAAGTTCAAATTCGTATCGTCTGCGACGGGCACGCTCACCCGCAACGGTGTTCCCGTGGTCACCGGAGACCTTCTTGCTCCCGGAGAAACTTGGAGTTGGCAGCCTGCACCCAATCAGAACGGAATTTTGAACGCCTTCAGCATGGTTGTGAACGACGGTCTCACGGACAGTCCTGTGACACTTCCGGTGCGTGTGGCTGTTGCCGCGGTCAATGATGTGCCTGTTTTTGGAACCACATCGTTCTTGAACAATGCGCAGAAAAATCAGTCCAACGGCTACGTCATTCTCTATTCCGACATCATGAGCAAAATCCCTGTAACAGATGTTGAGACAGCATCGAACCTTATTGAATACCGCATTGAGAGCGTGGGTTCAGGAACGCTGCGTATGGGCCCATCGCAAACGGGAGCGGATGTGGCTTTGCTGGCTCAGAAGCCCATGTTGCGAGCGGCCGCAGGCAACGGAATCACCGCCGATTCTCAACTGAACTGGACCCCTCCGTTGAATGCAGTGGGCACATTCACTGTGATGACCCTGCGCGCTTACGATGGAACTGACTACAGCGTACAGCCTGTGGAAGTGAGGATCACGGTGGTGGGTGGAAACGCAGTTCCCACCATCAACGCCGGTTTCACGTTGGGAAGCAGTGTGGTTCCGGACGAAGGGACTTATCAAAATGTGCCGTTGATCATCTCTTACGAAACTTTGTTGCAGAAATCAGGCGCTGCCGACACTGACCTCACAACCGTTTACCTCAGGCTGACGGCACTGGAGAGCGGGCAGTTGAAAGTGGCCGGCCAAACCTATGGAACCGCAGGATTGATTGATCCTCCATTGAAATTGGGGCCTGGTGAGAAGATCACATGGGTGCCGGCGTCCGAGGCGCGCGGCGTGGATGCCAACGCGATCAATGCGTTCAGAATTCAAGCCTATGACAATATCGACCCTTCGCTGAATGAGTCGCTGGTGAAAGTGAACGTGACGCCTGTGAATCAGGCCCCTCTCATTGCCAGCGGATATACGTTTGTAGATGCGGTGCGCAATCAGGAATACGAGATTACGTTCAATACTCTCGCTGAACGACTGGCTGTTTCGGATGTGGAAGACATTGATCCGATGCAAACCTTGAATTCGTCTCCCAATAAATACGGCAAAATAAAATTCCAAGTCGAGTCCATTTTGGGTGGGCAATCACTCCGAATCGGTTCTAACTCGGGCTCCGCTTCGCCTTGGTCGCCGACCAACAATCTGGTGCAACCCGGAAACAGAATCTTCTGGCGTCCGCCCGCCAATGGGCGCGGAATCTTCGATGGATTTATGGTTTCTGTGATTGACCTCGACGGGCGCATCAGTGCCACCATGGGCAAAGTGAGTTTTGTTGTGGCCGGCCCCAATATGGCGCCGCAGATTGC
>JBEGJP010000224.1:0-3153 GCA_041184525.1 Pseudomonadota bacterium | reverse complement strand
GACCAGCTTAGGTAACAATTCAAGCAGCGCTGCTGCCGAAACGTCAGCCATCAAAGCGGAAGCATCTCCTTCCCCTACTGATGCCATTGAACCGGCAGCTTCGGAAGTGGATAATGTCGATCCGAATGCCCTTTTGTGATGGCTCAGTGACTGATTTTAACGCTGGAGCCCATTCGCGCGCCGGGGCTTCCTTCGCGTCGTGACTCCACTTCTGACTTTGCTCAATAGGAAAACCGCCTCATTTCTGGCACTCTATCCCAAAGAAATGAAAGACAGGGGACGGGTGCATGGAAAATTTATTTCGATCCGGTTGGCAGACCCTCAGTGGTTTCCTTTCGGTCGGATATGTTCTTCTTTTCGCCTTCTTCCTGAACACTCCGCTGGGGAACGAATTTCGTGAGCGGGCCATTGCCCCTCTCGAATTCAATCTCAGACAAAAATTGCAGCCTCAGGAACATTTTTCAGATCAATTGAAGGTGATCGTTTACGGTGACAAAGCAAGAAATGAATTCGGAGTTCAGGAACTCCTTCCATTGCATTCTTGGACAGAGTTCATCTCTGCTGTGGCCGCGCGTCGGCCGAAAGCCATTCTATTCGACAAGATGTTCACCTTCGCTCTTGGATCAGATTCTGAAATTCATCAATTCAATTCCACACTGCTGAATCTCAATGTTCCTGTTGTCGCGGCAGGAACATTTTCTATCGCGTCGCAAAACGACGGCGCTTTCGCCGAATCGCAATTTTCAAAATGGGATTTGGATGATCCGAGTCGTCTTGAAGAAGGTCAACTGGGGACGTTTATTGGTCCCCACAAAGAAATCCGACTCGCTTTCAAAAAACTCGGAGGCATCCGACAGCAATTTTCGGCGACAATCCAACCCGCGTGGATGGACAGACAATTTTCTGCACTGCTTCCTCATCTCTCGCTCTCTTTCGCTCAACAGGTCAAGTTATCAGGAGAAACACTGGACGTCGACGGAGTTGAATTTTACTTGGACCGTTTCAACAGAATCCCTGTCAATTTCATCCCGCGTCAGGCGGCCTATGAACACTTCCTGCCAGCCGCGTCCATTTTCAGGGACGGAAGTGCATCTTTCGTGTTACAAAAGGTCAATGCCGGTGACGTCGTTCTCGTCCTTCCCTCTATGTACACAGGTTCAACCGACTTCAAAAATTCACCTTTGGGACGCATCGAGGGCGGACTCTTCCATGTCAGCATGCTGAATGCATTGCTCACCAACACTCCCCTCCGGCCTGTTCTGCAAAGCCTTCCTGCATTTCTCACCGTGGCCCTCCTGATTTCTCTCCTCGTCCGCTGGGCTTCGCTCAAGCTCAAAATGGAGCGTGCCGTCCTGCTCATTGCGGCCAGTTTTTTGGCAGCCGTCTGTATAGGTTTGGCGGGATTTGTCTATGGCAACTTTCAGAGCGATTGGCATGCCTTTGCAATTCTTATCCTTCTGAATGGAGCAACCGAGTTGGGAGCAAGGGCCATCAAAAGGGAAAAGGAGACTGAGAAAATTGAATCCGTTCTTGAAGGACTCGTCCCGCGGCAAGTTCTGAGAGAAATCAAATCGAAACCGGATTTGATCTACCTCCGGCCCAAGGAACAGATTGTCTCTGTCATGTTCATAGATATAGAGGGTTTTTCTATTCGAACGAAAGATCTCCTACCGGTCGATACCTTCAGTCTTCTTCACATGCAGATCGACGAGATCTCAAACATTGTGCACGCGCATGGAGGAGTCATTGACCGCATTCTTGGAGACGGAATGCTCTGCTTTTTTGGCTTTACTTTCAGCAACGGGCAATCTCAGCTTGAAGAGGATCACGCCGAACGTGCACTCCGATGTGCTCTTGCAGTTCAGCGGCGCGCAGCTCTGATGACGGCACAGGCACAAAATACAGGAGTGCAAAGCAATTCCATTTTACCACTGCGAATCGGCATCTCCACCGGTGAAGCATTTCTGGGCAACATGGGTTCAGGTCGTCGCATCGATTTCACCATCATCGGCAATACCGTGAACATGGCCAAACGTTACGAAGATGCCTGCGAAACATTCCGCGTTTTTATCAGCGAAAGAACTTACAGAACAATGGCAACAAGAAATGCAATCAGCGAATTGAAAGGGATAGCATTTTATCCGCGATTTATGGCGGCAAAGCATCACCCCGAACTCGTCGCCGGATGGGAGTGCGATCCTTTTGCCGACAACGTCAATCTCTACAAAGAGGCCCTCCTCGGAGCATATGAAGAGCAACACGAACAAATTTCAGCCAAACTGATACGTCCCAACGAGCCTGTGAAAATCAGAGTCAATGACACCGCTGAAGGAGTTCTGTCAGGTCTTCACCAAGAACATGTGTTCATCACAACAGATCATTATTTTTGTCGTAAGGTGATGCTCAGCCTTCAACTCCTGACCGATTCAGCGGATCTCGACGCACAGCTGACTGTTGCCAACCTGAAAACACTGTCTGCGCAGGTGGTCTCAGGCTTTCCTGAATCGCACAACAAATATCAGCACCGTATCCTTCTTCAGCATCTGACGGCCGAAAAACGGAAGGTGCTGGAACGCCTGCTTTTCAACGTCCCTTGAACCGAACGGAGGTCGAATCATTTTATGCCCCCTCCATTTGTGCGCTCCTACGGTCAGTATTTGGGTTTGGGCTCTCTTTTGGCCTGTGTTGCAGGCGTTGTGAACGCGGTAGGTTTCGTTGCTTTCGGAGGTTTCGTCACACACGTTTCCGGCAATGCAACGCGCGCTGCAGTCGAATACTCGGAAGGTCACACACTCATTGCCACTGTCTTCGCTGTCGCATTGTTCTTCTTCATGGCTGGGGCCTTCACCACCACGTTGATTCTACGCGGACACAGCATCGAATCACCCCGCGTGAGTTTTGGATTCCCCCTTTTGTTCGAGGCCCTGCTGATTGCCATCGTCGCCTCTGTTGCGTCCCATCGAGTTGACGAAGGCGAAGCTCTCGTCATCTCGCGTGCGGCTGATGCATGGTTCCTCAATACACTCACCTTCGCCATGGGAATGCAGAATGCCATCATGCGGCAGGCTTCGGGGATCATCATCCGCACCACGCACATGACGGGGATTGTGACCGATGTCGGTATTGCTTTGGGAAGTGTTGTCAGTCGTTTGA
>JBEGJP010000223.1:0-10875 GCA_041184525.1 Pseudomonadota bacterium | reverse complement strand
ACGACAGCGAGACCATCCGGCCGCGTCATCAAGGTCAGACGCCATTTCGCCTTGAGGTATTCATCCATGTTTTTGTAGCGGGCTTGATGGTCATTTTGCAGGTTGAGAAAGACGGTTGTGTGGGGGCGAAGAGAAAAGGTTGTTTCCAGTTGATAGCTGCTCAGTTCGATGATGAACGAATTGAATTTCTCCGGTCCCAAAATGGCATTACACAAGGCTCTGCCATAGTTGCCGCAAGCTACGGAATTTCTTTGCCCGAGAGCGAAAAGCTGCGCGCAATAGTGCGTCGTTGTGCTTTTGCCGTTTGTTCCGGTAATGCCGACAATGGAGGCGCCGGCCGGAATGAACCAACTTCCAACTTCGATTTCACTCACCAGTGGAATTCCCGCGCGCCGGATGGCAATCGGAAGTGGCCAACTGAGTGGAACACTGGGTGAGAGAACCACCAATTTGGCATCTTCAAGCAACCGCTCCAGCGAGTGGCCATTTTCTTCAAAGGCAATGCCAAGCGCATTCAAGGCATCCTTTGTCGCCGGTTCAATAGGACCTGCGTCGCTCACAAACAGCTTCGCACCATGTTTGTTCAAAAGTGTTGCGGCAGCAAGTCCGCTTTTTGCTGCACCGATGATCCAAACTTTTTTGCCTTGAACGTTCATAATGTCATCTCAGTTTGAGAGTCAGGATACTCAGAAGCGCCAGCATAAAACTGATGATCCATGCTCGAATTGTGATTTTTTGCTCCGGCCATCCGCCTTTTTCGAAATGATGGTGGATAGGAGCCATGCGGAAAACTCTCTTCTGTCTGATCTTAAATGAGCCGACCTGAATGATCACCGAGAGAGCTTCAACGACAAAGACTCCGCCCATGATCACAAGAAGAATTTCGTGTCCGGTGATCATAGCAACGGCACCAAGAATGCCTCCGAGCGGAAGGGCACCGGAATCACCCATGAAGACCTGCGCGGGCCATGTGTTGTACCAGAGAAAACCTATCGAGCTGCCAATCAGGGCGGCGAGAAAAACGGTGATTTCACCCGAGCCCGGAATGGTGTGATAGTAAAGATATTTTGCCACAACAACGTTTCCTGTGACGTAACTTAGGACGAGCAAAGCAATGGAACACGTGATCACGGGTCCAATCACGAGACCGTCAAGACCATCCGTTAAATTCACTGCATTGCTCGAGCCGACCAGAACCAGATAGGCGAATGGCAAGTAAATCCACCCCAAATGCAGAGCGGCGTCTTTGAGAAACGGGATGTAGACCGTAGATACGGGCGATCTCGCCGTCGAAAGCGCTTCGAGCATGTGCGGCTGACTGAGATGCCAAGTCAGAGCGATGCACGCGCCGATAGAGAGCCCGAGATATTTGTAGCGACTTGCCAGACCTTTCGGGTTTTTCTTTGAAATTTTCAAATAGTCGTCAACAAATCCGACCGTTCCGAAAGTCAAGGTAACGATGGTGAGCGTCCAGAGGTGATGGTTGTTGAGGTCCATCCAGATGAGCGCGCTGATGAGTGTCGAGAAGATGATGATGATGCCCCCCATCGTCGGAGTGCCTTTTTTCTCGTGATGCGATGCTGGACCCAACTCACGTATGGGCTGACCTAATTTCAGAGCACGCAGACGGCGGATCAGGGGCGGGTAGAGAAACAAAGAGAGGACAATGGATGTCATCAGTGCAAGAATGGCGCGACTCGAAAGGTACGTCAGTGCGTTCAGCTTGGGTTCGAATTGCGTCAACTTATGGATGAGCATGAGCAGCATGTTTCAACATCCCTTCCAATTTTCAGATGTTATTTTTTAGTTTGAGGGCATTTCGAGCGATTTCCAGATCGGAAAACGGAAATTTCTTTGTTCCGACAATCTGATAATCTTCGTGTCCCTTTCCTGCAATCAAGACAATGTCCGTGCTTCGAGAGGCAGCAATCGCTTCGTGGATCGCAGCCTTTCTATCACTTTGAACTTTCAATTTTTCCAACGAGCCGGGCATCAGACCGGCAACAATGTCTCCGATGATTCTGTTCGGGTCTTCCGTTCTCGGGTTGTCCGATGTGACCCACACATGATCGGCGAGACGGGCCGCAATCTCTCCCATTTTGGGGCGTTTTCCGGGATCGCGGTCACCACCGCAGCCAAACACGCAAACGAGTTTTCCCCCCGCAGGGACCAAGCCGCGGCAGGTGAGAAGGGTCTTTTCAAGTGCATCGGGCGTATGTGCATAATCCACCAACACGCACACTTGTTTTTCATCCGCGTTGAGAGCAGCTGACTCGAGACGGCCGGGAATGGATCGAACGTTGCTTGTCTTCTGGCAAATTTGTTCGAGGGGATAGCCAAGTGAAAGCATCAAGGCCGCTGCCGCGGCGAGATTCTCGTGTTGCACGTCTCCGAGCAGTGCCACTTGGTATTGGCTCTGCGACACGGGTGTCATAGGATCCGTCCACAGCGTCCATTGCCCCGCAATGCCATACCTTGTTGTTCTCTTGTGGCTCGTTTCTAAAAAGCGAGAGCGAAGGAATGTGAGTTTTTTAACATTGAAAAATTTTTCTTTGCTGACTGTGTCCCCAAAAACGACACAAGATCTGTTTTTGCCCTGCGCTGCCGTCAGAGCTTCTTCCCAACGGGGATCATCACAGTTGATGACAGCGTGACCATTCGGAAGAAGGTGATTTCGAAACAGTGCGAGTTTCGACTGAAGATAGGCTTCCATGGTGCCATGATAGTCGAGATGATCTTGAGTGAGGTTGAGAAACGCAGCACACTGCACAGGCCAATCAGCAAGTCGGTTCTCTGCAATTCCAATGCTCGTGGCTTCCATGACCAATTGTGTGCATTGAAACTCATTCTGTGCTGAACGCAATGCTGCCATGAGCCCAGGAAAGTCCGGCATTGTAGGAAAAGGATTGTCCCAAATATGCTGACCGACCTGAATCCCCAAGGTGCCCAGACGCAGGACCGGTGAGTGGCTCAATTCTTCGAGAAGGTGACTCGTGATCTGCGTGGTGCTTGTCTTGCCATTTGTTCCGGTGATGGCGAGAGTGGTCCACTGGCTGACCTGCAATGCGCACACGGCCTTGACCAAAAGGTTGCGGGCTTGTTCTGATGAAGTGCATAGGAGAAGGTTGGGGTGGTTGCAGATGTCCTGAAACCATTCAGCAGTTTGAGTCTGAGCAGAACCAAAGAGAGAGTTCAGATGCTGCTCCTCGGCGACAACGATATGTCCTCTGCCAAGCAGTTCCGGCACAACGGAGTGTGAGTCGAACCTCTCCGTTTTTCGCGCAATAAAAAAGACGGACTCGGATTCATTTTCACTCAAACGCCGCGTGTCCCAGACGAGAGAAAGTTCACGCGCGTGCTGTTGTCTGCGCAGCGGGGAGTCCTCTGGCGGGCTGAACGTGAGGAGTCCTTCCACCTCAAGAAGTAAAAGAGCACGTGCCGGATCGATTTTGAAGTTTTGATCCAACTCAGTGCTGATCACGTCGCCCTCCTTGGGGAACCTGCTTCGCAAGAGGAGCGGAGCGGTCTCCAGCCGGCGTTGATTCGAATTGGATCTCCCCGCGGGAGT
This sequence comes from Pseudomonadota bacterium, assembly GCA_041184525.1. GTDB lineage: Bacteria > Bdellovibrionota_B > Oligoflexia > Silvanigrellales > Silvanigrellaceae > RFOM01. The sequence continues at coordinate 7,307 of JBEGJP010000223.1, read as the reverse complement.
TGAGATAATTGATGGCCTTCTGTCCGATTTCAGAGAACACCGGACCAGCAAGAAGCCCTCCATAGGCGGGACGAACCTGAGGCTCGTCGATCACAACTGTGATGGCGAGGCGAGGGTGGTCCGCAGGAACCACTCCCGTGAACGTTGCGACTCTTTCGCTGTAGGCGCGGGTCTTGGGATCATATTTTTGTGCAGTGCCGGTTTTTCCTGCCACGGTGAATCCGGAGATCGAAGCGAGTCGACCTGTCCCGCCTTCTTCTTCGACCACACCACGCATCATGTCAGTCACCAATTTGCTTGTCTCAGGAGAGATCACCTTGAGAGGCGGGAGCTCAGGCATGAGAGCGGCCCGTTCGTCCGAGAGAGCAAGCAGACGAATGCCGCGATCAATTCCGCCACCCGTGAGGATCGCCATGGCTCTGGTCATTTGCAGGGTGCTGATGGCGAAGCCCTGACCAAACGCCATATTTGCAAATCGCATTTCCCTCCAGCTTTCAGGTCTTGCGACACGTCCAGCCCATTCCCCGGGCAATCCTGTTCCGGGAGGCCGGATGAGGCCGAAGCCGACGAGGGAATCATAGAGTCCGGCGCGTCCAAGACGCTGCACCACTTTATATGTACAGATGTTGCTGCTCACTTTGATGATCTCGGCCGCATTGAGCAGGCCGTGGGGGTGAGTGTCGCGGATCTTGCCGCCGGGGACAGACATCGAACCGTTCTCACAGAAGAACTTCTCTTGTGGGAGAATCTTCTTTTTTTCAAGAGCGCGCGCAATAAACAAGGGCTTCACGACAGAGCCGAGCTCGAGAGCATCCATGAGAGGACGAAATCGGCGTGCTTCTGGTGCAGCGGTGGGTGGAGTGTTGAGGTCGAAGGTGGGGTAGCTGGCCACAGCTAAAATTTCGCCGGTTTGAACATCCATGACAACAGCGGAGCCCGCGCGTGCCTTGGCTTTGATAATCCCTTCTTTCAGAGCCGATTCCGCCGTTGTTTGGATGGAGAGATCGATCGACAGTTGCAGAGGCTGACTCTCAGTGTCCGGTTGAACAGCACCATTGGGCGTTGTCAGAGTGAGATGGCCGCGTGCATCGCGGGTGACCTTTGCCATTTGTGGTGTGCCGTTCAAAATCGTGTTGTAAACAGACTCCACCCCTTCGAGTCCTGTGTTGTCGAGCCCGACAAATCCGATCAGATGTGCCGCTGTTTCCTTCTCCGGATAAATGCGCTTGGGTTCCTCTGCAATTCCGATAAACTCACGCCACTGACTCAGGTCTCCCATTTGAGAAAATTCATTGGGAGGCACATGCCGGCGAAGCCACGCAAAGCCTTTCTTCGTTTTCCTAAGGTCGATCAGAGTGGCGACCGGAATTCGAATCGTGTGGGCAATTTCCTCGAGAACGGCGCGCTCCGCAGGCAAACGTTTCGGTGTGGCAAAGATACTCGGATGAAGAATGCTGACGGCCAAAGTCCTCCCGCTGCGATCGACAATCTTGGCGCGCGGAGGAAGAAGTCTCACTTCAGTTTCAAATTGTTTGCTGGCGCGCGTGCGCAGGCGTTCATTCAATTCGGTGGGAAAGACCGCCAATTGGGCATAACGCGCGAGGAGCAAAAGGACTGCTGCACCCAATCCTCCCGCAAAGAGGCTCACTCTTAGGCGGCTGTCATCTGTTCCGGATGGCGTCCACCCTTTTTTTGCCTTCCTAAATTTATTGATTTTTCTCACTGCGCCCCCTCTCATTGCCGCTTTCCGTGATGGCATGGTCGGGGCGGAGGACGTTGTTTTTCTGGGGAAGATTCAATTGTGCTTGTCCGGATGAAGCACCGGTCTTCAGGCGGGTTTCCCTGACCGACCGTTGCACGCTTGCCAATTGGCTTTGCAGCTCCATGTTTCTTTGGCGGAGAATTTTTTCTTCACTTTTGAGTCTGCCCAATTCGTAGCCAATGGCATAGGTTTTTGTTCTCAATGCGGCAACAGGTATTGCGGCAATCACAACCAGTGCGAAGCAGAGCAGACTTGCATCCAAGGTTCGAAAGTTCAGCCTCATCTGTGCTCCCTCCCTTTGGTTCTCTCAACGGTGTTTGTTCCATTCACGATCGGATCATCGATGGTTTTCGTTTCCATCGAATGCGAAGGTTCTCAAGCGAGCCGATCGCGATCTCGGGTTCAGCGAGAGCTCGTCCGCCGATGCGACGACGCCTCCACGGGGAGACTCTTTGCCGAATGGCCTCGGAACAGATGCGGGATTGCCGATCAGTCCCATTTGGTTCTCAATGCGTTGTTGCTGTTCATTCTCGTTTTTCAAATCCGGAGTCCTCATTCCCGCTTCCCAGGCTCGAAAATATTTCTTTACGATTCGGTCTTCCAAAGAGTGAAAGCTGATGATTGCTGCGCGTCCGCCGGGTGCCATGATGAGCGGAATATCGTTCAAAAGTTCTTCAATAGCCGCCAGCTCCTCGTTGACTGCAATGCGAAGTGCTTGGAAAACCCGAGTTGCAGGATGCACCCGACTGTTATGATAACTCAGGATGCGCGAGACGTATTGCGCGAACGTTACCGTATTTGACAGGGGGAGAACCTGCGCTTGTCGGTCTTTGACAATGGCCTTGGCGAGAAGTCGTGATTTGGGCTCTTCGCCATAGCGAGTGAATATTTCCGCCAATTCGCGCTCCGACAGAGTCAGGAGAAGATCGCGTGCAGTGGTCTCCTGATGTGTGTTCATCCGCATATCCAGCGGCCCGTCACGGAGGAATGAAAAGCCGCGTTCCGCGTCGTCCAATTGGGGAGAGCTGACTCCGAGGTCAGCCATCAGTCCATCAAGCTTTTCATTTTCTTTGTTCGTTTTGAACCAGTCCGGAAAATGTCTGAAATTCAATTCGAGAAAATGGACTTGAAAACGTGATTCGCTTTGACGCGTGGCCTTGAACCATCCAGCGATCCGCTCGCGGCTGTGTTGAAGAGCGAGCGGATCTTGGTCACAGCAGTACAGCTCGAAGGCGGTCTGCGGGTGCGCGATTGTCAGGCTGTGTTCGGAGATTTGCTCCAGAAGCCGGAGCGTGTGACCAGCTCCACCCAGAGTGCAGTCCGCAAACCGAAAGGCTTTCTGCGGTGGGGCTTGGTCCAGAAGCTGGACAAGTGCATCGACTGTTTCATTTTTCAGTACGGTCACGTGTTGAAAGGTGCTCATTCCCGCTCCGAAATGGGGTCTGTCAAACGATTGGCGCATCGGCAATCAAATGTGCCAAAAATTAGCGCATTTGGTTTAAAGGTTTTGAGAGCAGTTCCGATGCCTGTGCTGTGGCACGGGACATAGGTCCCAAACGGGAACACCTGTACGAGGGTCTCCAGCAATGAAGCGTTATGGTCCGCTCTCGAAATTGAGAAGTTATCTTCTTCCAGCTCTCGCGGCAATCGCGCTCGCGGTTGGCCCCATGGCCTGCAGTTCAACGGGCGAGGAGGAGCCGTCTTCAACGCTCGAAGGCGCCGCCTCGGGTGAGAACGCTGCCAAGGGCAACGGCGAAGCAAGCAATGCAGCCTTGAATGGCGAAACTGCGAACGCCGGCTCGGAGACGCTGAATTCTGCCAACGGTGAAAAACCAGAGGGCGGAGACGGTGCTGCAAGCAATCCTATTGGCAACGAGCTCAATGGCGCCATTGGAGGAGACAACGCCGCGACAGCTGCAGCCAAAAACGCGGCCAAAGCCGTACCAGAAGAAGGTGCAGCGCTGAATGGCGAAACGGGCAGCAGCGGGAACGCGCTTGCCAGCGAAGTGTCACCTTCTGCAGGAGCCACGGGCAACTCGGCCGGAGCGACTGCTGCTCCGGTGGACGCCAGCAAGGGAGGAGACCCCTTCTCTGCAGGCGCGAATGCAGCAGCTCCAGCACCCACAAATGCCGGAATGAATGCTTCAGCTGCAGCTCCAGCTCCAATGGCGACCGAATCAGCTCCTGTTGATGCCAGCGCGGCTGCACCTGCCAGTGCGAGCCCAGCGAGCCCAGCTCCTGCGGCCTCAACAACCGAATCTGCACCTCTCGTGAGCGGTCCAACGACGCTGCCAGAAACCGGCTCCAAGATGGCCTACTATGTGATGAGGGGCGATACGTTGGGTGCCATTGCTCAGAAGATTTATGGCAACCGCGCGAAATGGAAAGCTCTGCAATCTGAAAACGGTTTGTCGGATGCCAACAAAATTTATCCGGGTGATGTGATCTATTACACGCTGAATGACGCTTCCAAGGCCTTTGCAGAGAAGTATGAGTCAGGTGCTCGCCAAACCTATACAGTAGCCAAGGGTGATACATTGTCGCAGCTCGCTGCGAAGTTCTATGGGACTCAAGGCGCATGGCGTGCTGTCTGGAAAGAGAATCCACAAGTCACAAATCCCGACCGGATTCGGGTCGGAATGGTTCTGAGTTTCCGCGCAGCAAGCAAAGTCGCTTTCAAGGATGACGATTCGGTTGAGAATGAAGTGGGAAGTCTGGACGAAGAGAATGAGAGCGATGATGCCAGCGACGTGAATTCCGAAATTCTTACGGTTTCTGTGGAGTGATGAGAATCCAAAAACAGTTCTCGGTGTCCGGTGTTTGAAGAGCGGTTTCAGGAAGAAGATGGCGTAAAGGAATGAGCAGCGGGATAGACAGACGAGAATCGGGTGCAACGACAGTGATAAAGCCGCGGCGCGGATGAGAAGCGGTAGAGATGATAGGGTGAGCCAAGGCGCGAGACGCGCAGACCCACGAGAAACGCTCCCCAGAGTGGTGTGAGTGAGAGTGAAAAGAAGATTCCGACGAGCCTGCCAAGAAAGATTTCATCAAAGATAAAAGACCAAGAAACTTTTCAGAGAGTGCCTCAGGCCAGGCGTGCAGATCGCCTAGCCATTGCCAATCAGGGTCTGTCAGCCGGCTGAGTCTTGCTTGATCTTGGGTGGACAGAGTTGCACCTGAGGAGTCATGATCACGCAATGAAAGGCTTTGCTGATCATCTTGCGAGTCATCGTCCTGACCGTTGCAATAAACGATGTAATCGCAGTTTGCCCACGCATTTGAGTGATCTTTTTTATGATCAAGCTTGCGTAGGCAGGTTAAATAGCTCTCAGGAGTTCCCACGTCGAACCACGCACCGGCCGGATCAAAACCGCAGTGGAGAATTCGCGCTCCTTCCCGCAAAGAACTTCTGTAGAAAAGGTCAATGCTGGATTTTTTTGTCACAGTAGCAGCTGCAAGCACTGGTCCCGAGACAATCTGATGGTTTGAAAAAACCCTCGCCGTACAATTGCTCTTTCGCGCAGTCTCTTCGTCGAGATCGGCTCCAAAGCCGATCACTTCATTGTTGACAAGGTCCACCCAAGTGACATCCTTTCGAGGTTTGTCCAAAGGAAGTGTGACCATCAGGGTTGTTTGGTCTGCTTTGCGTTGTTGCCAAGTGCCCAGCATCTTTTTCAGGGGAATGTCTGCCACGATGTCACCCGACACAACAAAAGTGTCCCATGGCTGTGCATGTCCCAGTTCGGCCGTCATTTCCTTCACAATCCGAGCTATCCCGCCTCCGGTCTCCAGAATTTCGGATTCATGCCAGAATCGAATTCGCTCCAAGGGCCAGCTGCGAGACAAACAAGCGGCTTTCAGCTGTTTTTCAAGTTCGGGTGCCAAGTAATGACTGTTGCAATGGACGAGGGAAAAGCCCATTTCAAACATCTGTTCGGCATTTCTCAGGGCCGCCGGCAGCTCACCGACGGGGATCGCCGGTTTGGGCAGGACCGATGTCAGGGGCCGCAATCGTGTGCCCAAACCGGCGCATAAGACGATTCCGTGCATGTTGATGGGCGATTGGCTCATCGTGCCTCTTTCCCTACTCTTGAGTTGGCGTTCGGCTTAGGATTGCCCAAGGTTGACGACTCAAGCCTACGGGAGTCTTGCTCGACAGTACAGAATATGCATGATTAAACGTGTCAGATATCATTGCATCTTTCCCACGCAACCCCGAAAGCAAGAGAACTATGTCATCAGCCACATCCCATGTGCTTCTTGCCGAGTACCTCGAGGGCGTGGCTCGTTATTTGTCGAGCTTCCGAGCGCGCGAGGGATTGACGCAGAACGAAATGGCCAACCGACTGGGTTTGTCCTTGAACCGCTATCGTGAGTACGAGCAGAACACGACGGACAATTCCAAGGGCATTGCGCTCGACCTCCTGCTGAAAATCGCGGATCTGGAGCATCTTGACTTGTCTGTTTTTCTCAACCGCCTGCGGGGACAGGCGACAGAGCCTTCTTTGTCGCATTTGGAACCTTGGGAAGAGAGGGTCCTCGCCCATTTTGCGGAACTGTCTCTCGAGGAACGCGAACTGTTTTTGCAGATCCTTGAAAATCCGACCCAACCTGACGAGCGTGCGCTCCAGGTGGAGGCTCGGCGCACAGATGAAACCCGCGAGCCGCTGATGCCCCGTCGTGTGCGCTGGTGGGTCCGTGTGGGGGCGCTGCTCTGTCAACTCCCCTACGACTCGCGGTTGCGCTTTGAGCGGCAGGTCCTCGAAGATTACATCGATTTCAGGAAGCCGCAGCCCAACGACACTCATTCCCAGCAAGTCATCGAGCGGCTTCGCGAGCTCCTCAAGCACTACTTCACCCACTTCGATCTGATGCGCAGATAATCTCAAACTGACAATTTCTTATGCACAAAACTTGCAGGGGTAAATTGTCCATGTTACATGTTTGGTCGACCGGCCAATTAATTTGAATGGATGTGGGGGAGCCTGTGTCAAACACACTGCCAAGAATGCTTGTCAGCGAAGAAGCGAGGCCTCAGTTGTATCGTTTCCTGCGACATCATCCTGAAATGATAGAAGTGTTTCACAATATCGTAGCCGATCGGGGTTTGAACACCGGTGTGCTTCTGGCGCAGTCGGGAGAGCCTGACATCGTGCAATTGTATATTGAGAATCTCCATATCCCTCTGCTTCTGCAGAACGAAGCCATCAAGCCGAGCCAAGCCCGTCGGTGCGGCTATGAGGCGCTTTATTCCGGTTTGGATTTCTCCGGACACGATTCCATTTCTGCCGCGCAGGTGGCAGCCGATCGTGCGACGGCATTGTCCCGCGTAGCGTCATCCGAGGACAACTCTAAAAACAGTTTGTATTGCTATTATCATGGTCTGGGCGAGAGTGTTGTCGCCTCAGAAGCACTTCTTGATGATTTGCGTCAGCTGATTTTGAAACATGCGTCCCAACCGGGAACGGCGGAACCGGGTGAACAAAACACCGCCTTTGACCTTGTTATTTCTGGGAGGATTACGCGCCATGTCAAAGCATAACTT
>JBEGJP010000222.1:0-11351 GCA_041184525.1 Pseudomonadota bacterium | reverse complement strand
ATCCTCACGGAGGTTGATGGCAAAATCAAAGGAAGCGGACGCAGCGTCGTCGGCTTCGACCTTTTTTCCGCACTCGCACCGCATCGGGAAAAATTTATTTCTTTTGGCGGTCATGGCTATGCAGTTGGAATGTCTTTGGCCCGCGAAGCACTTCCGGAACTGCGCGATCTTTTCGAAAGCGAAGTGTGTCGCATTCTGGGCCATTCTTCTCAGGCGCCCTGCCTCGAGGTGGATGGGATTGTTCCGGTTGAACTTCTGCAGGAGCGAATCTGTGCGCTCCTCGATTCGCTTGAGCCCTTCGGCGCTGAAAATCCTCGACCCAAGTGGTTGATAAGAAAGGTCCGACTAGGGCATAGTAAAAGAATAGGTCAGGCATCTGATTCAAAGCATGCGCGTGTTTGGCTCTCTTCTCACGATGCCGAACCTCTCACCGCTTTCGGTCTCGCTCCCGAACTTGAGCAGCAACTCTTGGCTCGGAATGAGGTTGATTTGGTGGTTGAGGCGAGGTTGTCTCGGTGGTCGGGACGCTTGAAGCCCGAGTTGCGTATTCTGGATCTCGCCCCGACTTCGTTCAGCTGAAAGACGAGACGACTCACATGAATCAAATGAATGAGAACGAGCCTTGGTATGCACCTGCGGGAAAAAAGAAGGCCACGCCGGTGACAGGTGCTCTTTCTGCGTCAACTGACCCATCAGCGCCTTCTTTTTTGAATGTGCTTGCTTCTCTCTTTTGGCAACTCATCCGATTGCGCAGCATCTTTTTTGCGTTTTTTTTGATTGCTGCGGCCCACTGGGTGGGATTTCGAGTTCTTCAGTCGCAGTCAGGGGCGCCCTCTGCTGTGGGTTTTCTTGTTCTTGCGCTGGGTTTTTTGCTCGCACTTCTCGTTCTTCTCCAATTTCTTGGTCAACAGCTTTTGCTTCTTCTTCCCCTTCACAAAGGCGATGCACCCCTGCAGGTGGCGTTCAGTTGGATGAGAGGTCGCCTCAAGCGTGAAGAAGGACGTCGTGGACCGCCCGCGCCGGAATTGGCCTTGGCTCAATTTGTCAGCCAAGTGCGCTCCTACGCTTCGGAGAAGTCATTTCAAAATGTGAAACCAAACGCAGAGCGTCATGGCGATACTGCAGCTTCACAGTCTGAAGCAGCGCCATTGCTCAAACGGCGATGGAATGAGGTTGTCGACAGCCTCGATGAGTTTGAACTTTATTTAGCCAACGATCCGCAAGGCATCATTGGCAAGCTCGTGAGCAAGAATCCACCCAAACTTCTCGATGCAGCAGTGGTGTTCCGTGATGTGGCTGAGTCGTTCGACACGACGTGGCGGCGCAAGGGAATCAATATCGAATCTGCGATTGTCACGCCCTTGAAGGCAACGGCTCATGAAGGACTTTTGCGTCGTCTTCTCGTGGGGCCATGGCGGGCTTCTGCCTATTTTGCGCGCCGCGGTGCGAGCGTGGTTTTCTCGGCAAAGAGTGTTCAAGGCCGCGTGCTCGCGCGCTGGGAGGTCGACGGACTTTCCATTCCAGAAGAGTATTTGGAAGTCGCCAACAATTCTGCCATTCCGGTGAATGAGCGGATTGAAAAAGGGCTACAGACTCTCTCGCCTGATCCTTCCAACAGCCCGAACACGCTCTATGCGCTGATCAGTTTGGTGACGTGGATTGATCTCGCCCATGCCTGCGATTCTGAATTTGAATTCAAAAACAACAACAGTGGCTTTGTGATTGAACTGCGTTTGAAATAACAGGGAGGTTACTATGCGTAGTTTTGCTTTGCGTCTCGTCGGCGGACTTGGATTGGCGTGTGTGTCCGTTTTGATTGCACAGGGTGATGCCTCGGCTGACATACGTGTGTTCGCCGGTGCCGGCCTTGCGAATCTCACCCCAAAGAAAACCGGTGCCATTGTCTCGGACAAAGTTGTTTCAGGAATTGATTTTAAAGGAGCAGCCCAGCTTGACGTCTGGTCGCCACCTGTCATTCCCGGAATTTCGATTTATGCGGGACCTGATTTGACAGTGGGAACACTGACCCGAGAATACACCGTCGGAACGGCTGTCGTAAAAGAGACTTTAAAAACAAAATCAGCAGGTGCTGAAGTCGGCGTGCATTTCGGTCTTATTCCGATCGTAACTCTGCAGGCAGGCTTCAATTATGCATTCCCTCTGGGCGGCGAATGGGAAGTTGATTCTCTTGTAGCCAAGAAAACCTACACGGCATCATCTGGTTCACAGACGGGCGTGAATCTCCGTGCTTTGATCACTCCCTTTCCACTGATCCGAGTGGGAATTGAGTACGGCATGGGAAGTGGCAAAGCGAAATTCAAAGATTTTTCTGATGAGCTGAGCTTCAATTCTTCAGCCGTCCGCGCTTTGGTTGGAGTTGCTCTCTGAGCTGAATTTGCAGACGTTATAAAAACACACCGCGGTGAGATGGGATGCTCTCCGCGGTGTGTTTTTTTTGGAAGGCAAGAAATTTCCAAGAACGAAAAGCAGCGGGCTCAGGCCACTTCCGAAATTTCAATCCTGCGCACAACAGTCACCTTGATCTGACCGGGGAATTGAACATCCGATTCCAGTTTCCGGCAGATGTTTTGCGCCAGTGGCTCGATGTCTTTGTCCTTGCACCGACGGTTGTCGACGAACACATGAACCTCACGGCCAGCGTGCATGATGGCTGACCCCGTGACTCCTTGTGCTTGGAAGCTGTTGATGACGTCGGAAATGCCTTCGATACGTTTTTGAAAGCCTTCTTCCATATCCACGCGGGCGCCGGGGCGCGCACCGGACATCGCGTCGGCGGCTTTCAAAATATAGGCGTGCGGTGTTTCAACGATCTTGTCGTCGTGGTGAGAGAGAACGGTATCGACCACCACTTCGGCTTCACCAAAACGGGTTGCATAGTCACCGCTGATCACGGCATGGCTGCCTTCGATTTTGTAGTCGAGAACCTTGCCGATGTCGTGCAGGATGCCTGCGCGCTTGGCCAATTTGGCATCCACTCCGACTTCATCAGCGAGCATGCCGGCCAATCGGGCCACTTCGAGAGAGTGGTAGTATTGGTTTTGCCGGTGGCTTGTGCGGAAGTTGAGTGAACCTATGAGTTTCAAAATTTCGGGGTGCATGGTGTCGAGGCCCAGCACTTTAAGAGCGTCCTGTCCCATGCGGAGCACGAGTCGATCGGTGTTCTGACGGTGCTTTTGAAGAATCTGACGCACACGGTCCGGATGGTATTGATTGCGTCCGAAGATCTCTTCGAGAGTCAGGCGGATCACTTCCTTGTCAAAACCGGCACCCCCTGAAATTTTCAGTGTGGGGGCTTCGCTTGACTGAGGGTCAATGCCGACGTCAATTGCCGTGTCAGTGCCGTCGAGAAGAAGCTTCAGGAGTTCGGAACCTTCATTGAAGTGACGGACAACAGCATCCTTTGAAGGGGCCTCGACGTTGAAGCTCGTCTTGGGCCAAATGAAGCGGGGGCTGTAGCGGTTGTAGATGCTTTGAAGAACTTCGCGGGCGCCGCGTTGAGCCTCTCCTTTAAGCCGCTCCTGATTCTCCAGCAGCCACTTCGATATTCCCAGTTTTTCAGCGTTGAGAACTTCTTCTCGCATTGTCGATTCAATATCTGAGCGCTGAGCAGAAGTTTTGATGACCAGATTGTCGGTGAGCTGTTTTTCGATTTCAGATTGTTTGGTCGCGTTTGTGATCACATCAGTCGGAGTTTCGTGGCTTTTTTGCAGCCGCGCCATGAGCTGACTCTCGGAAGATTGCAATTCATTCCACTTCCGGTCGATTTTGCTTTGGCGTTGATTGAGTTCACGTTCGAAGTCGTCATTGAAACTTCTGACAACAGTGCGCTCCTCCTCGAGCCTCTGTGCGTCGGCTTCCAATTCTTCACGCGCCGCACGGAGTGCTTCCTCCAGAATCGCATCGCGGCGTTGTTTGGCATTGCGAATGATTTGTTCTGCAGACTCACCCAAGCCTTGCACGGCCGACTGGGTGCGGAGCACCATACGGCGGGCCAAGAGGGTTCCGAATGCTGCGCTCGTCAGCACAACGATGAGTGTTGTGACGATTGTCGTCGTTTCCATGACCAACCTTTCTTCGGGCAGTGGACCATGTGTCAGATCCGACCCTATCATGAAAAGGCGCGAATTTTGAAGGATGGCCGCAATTATTGAGGAGCTGTGACGTATGACGATTCAGGAAAATGGGGACAAAAGAGCCGACTTGCCTGAGATGGCTTGGGTGGCAGCTGTGGCCCGCGAGGCAGGGGAACTGACGCTGCGTTATTTCAGAAGGGAGCTCAAGATCGATGAAAAGTCCGGTGATCTTGGTCTTGTGACCGAGGCCGATTTGGCCTCGGAGGCTCTTTTGAAGGAGAAAATTTTGAGTCGTTTCCCCGAGCATACGCTGCTGGGTGAGGAAACCGGTTGGAGCAGGGCGGCTGCCGAAGGGCAAGTGGTTTGGATCGTCGATCCCATCGACGGGACCACCAATTTTTCGAAGGGCAATCCTTTTTACTGCGTTTCCGTCGCGTGCGGTGTTGTCAGTGAAGGCAAATTCGTGCCGCAACGTGTTGCTATCGCTCATCCTGCATCAGGAGACGTGTACTCCGCAGCACGGGGGCAGGGTGCTGAGGTCAACGGGGTCCCATTGCGGGTCGGGGCAGGCACGGATCCGCGCCGATGGAGCGTTGCCACAGGCTTCAGCTCAAACAAAGGCGAGTCGCTCCATGGAGTCATGCTGTGCATCGAAGAGATGCAAAACAGAATCCTTGGAATGCGCATCAACGGGGCTGCAGCGCTCGATTTGGCGCTCACAGCACGCGGCATTTTCAACGGATTTTTCGAGTCGAGATTGTCGCCTTGGGATATGGCCGCAGGGCAACTGCTCGTTGAAGAGGCAGGAGGGGTTGTTTTGAATTACGAAGGCCGGCCCTTCGATGCCCTGCATGACAAGCACATCGTGGCCGGCCCGGCTCATGTGGTGGACGAACTCCAGTCCATGATTTCAAAAATGCGCAGCAAACTCAAAAGTAACGTTTGGCCATAACATCCAAGCCCAGTGGCTTGAGCTTGCTCGCCTGACCGGCTTGGCCGAATTGAACCATTCTTTCTGCCACAATCTTCTGCATCGCGGCGCGCGCAGGAGCCATATATTTTCTCAGGTCGAATTCTGCAGGATTTTCTTTGAAAACCTTGCGAATGGCGACTGTCATGGCCAGACGGTTGTCTGTATCGACGTTGATTTTGCGGACACCGTTGCGGATGCCTTCTTGAATTTCAGACACAGGAACGCCCCATGTCGTTTTCATTTCACCGCCGTACTTGCGGAATTCGTCTTGGAGATCCTGCGGCACGGAACTGGAACCATGCATCACAAGGTGGGTGTTGGGGCACTTCTTGTGGATAGCCTTGATACGCTCGACGTTGAGAATGTTGCCGTCGGGTTTGCGTGTGAATTTGTAGGCCCCGTGGCTGGTCCCGATGGCAATGGCCAGTGCATCCACTTTTGTTTCCTCGACGAAGCGGGCGGCCTCGTCAGGGTCGGTCAGTAATTGGTCGTGTGACAATTTGCCTTCGAATCCGTGGCCGTCTTCCTTCTCGCCTTCGCCGGTTTCGAGAGAGCCCAGACAGCCGAGTTCACCTTCGACGCTCACGCCCATGGCATGCGCACATTTCACGACTTCGCGTGTGATCTTGGCGTTGTATTCGTATGACGCAGGTGATTTGCCGTCTTCCATGAGCGAGCCGTCCATCATGACGCTCGTGAAACCGTTGCGGATGGCCGAAAAACAAGTGCTCAGCGAGTTGCCGTGGTCCTGATGAACACACACAGGAATATCGGGATAAAGTTCAACGGCCGCAAACATGAGATGCTTCAAAAAGATGTCGTTTGTATATGAGCGCGCGCCACGGCTGGCTTGGATGATCACGGGGCTGTTGGTTTCCTTGGCGGCCTCCATGATCGATTGGATTTGTTCAAGATTATTCACATTGAATGCCGCGACGCCGTATGTGTTTTCAGCGGCGTGATCCAAAAGCTGACGCAAAGATATCAAAGCCATTGAGGCCTCCGTTCTAGGGCTTGCCAAAAATAACCCGTCCTCCATAGCATTGGCCGGCCCGAACTGGCAAAAGTGCTCACAAGAACCATTGCCTTTGAGGAGAGCCGGGCCAGCCATGTCTGAAAGCGAAAATCGGGAATTGAGAAAGTTTAAACTGGGTGAAGCAGCCGAGGCCTTCCGTTGTCCTATTTTTCGGGTGGAGGCCCGCCAAGCCCAGAGTCACGATGGCTTGCACCTCAAGTCAATGTTCACCTTACATTGTTCACATTGGGTCAATGTGGTCCCCGTCACTGCAGATGGCCATGTGGTCCTCATAGAGCAGCATCGATTCGGCACCGACACCATCACTCTTGAAACTCCGGGGGGAGCGGTCGATGCCGGAGAAAACGACCTCACCATGGCTGCGCTGAGAGAATTGGAAGAAGAAACTGGTCTCACCAGTCAGCGCGTTTTGTCGCTCCCGGGGTACGCGCCCAATCCTGCCATTCAGGGCAACAGAATCACCTATTTTATTGCTTTTGATTGTCAGCCCTTGGTCGTGCCGCGTGAACACCACGACCCGTTTGAAGAGATTCGGATCCGCTTGGTGCCTATTGAGGAGGCTTTGATGATGGCCCGTTCGGGACAAATACAGCACGCGTTGGCTGCACTTGCGCTGCTGGTGGCAGAGCCTTATTTGCGCGGAAAAATCGGTCAGGCCAAAGCGTGATGCGATTGTATAGAAATCAATTTTCTTCGCTCGAAGCTGCGCCCGCCATGCTGGCCTCGAGCGAATCTGCGATGTCACCGATGGAGAGCCGTGCTCCCACAAGAAGCGTCTCAATGCCGAGCTGATACGCGGGCAGATCGTAAAACGGATCGTTGCCTATCATGACCGTCGATTCAGGCGCTCCGCCGATTTTTTTCAATGTTTCCTCAAAAAATGCGGTGTGTGGTTTTGTTGATTTCATCACGTCCCACGACGTCACCAAGTCGAAGTCATGAAGGTATAAGTCGGATGCCTTCAAGCGGAGTTCGATTTCTCGGCGTCCAAAAATTGCGTTGGTTGCCAATGTCACATGCCGGCCGGTGGCATGCAGCAGATCCAGCAGTCGCCGCGCATGCGGTTCCGAGTGGAGAAAGAGACAAATGAAAGGGTAGTCGGAATCAAAAAAGCGACCGGCGAATCGTTCGAGTTTTTGCCGCGTGACATTCAGTTCCTTTGCCAAGGTTTCAAAGAATGCATCTTCGTTGTTGGCAAACTGGTGGTTGGACAAAACCGTACGGATTGTTTTTCTTACGGCTCGGTAAAGGTCAGAATAAGAGGCAAGGGCGCTCAAACGAAGAAATGCAAAAACTGCAAAGAGATTGTGAAAGGCTGCCCCCGGCTGACCAATCAGAGTTCCATCCATATCAATGAGAACATGTGATTTTCCCGTCCACCATTCAGGGGCCAGACTGACGCGGCTTCTGATGTTTTTCAATTGAGCGACACTCTGACTTTGAGCTGTCCGCTGACTTGTTCTTTTCCTCAAGGCCATGAGCGAAGCCCCTCCAGGAGAGGAGTCTCTCACAGGAAGGGCACATTCTCTACGGACAGCTTTGCTTTAGCAGGCAAGATTGACAGGTGAGCCTGTGCGGTGGGAACCCACAGTGCAATAAATCTCTTCAATCAGTTTTTGTTCCAGCAGGTTCGTGGGTGCGAGGTTGTACATCCGCAGGATATTCTCACCTTCGTGACCCGAGAGTCGACCCGCCCTCTCAAGTCCTTTGATAAGGAAATAAAGACTCTGAATTGAAGAAGACTCGCCCATGCTGGTCTGCATTTTTTCAATTCCCGCTTTGATATTGCCCTGAGCCAGCATCAGGTACCCGAGAAGGACGCTTGTCTCCGGAGGGATCTTCTGCGAACCGTCGTAGATGTCGATGGCTGCTTCGATCAAACTTTGGGCTTTTCTGAAATTCGTTCCGTGCAGGGCGAGCTTCAGGGCTTCGAGTTCAAAAAGTTTGGAACGCACCTGTTTGTCTTCAACGCCCGCCTTCACGGCAATATCAAGCCATTCATCCACGAGCGGCCATTCCGTTGCCTGACTATAAATGCGAGCGATACACATGGCCAAGTGACTGAACGTCCACTTTTCCAATCCTGTTTGCAACAGCAAGAGAGTCTGCTGAGCGGCAAGACGAGGTTGATAACCTGCACCCACTCTGCTGAAGAATTCAATGACACTTTCGTTTCTTTCATGGTGCATGAAGAGAATCTTACCCAAAGTGTATGCGTACTCAGACAGTCCCGCGTGGAGTGCCTTGCGGCCGTGTTCCAGCAGCTGTCCAATAAACTCCTCAGAAAGGGTGCTTTTGTCTGCAGTGATGTTTGTGTCCAAGGTGGTGAATGCCCATTCGCCGAACGTGGGCTCTCCATTACGGATGGCTGCAGGAACGGAAAGTTTCAAGGCGACCAAAAGATACTGGCCATTCCAAGGGTTGGTTTTCAGTGAACGGTCAATCTCTTGTTTGGCCTCTTCGGTTTCTCCCACAGAGAGGAGAGCGCTGGCACGAGCCCAGTGCAACTCGCTGCGCTGCTGCTGAGTGAGACCTTGAATCTCATTTGTCTTGCGAGCAATTTCCTGTGCGGAAAAGAACTCTTTGGTCTTGATCAAAAAGTTCAAATAACGAAGCACCGATTCGACGTTGAGAGAGTCGAGTTCATACATCATAGAAAAATGATGCTTCGCTCTTTCAGTGATTCCAAGTCGTGAAAGGAGTTCACTCATGTAGAAATGAATTTCGGCATCATCGTTGGTGTCGTGCAAAGCCTCCTGCATCATCTGCAACGCAGATGCGGTTTGATTGCGTCCGAGAGCATCTCTTATTTTGTTTTTTCTCTCCATGTAGGGTCTGATTGCAACAGATGAGAGAGTCAATTCACAAAGCAATTGACAGAACCTGATTTCGGCATTGCCTGCATGATTGAAATAGGTGGTCTTGAGGCACTCTTTGAGTGAAAGAGATGAATAGTGCGCAACGCAATGCGCAGCCGTTTTGCTGGCAAGTTCCAGCGGCGTATCTTTTGCGATCAGGACGGAATAAAAACACAAACGCGCGAGGTTGGGCAGACCGTATTCCTCTGCGATTTGTCCAATGAACGCAATCTGTGCAGAGCTCTTCGGCGATTTTTTACATGCAATCGAAATGTTCTCTGCTTCTCTGCGACACGCATCTGCAGCTGACGAATTTGCGTCCATTTTGTAAGCATTCATTGCACCCAAGAGGCAAAGAATTTCGATCTCAGGAGGAACCTCTCCCCTCTGCCTCTGCATCCAATCAGCAAGAGTCCTGAGCGAAGCGATAGCTCTGTTGGTTTCGCGCCGCTCCATGAAGATTTTGTACAATTGGACGTGAGTCTCATAAGTGCCATGCACGAGAAAACGATCGAGATTTTCGAATTTTTCGGCAAAATCAGTGGAGTTTTCTGCCAATGCGCCTATTTGCTGAAGCTCTGCCATGGTCGCGAGCACTGCAAGAGATTTTGGGTTGAGTTGGTAGGCGCGACTCCAAGCTTCGACGGCCTCCTGCAGATGTCCCGTGAGTTCGAGTGCGCAGCCGAAAACAAACCAGCTGGCGGCGTTTTGTGGCTGTCGGTCACGCAAGCGCAACGCTGCCATCAGAAGCGGATGTTGTGACGAGACTTCTTTCGCTTGTTCTGCCGCGTTCCGATCATCGCTCTCCACAGTCAAATCGGGTGTTTCGAAATCAGCCGCGGCTTCAGGTAGAGTCGGAACTGAGGGAGGGGCAATATCATCCGGAAATGAGGGAGAACGTTCCACCCTCCATCCGCGCGACGATGTCGTCCCGACCAGCGGCCGGCTGGATTCCCATCGAGCGAGGAGTTTTCGGGTGGTGTCCTCATGCAGGCTCTGTCTTTGCTCGGAGAATGCCTCATTTCTTGCGTCCAGCGCGACAACATCCTTTTGTCCGGGCAGTTTGTTTTCATAGCGATGCGTTGTGTCTTCCACATCGGCGGTAAGCTCATTCCCTGCAATTTCCTCTTGCCTTATTTGACTGAGGATCCATGCAGCTTCGAGGACAAAATGATCCGGATTGAGTGAGCGCAGACGACGATATTCTTCAACAACTTCTGCAAGTGATTCAGTTCGGCATGCGACCTCGATGCGACGGAAATGAATTTCCGTGTCATTCCAGAACATACCCGCCAACTGCGTCAGTTGCCTGCTTGCAGCTTCGAAATCCTGAACAAAGATAAGTTTGTTCACTTCCGCAAACAAAGTTGTCCTGTAGCTCGATTTGGCCAAATACCGACGGTACAGCGCGAGGCGCTTCCGCCTTTGGACAGGCTGTCGATGGCCCGCCCTCGCCAGCCTTGAGTGTTGTCTCGACTTCGTCCTTGAGCGTCTTGACACCATGAGAAATCTCCAGATGAGATGCACAAACCCATATGCTTCCATCGGAGATTGCTCGGGGAACTGTAGGCAAGAAGGATTGATTTAATTTGGTCTTTTTAGAGTGGAACTCTATAATTTTCATTCATTTCAGTGAATTGTCATTTTAATGTGTGAAGGTGGTGTCGCCAAAAATGTAGCCCACCAAGACCAAAAAAAAGAAGATCAAAACGAAGAAAAAACCCGGTTTCATTCCAAGTATGCTTTTTTCTTGTGCCTTCACACTGAGAAGGTGCTCAAGCTCGCGGTGTTCGACGGACAAAGGAGGTTTCTCAAAGTATTGAGACTTCTTTTGCTTCTCTTTTTCCTGTCCCTTCTTCTGATTGGGCTTACCGTTTGAATCTTTTTTCCCCTCGGTAACAGCACCGTCGGCAGGGGTCGAATACTGGGTCAGTGGCTTGGGATCGGGAAAGGCAATTGTCGATGCCGGTGGCTCTTCATGAGATGGCGCTCGATGGGTGGCTTGAGGAATGGCACTTGTGAAGGAGTTCTCGATCTGTTGAAGCGACAGGGCTGCCTGCGGTGGAACGCCGTTTACCGACGCGGAGAGATCGTTTTGAGGTGAATTTACCGCAGGAGGTTGGATTTTCATCGATGCCATGACGGGTGGTGTTGCAGCGGCCGGCGGTGTTGCAGCGGCCGGCGGTGTTGCAGCAGCCGGAGGTGGTGGTGGCGGCATCGTCTGTTTCGGGAGTGTCGCAGCCACTGGAGGCGGAGGCGGTGGAGTCGGTTTCGAATCAATCACAGCCTTTGGCTCTGCCTGTTGTGCAACACGAAGAGGAGATGGCGGCGGCGGTGGTGGCGTTGGTGGTGTCACCTTCGCGGGAGTTGGTTGCGGCGCCGGAGCAGCC
>JBEGJP010000221.1:0-26915 GCA_041184525.1 Pseudomonadota bacterium | reverse complement strand
CCATTTGTGCAACAGCGTCGCGGCCTGTTTTCCGCAGGTAATCGGCCATTCGTGAGTCGAAGGGGAAGACTGAAGTGGTGGCGCCGATCTCGGCACCCATATTGCAGATGGTGCCTTTGCCTGTGCACGAGAGCGAGGCGCAGCCGGGACCAAAGTATTCAACAATGGCGCCTGTACCGCCCTTCACGGTGAGGATTCCTGCGAGTTTGAGAATGACGTCTTTGGGTGAAGTCCAGCCTTTCAATGCTCCGGTGAGCTTCACACCGATGAGTTTCGGCCATTTCAACTCCCATGCCATTCCGGCCATGACGTCCACAGCGTCTGCGCCACCGACGCCGATGGCCAGCATGCCAAGTCCGCCTGCATTGGGAGTGTGTGAGTCGGTTCCGATCATCATGCCACCCGGAAATGCGTAGTTTTCCAAAACAACCTGATGAATAATTCCGGCTCCGGGTTTCCAAAAGCCGATGCCGTATTTCAGCGAAACAGACGACAGGAATTCGTAGACTTCCGCGTTGTCTTTGTTTGCGGTGGCAAGGTCAGCTTTGGCACCGTGTTCAGCTTGAATGAGGTGGTCGCAGTGCACTGTGGAAGGAACTGCCACTTGAGGAATTCCTGCGGACATGAATTGCAGAAGTGCCATTTGTGCGGTGGCGTCCTGCATGGCGACGCGATCGGGATAGAAGTCGACGTAGTTTTTTCCACGGCCAAAAGACTGCACCAAGCTCGGCGTGAAAGCGTCTGCAGAGGGAGCCAAGTGGGAATAAAGAATTTTCTCAGTGAGAGTCAGCGGGCGGTTGAGAGTGCTGCGAGCGCTTGTGAGCCGTTGAGCCATATTGTCATAAACACGTTTCATCATTTGAAGATCTTGGATCATTTGTTTCTCTCCACTGAATGAGGGCGCCTGTGCCTCAGCAATCGCGCCAGCCTAGCACCACATGAGGGTCACCGGAAGAACGAGAGCGCGTAAAATGTGGTCTTAGTCCGCTGAAAAGGCGACTTTTTCAGCGGAGCAACCTTTTCTTTGAATCAGACTTGACAAGCAGGGGACCCATCAGCTAATCCCCCGAAACGCCAGTTTGGCCCTTTCGTCTAGAGGCCTAGGACACCTCCCTTTCACGGAGGCGACACGGGTTCGAATCCCGTAAGGGTCACCAAAAAACCGCAGGACATTCGCCTGCGGTTTTTTTTGTTTATAACTCTGATTTTGTTTATAACTTTGAGCTTGATGACTGCCGGCGATGCGCGGAGCGGACCCTTCTTCTGACGGGAGAGCTGCCCGCAGCCGCGGGCAAGATGAGACAGACCCTTTCGTCTAGCCGGTCCAGGACACCTCCCTTTCACGGAGGCAACACGGGTTCGAACCCCGTAAGGGTCACCACTCACCCCATCTTCAGGCTTTCTTGCCCCACGAATTGCACCATCCAGTCGATTTGACTTTGCCCGCTGCGAGAACTTGGCAAGTTCCTACTTCCGCGCCGTCGATTTGGCCGGCAGCTTTGTAGAACGAACAGCCCGCGCATCTTTGCTCGGCGAAGGGCACGCCATTCTTGGCGACTTGCAGGTTTGCCGGAACGGCGGATGCGTCATGCTTGTAGTTGAGTGCAGCAGCTGTGGGTTCTGTTTCGCTGATGAGGGTCAGAGTTTCGCCACCTGCCGCAGCGGTGCTTTGCTCTGCAGCAGGGCTTTGTGCCGGAGCAGCTTCCGTTGCAGGTGTCGATGCGGCCATTCCCGAGGAGTCGCCTGCAGGCGTTGCAGCGGCATCAGCTCCGGACTGTGGGGCTTCGGTAGCAGCACCTGAGTCGGCGGGTTTGGAGCATTGTGTGCAGGCGTTCAGAGCCGTGATAGCGGGAAGCCCCACCAAAACACCCAAACTCAATTTGATGGCATCACGACGCGTTTTCTGCTGGTTCATTGCTGACACTCCTTAAGCTGGTTGAGGAAGGAAACAACCACAATGTTACCGGTGTTTTCCGTCGCATCAAAGAGTGTCCGGACGGGCAGAGACAAGAATTTCACACTAGTGAATTCATGCATCCCTGACCTCAGGAGGAGGAGTCAGGACAGAGCCTTGAAGGCAATGCATCCATTTGTACCGCCAAAGCCGAAGGAATTTGAAATGACGGCTTTGAGACGTCGCTCGACGGCCTTGTGCGGTGTGTAATTGAGGTCGCATTCGGGGTCGGGATTTTCAAGATTGATGGTGGGCGGGATGAGTCCCGTGTGCAACGCCATAACGCTGAACACGGCTTCGATGCCGCCCGCTGCGCCCAGCAGATGGCCGGTCATGCTTTTGGTTGAACTGATGTTGAGCTGAGAGGCGTGGTGTCCAAACAGAGTTTTGATTGCAGCTGTTTCGTTGGCATCGTTGGCTTCAGTCGACGTGCCGTGGGCATTGATGTAGCCCACGTCTTCAGGATGGAGTCCGCCGGTTTGGAGCGCCTGCTGCATGGCTCGCACGGCTCCCTCGCCTCCCGGAGCAGGTGAGGTCATGTGATAGGCATCACCGCTCATTCCATAGCCGCAAAGTTCTGCGTAGATGCGCGCCCCGCGGGCACGGGCGAATTCGAGGTCTTCCAAGATCAACACACCTGCACCTTCACCCATGACGAATCCGCAGCGTTGAGCATCGAAGGGACGCGAGGCACGTGTCGGTTCATCTTCAAATTTGGCGCACAGAGCCTTCATTTTTCCGAAGCCGGCAAAAGCCAGCTGACTGAAGGCTGCTTCGGCCCCGCCGGCGATCATCACTTTGGCGCGTCCTGTTTGAATGAGCATCAGCGCTTCACCGATGGCATGAGTGCCGCTTGTGCAAGCGGTGGTGACGCAAATGTTGGGTCCTTTTGCGCCTGTTTCCATTGCCGTAATACCGGCAGCCATGTTGGCGATGAAGCCCGGGATGGTAAAAGGCGAAACACGGCTGGGATCTTTTTCATGCATGGTGATGATTTGTTCTTCACAATATCCAAGGCCGCCCACGCCGACGCCGATGGACACACCGGTTTCCAGCTTGAGTGCGTCTGAAAGTTCGAGCTGAGCGTCTTTCATCGCCATGCGGGCGGCTGCCACAGACAATTGCACAAAGCGTTGGTTTCTTTTGGCTTCCTTTTCGTTGCCGAAGAAGGGGGCAGGGTCGAAATTTTTAACCTCGCCGCCAATTTTGACGGATTGTTTTTCGAGATTGAGCGAGGTCATTTTGCCAATGCCGCTCCTGCCGTTCAATACGGCAGACCAGCATTCTTCCAGCGTGTTTCCGACCGGTGAGAGAATTCCAAGGCCTGTCACTGCAACTCGTTTCATGCTCATCCTTTCGTAGACTTTGTTCGGGGCTGGGACCCCCTGCGTTGCCGGACTATACTTTTGGGTATAATTCTGCGCAAGAAAGAGGGCCTGCGGATGCAACACATTTTGGAAAAACTGACCAACGCGAATTGTTTTCTGTGGGACTTCGACGGCTGTTTCGCAGATACCGAACAGCTTCATTTTCTTGCGTACCGCGATGCTTTTGCACAATTCGGGCATCAAATTCGCGAGGCGGACTATTACCCGTCGTTCACACATTTGGGAGATGGGACGCGCAGGGAATTGGAGTTGCACAAGATCAACGCTACCGAGGCTGATATCTTGAGTCTCAAGGCGGCAAAATATGGCGAACTCATCCGATCCGCGCCTGTGTCATGTTTTTCGGAGACTTTGGATTTGGTCGACAAGATGAGGGACCGCGGGGCGAAAGTCGCTATTGCGAGCAACAGTCCTCAAGATGAAATCCAGATCATCCTCGAGCGATCAGGTTTTCCGCTCCCTAAAATTGACGTTATTGTGGGTAAAAGTGCTGGTTTGCGGAAAAAACCTGCACCCGATATTTTTCTTCGTGCACTCGAAATGCTGGGACTCGATGCCGGCAGAGCTATTGTGCTGGAAGATTCCAACAGGGGACTTTCAGCAGCAGCTGCTGCCGGATGCGGCTCCATCTGGATCCGAACTCAGTACAACAAAGGACTCTCAACGGCAGAGCCGCATCTGGCATCGATGACCCACAAGGAGTTGCTCGGTGTGTTTCAAAATTTGAAGTGAAACAGGCCTTTTTTCGATTCGAAAGTGAGTCATGTGATGTGGATGGACAACTGGGTTTTGAATCAGCCCTTTCGCAGCTGGCCAACTTTGCCAGAGGCTCCTGCTCATCACAGAATTTTATTTCGATTCTTTGAATCCCAGCGACCGTTGGTTGTTCTTTCGAGTTCAAACTCGGCCGAAGTGGAAACCTATGAAGCGCAGTGCAGCCGCAGCGGAGTGCCGGTGGTGCAGCGGCGCGGAGGCGGCGGCACCGTCGTGCTGGGGCCGGGATGTCTCATTCTGACCTTCGCGTTTTATGGAAAAGATCTGTTCTCGAATCAGAAGTATTTTTCTCTCATCAACCAGATGTGGGCCGATGCCATGGCATCAGCCGGAGTGGCTGGTCTCGTGACCCGCGGCCATTCGGATCTCGCTTTCGGCGAGAGAAAAATTGCGGGCACGAGCTTGTTCCGCAGAAAACACCTCGTCGTTTATCAGGGCAGTCTGCTGGTTCATCCGGACTTTGACGCCATTGCTTCGCTCCTGAAACACCCGAGCCGCGAGCCGGATTACCGGCAGGGGCGTTCTCACGAAGATTTTCTGATTTCGGCAAAACAGCTCGGATACGAGGGAACAGTCGAACAATTGGCGCGTCACTGCACGGCTTTTATCGGGCAGCAGTCTGCGTCCCGACTGGCCGCAGACTTTGCCGAGCCCTCCTGCATTCCTTCGCATCAGCGATGAAAAAAGTCAGGTGATTTTTGTTTTTGTCGTGAGAGCAAGGATATCAGCCGCACTGATATCACGGTGACACACGGCGCGCAGAGTCTGAGGGCCCAATGCAGACAGAACCAAACCAAAATTATTTTTGAGCTGATTCGCCACGTCAATGGCCGGTGTTTTCGTTCTTACGAGAACGATGTTTGTTTCGGGCGTTTGAATTTCCGCTTGCGTGAGTTCGGAACTCAGCCAACTGCCGAGCCGTCGGGCGTTGAGGTGGTCCTCTCTCAGCGCTGAAAGATGGTTTTGCAGGGCGAATTTCGCAGCAGCAGCCAGAATCCCGCACTGTCGCATGCTGCCGCCCAAACGCTTGCGGATGACTTTTGCTTTTTGAATTGATTCAGCGGAGCCGACAAGACAACTTCCCACCGGAGCGCCCAATCCTTTCGAGAAGCAGACGGAAAGGGTCGTAAAGAGAGCTCCGAACTCCTTCAAAGGCACACCGGTTTCGACATGAGCATGCCAAAGACGTGCGCCGTCGAGATGAACGGGAATTCTTTTTTCATGGCACCAAGCCGACAGTTGTTTCATGTGTTCGAAAGGATGAATTCGGCCGCCTGAAAAGAGATGTGTGTTCTCGAGGACCATAAGGGTGGTGGGCGGAGACACCAAAGAGCCGCGGGGAACGAATGAATCATCCAGCCCCGTGACATCAGGCAGAAAGCCTTCACTCAGGCGCGGTGTTACCGGTTGAAGGCCTGCCAAGGCAGCGAGACCGCCGCATTCAGCACGCACCACATGCAAGTCGGGTGCGCAAAGAATGGCTTCACCCTGACGGCAATGCACTTGCAACGCCACCTGATTGCTCATGGTACCGCTGGGCACAAAGAGGGCCGCCTCGTGTCCGAACAAAGATGAGACTGTGTTTTCAAGGTCGCGGACCGAAGGGTCTTCGTCGTAGAAGGCGTCTCCGACTTCGGCTTCCGCCATGACCATACGCATTTTTTGAGATGGTTTGGTGAGAGTGTCGGATCGCAGGTCGAGAAACTTCACATCGCAGCTTTCATAACGTGCTCGTGAACAAAGTGCTCAAGAATGGCCAATTCAGTTCCGCTGATTTGGACAATGCGCAGGACGTATCCGGAGGGACTGAGAAATGGAATTTGCGTTGCAGCTCTGATTTCTTCGATTCTGCCGATCCCTTTGAGCATTTGCCCTTCACCGGAGCCTTCTTTCAGAAAAAGCTGAAATTCGACGAGGGTGGCCTTGGCTTGAAAAGGGCAATTTTCAGGGTGGGCCACCGCGATGAAAAGACCGTGAGGGGCGAGTTCAACAGTTTCGAATTTCATGAAACGGGCAGAGCCCAGACTGCGCAGGAGAACTGTCTTGTGCGCACCGATGGCAAGGCCGAAAGGGCCGTCAGGTTGTCCCAGCACACGCGCAGGACTGGAGTCTGATTCAAGTTCCTGTTCCGGTTTTGGATGTTCTTGGGGTGCGATGGCATCAGAACTGAGAGGGGATGAGGGGTGGAATGGATCGGTATTGGTGTTCTTCATGTGGACCCTCCCGTCGGAAGACGCCCTCAAATCAAAGTTCAAAGGACGCGTCCGGGAGATGGAAGGCACCACAATCACTGAGTTCTGTCAAGGTGAAATAACCTCAGAGAACACTTTCTGCGACGAGAGTCTTACAAAGTTCCAAACTTGTCAGACGCTCGCTCGCTGCGCGGAAATTGAGAACAAGGCGGTGCTGCAGCACGGAAGGAGCTACGGCTTGGATGTGCTCCCAGCCGACGGTCTGAGCGTTGTTCATGAAAGCCGTGGCCTTGGCCGCAAGGACCAGCGATTGGGAGGCACGCGGACTCGCCCCGTAATCGATGTAGTTTTTAACCAAAGCGAGCGTGCTTTCAGCGGGGCGCGTATTCCTGACCAGCCGCACACAGGCCTCTACAAGGCTCTGGGACATGGCAACCTGCTCGATGGCAGGCCGTGCGTTGACGATCAGGGCGGAGCCGGGAAGCGGATTCAACTCGCGTTCGTTGGCCGAAAGCGTGGCAACCTGCACTTCGGTTTCGAAGTTTGGATAGCCAACGTCAATATTGACAAGAAAACGGTCCAATTGTGCCTCGGGCAGGGGGAACGTACCTTCGTTTTCAATCGGGTTTTGGGTTGCAAAAACGTAAAAAGGCCGAGGCAAGGGGCGGCTTTGGCCATTCAAACTCACCTGCCTCTCCTGCATGGCTTCAAGAAGGGCGGATTGTGTTCGCGGTGATGCACGGTTGATTTCGTCGGCCAGCACAAAAGGCGCAAAGATAGGGCCGGGCACGAATGCGATTCTCTTCAAATCAGGGTTTTTCTCATCGAATTGAATGGTGTCACCGCCGAGGATGTCGAACGGGGTGAGGTCGGGCGTGAATTGAATCCGCTTGTAACCGCTGCCCAGAGCTTGTGCCAGTGAGCGGACGAGAGTCGTTTTTGCCACTCCCGGAGCACCCGTAAGCAGCGCATGCCCACCGCAAAGGACAGTCATCACGACAAGATCAATCACTTGCGGCTGGCCGAGGACTTTGCTTCCCAAAAGTCGGCGCAGTTCATTTGTATTTTCTCGAAGCTGATTCAAATCCATGGACTCACCCTTCCGTTGATGTCCTGAAAGTGTCCGGTATCGCTTTGATGGCGTCAAGATTGACCCAAGGCGGACTGTCTCCTAGAACCCTCCCCCAGCGTAGAATTTCTGGCACAAAGAGCTTCAGTTTCAATTTGTGGAGAGGTGCCTATGAGCCCAATCGGTCCGTCGCAGGAAAGTGCAGATCAACGTCATCGTCCCAACGGCGCTCACGTGGTCGTTGTGGGGCCGGGGGTGTTTGGTCGAGCTTTGGCCGCGTGTGCGGCTCAAGGGGGCGCGCGTGTCACTCTTCTGGGGCTCAACGAAGCTGCGCTGTCGGATGCTCGCAACGACAAACTTCTCGCTGAGTCAATGACTCTGGGAACCATGGAGGATTCCGGACTGCAATCCCTCCGCAAGGCGGCTGTCGATCTTTTGATTCTCGCGGTCCCCTGCCAAGCTCTCCGCAGTGTCTCTGAGTGGATACGCAACAAACTCTGGCCTCTGCTGGACCATGACTCTTGC
This sequence comes from Pseudomonadota bacterium, assembly GCA_041184525.1. GTDB lineage: Bacteria > Bdellovibrionota_B > Oligoflexia > Silvanigrellales > Silvanigrellaceae > RFOM01. The sequence goes on along the minus strand of JBEGJP010000221.1, from coordinate 19,013 downwards.
AGAACTGTGGTGCTGTGCGCAGCCAAGGGGATTGAGCTCGACACTCTGAAGCTTCCCCATGAGATCTTGAAAGAATTGTTGCCGCCGGAAGTGGGAATCGGAGTTTTGAGCGGACCCAGTTTTGCGAAAGAGTTGCACGCGGGGTTACCGACAGCAATTGTTGTTGCCTCAGAAAGTGAAGAAGTGAAGAACGTGGCCGAGACACTTCTTCATCGTCCCCATTTCCGTGTTTATGGCACAGGTGACGTGGTTGGAGTTGAACTGGGCGGCGCATTGAAGAACGTCATTGCGACTGTCGCGGGAGTGGTGGACGGACTGGACTTGGGACACAACGCTCGTGCCGCTGTCGTCACACGCGGGCTCGGAGAGATGACGCAAATGGGGGTCGCATTGGGTGCGAATCCTATGACTTTCCTCGGTCTGAGTGGATTGGGCGATCTTATTTTGACTTGCACAGGCGACCTTTCACGCAACCGTCGTTTTGGTCTCGCGATAGGCAGGCAGCAGATGGGCTCTATTGCAGATGTGCTCAATGAAATTGGACAGGTCGTTGAAGGTTACACGACAGCACGCAGTGCGTACCTTCTGAGTGAAAAATTGAAGCTGGACACACCCATCCTCAAAATGGCGTATGAAGTTTTGTATGAAGGACGTCCCGTGCGGGATGCCGTCCGGCATTTGCTCAATCGTGAGCAAAAAGGTGAATTTGATTGGATTCGAAGATGACATCAAATCTTGAAGTTCGTGTTGCGCGTGTTGTTGAGAACGCTTTGCAACACCCGTCGCAATTGCAACTTCTGGTTGTTCCCAACGACAACGACGCGCTGCTGGCCGAGGAATGTCTGCGGCAGATGGCCGGCCCGAGCTTCCACCATGACGATATTGTTTCTTTGCCGAACTTCATCGAATCAGGTGTTTATCGATTTGAATCAGCACGTCGTTTGATCGCGCGGCGATTGGGTGCCCTTCACCGGATGCGGACGTCCCGTGTGCGCTGTGTCGTTTTCTCGGCCCCCGCTCTCATGCGTCTGGTTCCTTCAGCTGCGTGGCTTGAAAAACAAACTCTCGTCTTGCGTGAAGGCGACGAACTCGATCAAGATGTTCTTCTCGACAGACTCCTTTCGCTTGGTTACCAGACGGTCCAGCGGGTGGAAGAAGTGGGAGAGTGCGCCGTCAGGGGTGGCATTCTCGACTTTTGGACTCCCAGTGAACGATCGCCGGTGCGTTGCGAATTTTTTTCTGACACTCTGGAAAAAATCCGGCTCTTCCGACCGGCCGATCAAAGATCGTACGAGACCAAAGAGTCCGTCAGTCTGCTGCCGGCGCGAGAGTTTGTGTGGCCTGACGAAGCGCGCTCGGTTGCATGGATTGAGCGATTCAACAAAGCCATCCTTGCACAAGGATTGCAGGGCGGGGTGCGCAACGACCTGCTGGAAAACATCCGTTGCTCGATTCCATTTCCGGGAATTGATGACCTGACCCTGCTTTTTTCAGATACCGAGTTCGTCACACCCATGCGCTTTTTGGAGCAATTGGATTGGCATGACGCTCAGCACGTTTGTGTGCACCATTTGGCCGACTCAGCGGCTCTTGATCAAGGACTGAAAGAAGTCACTGATATCTACGAGAGTGCATGGCAGTCCGGCTACGGCAAAGCCTTTATGACGGTGCGTCCGGACAAGCTTTTTCCGGACGCCGAGAATTTTAAATCTTGGCTGAGCACAACTGCGTCAAAGGAAACTGTTGAACGTTATGCATTGCCGGATACGATCGCGAGTTCAATTGCAAACGCGCAGAGAAAGAAATTTTCAGAGCGGCTGCAAATTGTCCGCAAAGTCATGTCTGAGCAGGAGGGACTGGGATGCGTCCTGACGAGCCCGTCGCGCGATTCATGCCTTGAATTCGCGGCATTGTTGAGGGCTCAATTCAGTCAATCGGAGAATTTTGTTGCACCTGATGAGGGTATCCCGCTTTTTTCGCTGAGCGAAGTTGACCCATCCCGTCAATTCTCAAATTCCGGTCGCTGGACCTTCCGGTTGGGTAAATTTTCACATCCATTTTTCCTCCCCACTGCGCGGAGCTTGGTGTTGCCCGAGGAGTGGTTGCGCGGTGTGAGCAAGGACCACTCGCTTGAAGTTTTCACCGAGGAAGAGTCCCGCACGGCGTCCCGTGAAGCCACCGAAACCCTCCTGAGCAGTCATTTTGGTGATTTTGCAGAGGGCGACCTCGTGGTCCATGTGCAGCATGGTATCGCCCGCTTTCGAGGCTTGATGACCATCAAGCTGATGGACATTTCCGGCGACTTCCTTGTTCTCGAATATGCCGGCAACGATCGGGTTTACGTTCCCGTGCACAAGCTCAATCTTGTGCAGCGTTACATTGGTTCCGGTAAATCCGATGACGGCCTGCTCGACTCGTTGAAGGGGACGCAGTGGGAGAAACGCAAGGCACGGGCGAAAGAGGAAGCACAAAAACTTGCCAAGGAACTTCTGGACCATCAAGCAAAGCGGGCCATGACTCCCGGCCATGCTTACTCTCAAATCGAAGACAACTATCTCCTGTTTGAAGCAGCATTTCCTTACGATGAAACGCCGGATCAGTTGAAAGCCACCCGCGAAATTCATGCCGACATGAGTCGCCCGAAATCGATGGATCGCCTCTTGTGCGGGGACGTTGGTTTCGGAAAGACGGAAGTGGCCATGCGGGCTGCCTACCGTGCGGTGCTCGATGGCAAGCAGGTGGCTTGGTTGGTGCCGACAACTGTTCTTGCACACCAACACCATCGCAGCCTCAAAGAACGTTTCGCGACGTTCGGAGTTCAAATTGAAATTCTCGACAGGTCTGCGGGAACTGGAGGCGCAAGCAAGCTTCTCGGCAAGTTGCTGGACGGTTCAGTTGATATTCTGGTCGGGACACACCGTTTACTCTCTCCGGACGTCAAATACCGTGACCTCGGACTGCTGATTGTCGATGAGGAGCAGAGGTTCGGCGTTTTGCAGAAGGAAAAAATCAAGACGCTTTCTTATGGCATTGATGTCTTGACGATGAGCGCCACTCCTATCCCGCGCACGCTGCAGATGGCGATGATTGGACTCCGAGAGCTCAGTCTTCTGACCACCCCTCCCAAAGCGCGTTTGGCCGTCAAGACTTTCGTTTGTCCTTTTGATGAGAACACCATCCGCGATGCCATCAAATATGAACTGGCGCGCGGAGGGCAGCTGTTTTTCGTGCACAATCGTGTCGAAGATCTTCCTGCAGTCGAGAAATATCTCCTCAAGCTGGTACCTGAAGCACGGATTTGTATCGGCCACGGCAAAATGTCTCAGAAGGATCTCGACAAAACAATCATCGATTTTATCGATCAAAAATTTGATGTGCTGCTGTGTACGACGATCATCGAGTCGGGAATCGACATGCCGAACGTCAACACGATTCTGGTACAGGACGCTGATCACTTTGGTTTGGCCCAATTGTATCAGTTGCGCGGGCGGGTCGGCCGTCGATCGACGCGCGGCTATGCCTATTTTCTCATGTCACCTGACGCCCGCGAGACCGACGACGGAGTCAAGCGGCTGGAAGTTCTGCGCGAGCATCAGGAACTGGGAAGCGGTTTCGTGATTGCCAGTCAGGATCTCGAAATGCGTGGTGCGGGCAACATCATGGGCGACGACCAAAGTGGCCGTGTGACTGAAGTGGGCCTCGAAACCTACATGCACATGTTGGACGATGCCATTCGTTCTCTTGGAGGCCGTAAAGTCAGGACATTGCCAGAAGCAGAAATCCAGATTCCCATCGAGGCCCAAATTCCCGAAGACTACGTGCAAAACTCCCGCGAGCGGCTGCGCCTTTACCGACGCTTCTTTGGTGCGAGGAACGAGGAAAATTTGCAGTCACTCACGCAGGAATGCGAGGACCGCTTCGGACCTCCGCCCGCGAGTGTACTTCAGTTGGCCGATATGGCGCGCATTCGCCGTTGGCTCATGAGTTTCGGCGGCATCGGTCTGAATGTTGCCGACGATTTCACTGAAATCAAAATCAGTCCTGAAGTTCTTCAGGCAAAAGATGATGCTGATGCCGAGGCTGTCGTGAGACGAATTTTTGATGTCTGCAACCGTCAAGTCAAGGGCATTCGGCTTACTCCGGACGGCAGGTTGCTGTTACCTTTGAAGAGACGTCAGTTCCGGTCCGAATCGGGAGCAAACGGTTTGGTCGAGCTCAAAAAGTTTCTCACGTTGTTTGCAGGTGAATCTTATGTGGAGGCATCCGCACCAAGGTAAGCGCGTTCTTTCTACACTTTGCATCTTGCTGTGCAGTGCCACCGCAGGGAATGTCTTTGCACAGCAGAAGGGCAGGTTGCCGAGTGTCGTCGACAAAGTTGAAGCGGCCATTGAGAGTGACGATTTTTTTCTTGCGGAATCATTGCTGAATCAGAACACCAAAAGTTTCTCAAACACAGATCCACGCCATTTGTTGCTGAAAGGCTTGGTGGCAAAGGGAATGTACCGGCTCGACGAGGCCGAGGAGCTTCTCAAAGAGGCCTTGCGGAAGAACGAGGCCTACGGTGACGCCCTTTTCGAAATGGCCCTCCTTCTTATGGAACGCAAAAATTGGAAAGATGCAGAAGTTCTTTTGATTCTTGCATCTGAGTCGCCTCAACTGAGTGCACGTCGTCAGAAATCGCTGCCCTATTACCAAGGTGTCGTGTTGTTTGAATCGGGTCGGATCTTCGATTCCAAGAACAGTTTTTTGCGATTGGGCTGGACGCAGGCTCTCGATCCTGCGCTCGAACAGTCGTCGAAAGCTTATTTGTCGCGCGTCGCACGCGTTCGCCCTTGGGGCTTTGTGACTCCAGTCAGTTATCAATATGAATCCAATATGCTCGGCTTGGCCGAAGGGGCTGCGCTTCCCCAGAATGTGACGCAGCGCAATGGCAGCAAGGCTATAGCAGGAGTTTTTTATTCTTTGGGTGGGCTCTGGGGTGCCAAACCCGGGGAAGGTCCGTTTGGAGTCGGCTCCCGACTGATGTCGATCGTCAATATGCCTCGCTCATTTAAAACACTCGATGTTCTCCTTTTGGAGCAGGAGATCAACTGGTCGCATTTTCTTGGCGAGCGCTGGGGCATGCTGAGACTCGCGACTTTGGCCAATGGGGTGAACTTGGGTGGCAAGTGGATGACGGCTTCTGCTGTGTTGAAAACTTCAATACAAGAGACCGAACTTTCGACAGGGTTTGAAAGGGATCTTCAGAAAACGGCTCAAAGCGATCGTTCGGCCACTCTGATTCGTGCGACATCTGAGTATCCACTGTGGGCCCGCGGGAACTTGGCCCTGTCATTGCCCGCAGAGTTAGGCTCCCGTCTTCCCGTAGATAAAAACAAACTCGGAGAAACTCGGACGGATGTTTCTTTAGCTCCTTCCCTTTCCTTCATGCCGCACCGCAGGCTCTCGCTCAAATGGGGAGAAAAGTTCTCCTATGAGAGTGTGGCCAGCAAGGCAGCCGCGTCGTATGGCCTCGTCCGTTTGAACTCAGGTTTCAATGCATCGTTCACTTGGCAACCTCACTTGGTGCTGAGCAGCGGTATGGCTTACGAGTTGGAATCCAACACCACAACAAAAGCCAAGGTGAAAAAGGCGACGGCCTCTGTGTCTTTCCTCGGGTTGTTTTGAATGGGATGTGTTTCGAGATCTGATCCGATTGCAACGAGGGTTTGTTTCCGCTGATTCCAAGTTCGTATGAACGGTTGGCGGAAAAAAGGGATCAATTCAAAACGCTGCGCACGCGTTTGCTGAATTCACGAATGGCTTCAGCCAAGGGCTCGCCCTGATCGAGGGCGCGCCGGACTTCAATGGCTTGTAACAAATCGGTCATGACGTCCATGGGTTCGTCTTTTGTCCAGCAGGTACAGGAGCCGGTGGATTCCATTTCTTCCACGCAGGCGTTCAACTGTTCAATCGTATACGTTTGCGCCAGATGACGGAGTGCTTTGAGATCCATTGTTGTTCCTAGAGGGTTGCGGGGTGCAAATGTGCACCCGAGGCGAATCGGGTGCAGCGGCAGTTCAATTTATCCGGGAACGCCATTGTCTTTGAGAAACTCGCGGAGGCTCTCTTCGCGTGTCGTACAAAGCGAAGCGATGATTTTTCCATCTTTGACAACGGCAAGCGTGGGAAGATTTTCAATTTCTACGCTTTCTCTGGAGAGAGGATTTTTTTCCGCATCAATTTTGAAAAGGTCGAGATGGAGTTCCTCTGCCACGCGCCGGAACATCGGTGCAGCCATGCGGCAGGCACCGCACCAGCTGGCGTAATAATCGACCAATGCCCATTTGCTGTTTGAGATTCTTTCAGAGAAGTCGGCGTCAGTCAGTTCAACAAAATCCGTCATTGTATTTTACTCCCGAGCTTTGCTCCCGCGGCGCACTGCCACTTTAACCGAGCGCGAACGGTGACTGGCCGAGGCACGATGGCGGCGCTTGCTGCCTTTTTCGTCTCGGGTGAGCCGCTCAAACTGGCCGGAGCCCAGAGCGACAGGTATCATAAGTCGCTGGCCTTTTGCCAAGCGTGCATCCGGCCGGACACCGGGATTCGCTTTCAACAGGACTGTCAGAGTGATGCCGTATCTTCTGGCAAATTGGCCCAGCGATTCCCGTCGCCTGACGCGAGCCGCGACATGGTAGGTGCTGGGAGCTTGTGGGAGGTTTTCGACCGCGGCGTAAGCCGTGGCGTAAGAGTTCTCAGGCACCCGCACCAAGTAAGGTGTCGATGCACTCCCTGGGGGGGTGATCCCCAAGCGCAACTCGGGATTCAGTGTTTCCAAAACGACAGGGTCGACTGAAATGGAATGAGCGAGGTCAGAGAGGCGCACTGATTTTTCCAGCGCCAGCCACCGCGTTTTGACCGCACGGCTGCCTTCTGAAACCTCGAACCCAAAACGGCTGGGGTTCTTCGAGATGATCATGGCAGCAATGAGTTTTGGGACGTAATTGCGTGTTTCGTTGGGCAGCCGGCGGGCTGCCGAAAGTGCGAAGAAGCTTTTGTCTTTTTGCCCTCGCATTCCCTTTGCAACGCGTCCTTCACCGGCATTGTAGCTCGCAGCTGCCAGATGCCAGTCTCCGAAGAGTGAGTAAAGATAAGTCAGGTAGCGTGCTGCTGCCACGGTCGCCTTTTCAGGGTCACGTCGCTCGTCGACATAATCATTCAATTTGAGTCCGAATGTCCGTCCCGTGGCACGCATGAACTGCCACGGTCCGGCTGCCTTGGCCGAGGACAGGGCTTTGTTGTTGAAGCCTGATTCAATCATAGCGAGATAGATCAGGTCCTGAGGGAGACCGTGTTTTTCAAGCGCTGACGTGATTTGAGGAGTGATATCCTCTGCGCGGCGGAGCCACGTCACAAAGGCATTGCGACCGCGCGTCTGGAAATATTGAATCCACTTGATGACGTCTTCGTTGATCAGCACTGGGTAATCGAAATTCGTGTCAGACAGAGCCGGAAGAAGAAGACGCGTGTATTCTTCCGATCTTGCTGTCTCAAGTGCTTTGCGCAGATGGGAAGCCTTCTTGTAGCGGTGCTTGTTGGCAGCCATGAACTGCGATTCAAATATTTTGTTCCATTCGTCCATGTAGATGCTGCCTTCGCAAAGGGCGAAGTGACCTTCAATGCCCTCGCGCTTCAACAGCTCCGCCATTTCCTCAGGGCTGCGCGCGGAATCGGCGTCGAGTGCTTCTTTGTCAGCATCCACGGTGCTCTCTTCCACCAGAAGTGAATCGTCGTCATCTTCAGCTTCATCGGAATCGCTATAAGATTGCGGATTTTCCAGTGCAGTGATGGCGGCACTGAAGCCGGAGGAGTCGCGGGACGCGGTCGCGGAATTGCTGGGTGCGGAGTTTTCTTTGGCCGCACTTTCGGGGCGGATGTTGTTCAAATTCTTCTGAGCGAGGATCATCTGCTCCGGATTCGAGAAGCCCGCAGCCGTTTTGGACTGGCTCGCCACTCCGTTGTTGAGCTGCAGGGAATCAGTCGGGCTCTTCCCGACTGCAACATTCCCTTGGGAGCGTGGAACTTGGCCGCTGATGACGGTATTTTCGAGCATGCTCAATTGGGAGCCGTCGAGCGACAGGCGGGGAGGGGAGCGAAAATTATGGGTCGACTGGCAAGCCGCTACGGCAAACAATCCCAAGGCCACGGAGAGCTTGGCAATTCTTTTCGTTGAACACGGGTTGTTGAATGAGCCAGTCACCAGCTCCCTCCAAAGAGCGAGGTCTGCTACCTCTGATTGCCTTCTGTATCGGCATTTCTAGAAAATGAAAAACCGATGCCTCGTCTCCCACTTTACCTACTTCGGTGCAACGAGAAACTTTCCTCAAGCACAAAAGTCAGGCATGTTGGACCGAAATAAAGCTATCTATCGATGTAATCCCTGATTAATACTGATTTTTTAAGGGGTGAAGGGGGCTGAGTTGGTCGAAAATATGACACTTGGAAAAATGCAGATTCGCGCAAAAAGCCTCACGCATGAGCAATTTCGGGAGCTCCCCTTAGTTTTGGAGGGGCAAGGTGAGTGGGCTGATGGTCCGCTTGTGCTCGAGGCGCAATACGAGCTGGCAGCTCTTCGACTGGCGCAAGGAAGCCGTGTGACGTTGAGGCATACCGGTCGATTCCGCTGCACCATCTGTGAGCGCGAGTGCAAAAAGGTTTTCGACGGGTCGTGTTACCCCTGTTTTCAGAATTCGGCTCAGGCCGACCGCTGTTTGCTCAATCCGGTGGGTTGTCACTACGCCCGCGGGACTTGCAGAGAGCCCACGTGGGGCGAGAGCTTTTGTTACCAACCTCACTACGTTTACTTGGCTTACACGGACAAACTCAAGGTCGGTATCACTCGGCAGGGGCAAGTGCCGACTCGTTGGTTCGATCAAGGAGCGACGCAGGCTGTCTTGCTGTCGCGGGTGGGCTCGCGTCACCAAGCGGGACTCCTTGAAGACCTTTTGTGTGAGAAATTTGCTGACAAAAGTCATTGGCTCAAAATGCTCAAAGCGGGAAACTCCCGACCAGAAAAAGAGTTCTTTGAGTCGGCCCGCTTGGAAGCTTTGACATTTCTCAAGAGCCGGCTCGAGGGGCCTGAGGGCGAACGGTACCATGCGCCGTCGACCGAACGGACTCGGGGGGCTGAACAAATTGAACTCTTGGAAAAGGCCCGTGCTGTTGAAATCGAATACCCGCTTTGGACTGAATGGCCTGACAAGCTTCCTTCATTGAATCTTGAAAAGTCTCCCAGAATCGAAGATCAGGTGCTTGGTATTAAGGGTCAGTACCTGATTTTGCGTGGCGGTGCGTTCAACGTCAGGCGCCACGAAGGTTACGTCGTTGACTTCGAAGGTCATGACTCGAGCGTCCCAAGTTATGCAGGACAATAGACTCCAGTTCTTCAATACCGATGGGCAGTAAGCTCATAGAAAATCTTTTTTTCATCAGGCGCCATCGGGCGAAGCGCAGCAAGCCTTCCCAAACGAGAATGCGCAAGCGGTGGAGGGTGCCCACCGCGATGGCAGCAATCGGCAGGTGGGCTTTTGTTTTTGCTGCCACAGCAACAAATTTCTGTTCAGCTGCTTCTTTTTGGAATTCCATAGCCAGCAAGCGACGCCACAGCCAGCGCGTGCTCCACGGCAATCCGGACAGCGGGTTGTCCCACAGCGACGCGAATCGAAGCTGAAGAAGTCTCCTCGCTGCCGTTTTGACTTCCCCGACCAATTTCATCTCGCGAACGGTTTGAGAATGAACGTCCTTGCTCCAAGCCTCGACGGTTCTCCAATAATCATCCAAAGATTTTCTTCTCAATTGTTCCAAGCACTCAATGACTGCGAGGTGTCTTCCCAAAGAGGTGAGTTTAACGAACTCCTGACGTTCACGCAGCCAATGTGAGGAAGGGAGTTCGATCACATATTTGACCCGCGCCGGACGGACTGTGTCCACGACGATGAGTTTGAGGTCGGATGAAGTGATGAGTGAAATTCCGTCTGCAGTTTGCCGCAGATTGACGTGGTCTTCAGGAGAAATGCGACTGAAGCGGATTTCGCAGACACCCGCTTTTCTCAACTCCTGCAGGCGTCTGGAGAGCGTGCGCAGGTCGCGTTCGTCGAGTGTCGGACCGATCTCCACTTCGGGTGAACCTTGAATGTGCTGCAGCAGCAATGCAGTTGAAACTCTGAAGACTCTCAGCAGTCCGACATCGAAAACGGTTCGCATCACCTCGCGGAAACCGAAATATTTTCGCACGGCAAGAGCGAATGAATTTCGGGCTGATATTGAAGTTGCTGTGATCGCCACTTGCATCAGGCCTCGCATGGCTGCCTGCACTTCAATACGCAGATCGATTGAGTTTTCAGCCAGAATTCGGATGAAATCGCTGATGAAGTGAACCGTTCCCTGCGCAGACGCATCTGCTTTGAGGAGGGTAAAAAGTTCATCATGGAGTCTGTTGTTGTTCAGCTTTTCAGGATTGGAAACCAAACCGTAGAGAGTTTCCTGAAGTCCGCCCACATCTCTGAGCAAAAGCCTGTATAGCATGGCCTTGAAGTTGTTTCTCGTGGGAGTGTCCCAAACGAAACAAGGGTTGAGATCGATCATGGAAACGGTCAGCGTCTCGTCATCGAGAAGAATGTTTCCGGGATGGGGGTCCGCCCAGACAATACCTTTGTCGAACAATAAGTATAGGTAAGTATTGATAAGCCGATCTGCAATTTCTCTGCGCTCGAGGTATTTGGTTTGAACGCTGCGGGTGATTTTGCCACCTGGCATGCGCTCCATAAAAAGGTATTTTTGTTGCGTTTGGAAATATTTTGGAACGGCGACTCTGGAGCCGGAGGGAAGAGCTTCGCGCACGATATCTGCGTTTTCCTGCTCACGACGAAAATCAAGCTCTGTGGCGCACTGCTTGAGATAGTGTGAAATTCCGCGCAGGAGCGCATCGCACATTCCTTTGAGTTCAATGCGTAAATTCTCTCCGAGGCCGGGCTCTTCTTCAATTTGGAACTGAATTTTTCTCGCAATCAGCGACAGCTTTGCAGCCTGTACTTCGAGAAGTTCGTCGAGTCCCGGCCGTTGGATTTTAACAAGAATCGTTTTGACGCCGAATTTGTTGTGTCCTGCGTCATTCAGTTCCAATTCATAGATGGCACCTACGCTGGCTGCGGCAAAGTGAGGGATGGGAACGCGTGGAAGAAGCAAATACTCTTCCCAGTGATCTTTGACCTCAGGTTGTGACAACACAGTCATGAGATGTGCGAATGATTTTTCGACACTGGGAAAAACTCCCGACGCAGCATCCTGACTGCTGCGCAGCTCGCGGGCCAAATTTGGTGGGCACATCTCCGAAAGTACTTGCGCTGTCTTGAGGTACAATCCGCCCAGCTCTTGGATGGCAATGGAAATAAACTTGCTGGGCGTGAGCTGACTGCGCGGGGTGCAGAGGGTTGCCACCATCGCGTTGAGGCTTGCTTCCCGAGGAATCAGTTTGAGGACGTCACCGAGGAAGGGAAGAATGACTTTCCCGCGCGGATCTTTATCCAACATGTTTGAAAGACGCGGCAAGGCAAATTGGTGGAAGAGACTTTTCATCAGCAGATCAGCGAAGGTACTGAGTGATTCCCTGTCGGATGTGCTCAGCTGAAACAGTGCGTTGTAGCACTGTTCACGGATACTCGGGAACAAAGCAGCCGCACGTTCAGACACGGCGGGAATGAACTTAAGATACTGAGCCAGTTTGGCGCCTGTTTTGCCAAATTCACTGCGCAGAATATTCAAGTCAAGAATGATGAGAATAAGTGCCGGGTTTTTCTCAATCCAGTGGGCTGTTGTGCGAATCGCTGGGACAAGAAATCCCGTTTGGAATTCGTCTGAGGCCAAAAAATCAAATTCCTGATCGCCCAAATGCCGCGAAAAAAGTTCTAGGGTCTTCTCAAGCTCGGTGAAGAGATCTTTTCCGGTGAGCGAAGACAGCAATGAAAGTTCGCTGCTGTGGGCCTTGAGCTTGACCAGTGGGTTTTTCTCCCAGCCCGAGGTTTTTGCGACTTCCTTAAGAAGTGCCGTAAGGGCTCTGGCGAAGAGGGGTGCCTCGGCAGCAATATGGCCTGCCAAGGGAGCCACCCAAGCGAGATCCCCTTGCTTCCACTGAGGCGTGCGGCGTGTTCTTTTTTTGGAGTTCTTTCTCAAAGCCTCCCCCGAGGACCAAACCAGCTCAGTGGGTTGATACATCACCTGTATTGCATTGATTCGGATCAAATTAGGCTGAGGTTCAGAGCAGGGAATTTGACGACGCAGACGAAGAATCGACGTCTTTGGCGATATTTCGCTTTCAACCCTTTGGAAATGCAACCAAAAAAAAGACCCGGCAAAAACCGCAGATGTTTTTGTGGCTGTAGGCCCTTTAATTCTTGGCTTGATGACCGATAAAGACGGGTGTAGGGTGAATGTACAACTTTAACTTGTACGCATCGAGCGCTCTATGTCGGGGCCACCGTGCGGCGAGGATGAGGAGACGGTCATGAACATCACTGCGAAAACCCGTTTTGGACTCAAGGCTCTGATGGACATTGCTTACCACCACCGCGTGGGGCCGGTTCAAAGGCGGCACATTGCCCTCCGTCAAGGCATCCCTACAGACTATATGGATCAGATCCTCATGCGATTGCGCAACAGCGGGCTTATCCAGAGCCTCCGTGGTCGTGAGGGTGGATACCACCTCGCACTGGAAGCCGATGAAATCAGCGTCTGGGATGTGGTCAATTCAGTGGAAGACGAACCTTATTCAGCAGGGCCGCACAATCCTGACGAGAACCTCGCCTATGCCACCGAATGCATTACAGAACCTGCATGGGACTCGGTTTCAGATGCGATTGTTGCACAATTAAAAAACTGCACTCTGGCTAAAATGCTCTCCGACGCGGAAGGCCGGATTGTTGCCAAGGGGCTTGATCCTGTTGACTTGATGGAACAGCGCCCGAAAACTTCCACGCGTCATGTGGTCGGACTGGCCTGAAAACCCTCGCCTCCGTCTCACATCCGGCGGTGAATATTCTCCCCCTCACGATCGCGTGTTCGGTTGCGAGGGGGATTTCCATTTGATAGCCGGAGTCTGAGGGATGAGTCTTGTTTTGTTCAAAGAACAGAGGCTCGCCTTGTGGAGATTATGAATGAAAAAGCCAGGTGCAGCTCTGAGGGCCGAATTTCCCATCTTCAGGCATAACACAAGAGTGTGTGCGGATGGGGTAGAGCGACCGCTGTGCTACTTGGACTCCGCGGTTTCCACCCACAAACCGCAAGCCGTTATTGATGCTGTTGTGTCATTCATGCAACGTGATTACGGTTCTGTGCACCGCGGTGCCTACCAATTGTCTGTGCGTGCCTCTGAAAAATATGAAGCAGCACGTGCTCGAGTCGCGCGGTTTATCGGCCCCAATGTTTCGCCAGAACAGGTGGTCTTCACGCGCGGCACCACAGAGTCACTCAACATTCTGGCGCATGGCCTGTCGCTCACGCGCTTGAATCCGAGCAAGCGTATTGTCATTCCAGCCATTGAACATCATGCGAATCTCGTTCCGTGGCAGCAGGCCGCCCTGCAAAGCGATTGTGAGCTCGCTTATATTCCACTCATGGGACAAAAAGATTCGCAGTTGTGTCTTGATGTTTCGGCAGCTGCAAAACTCATCACGCCCAACACTTCAGTTGTTTCATTGGCTCATGTGGGCAATGTCCTTGGCCAAATCAATCCCGTTGCAGAAATCGCATCATTGGCAAAGAAGGCGGGAGCTGCCGTCATTTTGGATTGTGCCCAGAGCATGACCTGTTTTGCCGATAATCCCTTTGATTGGGGAGTGGATGCCATCGCGTTCAGCGGACACAAACTTTATGGCCCGACAGGAATAGGTGTCCTCGTCTTGAGCCCCAACCTGCTCGACGAACTCCCTCCTTTATTGACTGGGGGAGGGATGATTTCCTCTGTCTCACTGGAAGAATCTGAGTGGGCCAAAGGAAAAGCGAAGCTGGAAGCCGGTACACCTCCGATCACCGAGGCCGTCGGTTTGGCGGCAGCGCTCGATTGGTTGGAAGACGTGGGTCGCACCACGATCCACGGTCATGCAGCTCAGTTGGCGGCCGGCTTTGCGGACCGGCTTCGGGCCGTGTCTGGAATTGAATTGTTTTACCCAGCCTCGGGACAGGAGACGATCGTCTCATTCAGGCACAGGGTCCTGCATGCACATGATATGGCGACCATCCTCGATGGAAGCAATGTTGCCATGCGTGCCGGCCACCATTGCGCGTGGCCTCTGGTGAGAGTTTTGGGTGTGGATGCGCTCGTTCGGGCGAGTTTTGCGGCCTATTCTGATTGGGATGACGTCGAACAGGCAATCGAAGCTATAAAATCTGCTACATTTTTGTTGAAATAATTTCATAAATTTTTATATCAAGGCCACGCTTGAGCAATTTCATCGCATCGGTGTTTCGCTCATGCTAAGCCCGCATCAGGTGACCGACTTCTCTGATTTTGCAGGAAATTTCGGGGAATTTGCGGATTATTTTGGAGAGAATTTTGGATATGCTTCAAGATTCCGTAATGAATAAAGAAACTCCGAATCTTGGTGAGCTTTACCAAGAGATTATCGTGGAGCACTCGAAGCGTCCTCGCTGCAAAGGGCGGGTTGAGGGGTGCCAGTTTTGCCAAGAAGGCAAGAATCCTCTCTGCGGCGACAACATCACTCTCTATTGCCAAGTTGTGAAAGACGCCTCAGCTGGTTCAGAGAATGCTCCGACTCGAATCAAAATCAATTTTGAAGGTTCGGGCTGCAGCATCAGCCAAGCGAGCACCAGCATGATGTGCGAGTCGGTCAGCAACAAAACGGTTCCTGAGGCCCGCGCCATCATCGCGCGGGTGGAGGGTATCTACACCGGTCGCAGTGCAGGCCGCACCGACGACGATCTCGAAGAAGACGTCGAGGCGTTGCACGGTGTCAGCAAGTTTCCTGTCCGCATCAAATGTGCTGCACTGGCGTGGAAAACACTCGAGCTGCTGCTGGATGAAAACTTCGACGAAGCCGGATGTCAGCGTCCGGAGTCGTTGGCGTGCAAGCTGAATGACCCCTGCACCAGCAAATCGCGCAAGCTCAAAGTCATTACGTTGGAATAGAATTCGATTTTTTCAAGGCGAGGCTTTGAACCTCTCCGGAATGGAGTTTGAACATGTTGTCAGTCCAGAATCTTCATGCCCGCATCGGTGAAAAGGAAATTCTCAAGGGAGTCGATCTCAACGTTCCGGCGGGTGAAATTCACGTCATCATGGGGCCCAACGGCGTCGGCAAATCCACACTCGGCCATGTGCTGATGGGGCATAAGTCCTACGAGCAGACAGAGGGCCGTATTACGCTCGATGGTCAAGATATCACTGAATCGGACACAGCCGCTCGCGCCAAAGCAGGTCTTTTTCTCGCGTTCCAATATCCTGTTGCCATTCCGGGGCTGCGCGTTTCCGAGTATTTGCGCAATCTGTACTGCCTGCGCCACAATGTTCAGCTGGGAGTTGCCGAGTTCAGAAAAATTGTCCGTGAAAAGCTCGACATGCTCGACATCGATCGCTCTGCACTCAGCCGTTATTTGAACGAAGGCTTCTCGGGCGGAGAAATGAAACGTCTTGAGATGCTCCAACTTGCACTCATCAAACCCAAACTCGCCATCCTCGATGAAATCGACTCCGGCGTGGACGTCGATGCTCAGAAAACGGTGGCTGAAGCTATCCGCAAAATCCGTGACACCGATGGAACCTCATTTGTGATCATCACACATTACCAACGCCTGTTGAATTTCGTCAGCCCTGACAAAGTTCACGTTGTCCTCGACGGTAAAGTCACGCGGAGCGGGGACATGTCCTTGGTTCATGCACTTGAACGTGAAGGATACGATTGGGTGCGCAACACGCAATCCTCTCTTTCAACACGACCCGCTCAATGAGCCTGACTTTGAGGAAGGCACCATGACAAATACTTTGAATGAAAAGAGCCAGCAGGCCGACTTTGACGACTACAAGTACGGATTCCATGTTGAGGAAAATTACGTTTTCAAGGCAGCGAAATCCAAAGAAGGCCTCACGCGCGAAATCGTCACTGAAATTTCCAATTTCAAACGCGAGCCGCAATGGATGCTCGAGCGCCGTCTGAAGGCCTTCGAAATCTTCCAAAGCAAGCCGATGCCCGCTTGGGGTGACACGCGCGCGTTGAATGAAATTGACTTCACCAACATCCATTACTTTGTCCGTCCCACCGAACGAGTGGGAACCAGTTGGGATGAAGTGCCAAGCGAAATCAAAGACACTTTCGAGAGGCTCGGAATTCCTGAGGCCGAGCGCAAGTTCCTTGCCGGTGTGTCAGCACAATTTGAATCGGAAGTGGTTTACCACAGCATGCAAAAGCGGCTCGAAGAGCAGGGCGTTCTGTTTTTTGATATGGACACCGGTTTGCGCCAGTACCCCGAAATTGTCGAAAAGTATTTTGGGACGGTGATTCCTTCAGAAGACAATAAGTTTGCCGCGCTCAATACGGCGGTCTGGTCCGGCGGGAGTTTCATCTACGTCCCCAAGGGAGTGCAGGTCGATATTCCCTTGCAAGCCTACTTCCGTATCAACACAGAAAACATGGGCCAGTTCGAACGCACCCTGATCATCGCCGATGAGGGCTCCAGTGTGCATTATATTGAAGGCTGCACAGCGCCCGTTTATCGCTCTGATTCTCTGCATTCCGCGGTTGTGGAACTGATTGCGTTGAAGGGTGCTAAAATTCGCTACACCACTATTCAAAACTGGTCGAAGAACATTTTCAATCTGGTGACCAAGCGTGCCTACGCATACGAAGATGCGGTTGTGGAATGGGTCGACGGCAATATCGGTTCCAAACTGACGATGAAGTACCCTGCAGTCTATTTGATGGGCCCACGTGCACGTGGTGAAATTCTTTCGGTCGCGTTTGCCGGAAACGGAATGCATCAAGATGCGGGTTCCAAAATTGTTCATGCTGCTCCGCACACCACCAGTGTCGTGACTTCGAAATCCATCTCCAAGGCAGGCGGTGTGACCACCTACCGTGGTTTGGTGAAGATTCCCAAGGGCATGGTGGGTTGCAAAAGCAAGGTTCAGTGCGATGCACTTCTGATGGATCGCGATTCCCGCTCCGACACCTACCCGACCATTGAAATTGAAGAGCGCGAAGGTGTGGATGTGGGGCACGAGGCCAGCGTGAGCAAAGTGGGTGAAGATCAAATTTATTATCTGACGAGTCGCGGATTCAGCGAGCGTCAGGCCACACTCATGGTGGTCAATGGATTCATCGAGGAGTTCGTGAAGGAACTTCCGATGGAATACGCAGTTGAACTCAACCGTCTGATCGAGATGGAAATGGAAGGAGGAGTGGGCTGATGTCGCTTCCTCAAGTTAAGCATTTGGCCGTAGGCGAAAGAATATCTGCACTCAGTCTCCTTCCTGCGTGGCCGGAAGAGAACTGGCGTCGCACAGATCCCGAACTGTTCTTCTTGCCTGCAGGCGACGTGGTGAACAACTTCGGTCAATCCGTTTTGGGTGCCCATTTGGCATCCTCGCCATACAAAGTGCAATTCAAAGTTCTTTCTGCAGACGCTCTTCAAGAGAAGATCAGCGGTCTTCTGCGAACAACACAGCCATCGGCAGCACGCGTTGCAACGGATGAACCTGCGGATGTTTCCCGTGTCGTTCTGCTCGAGCTTGGCAATGGCGGACTTGTCGTTTCCTCTTGCGCTCAGTCCGACTCGTGGGTGGGGCGTCTGGAAATTGGTTCGCGGCCATCACGTCCGGAATCTGTTTTACGAGACAGCGCTGTGTGTGCTGCATTGGCCGAGCGCTTGCAGGTGAGTGCTCCGAGTGAGCTCATCGTTCGCATTCCGCGCTTCGAACACACGCCCGTGGTTTTGGTGGCGATTGAATGCGAGCCTGCCTTTGCGCAGTCCTACGCCAACGTCACCTTGGATGTTGCTGACGGTGCGACAGCAGAATTGGCAGTCCTTCACGGTTCGGCGTCGTTCTCTTACCACCGTCTGACAATACGCGCGGGGCGTGGAAGCTCAGTGACACAATTGTGGGCTCACTTGGGCAATGAAGCCGACGTTCCTGCGCACATGCTTTTTGAGAGGAAAGTGATTCTCTCCACTCAGGCTCAGTTTAACGATGCTTCGGTTTTCGTGCCGTCTTCGGTGCTGCGCGTGGTGAGCAATGTGACTCCCGAAGGTGAAGGAGCCATGGCCCAGTGCGGCACGGCGATTGTCGCCTCAGGATATTCAGTGATCGACTACGAGCCGTTGCAGGATCACACTCATGCCAACTCCCAAACCCATCTGCGAGCCAAAGTGATCGCGGGTCAACGCGGCAGAGCCGTGTTTCAAGGGCTTGTGAACGTCGAGCGCGAAGCTGTCGGCACGAATGCGTCCCAAATCAACAAGAACCTCGTTTTGAGCAAGCGTGCTCGTGTCGACTCCATGCCTCGGCTGCGCATTCTGCCGGACGAAGTCTCCTGCAAGCACGGGAGTGCCACCGGAGAAATCGACAGTAAGCAAATCCATTATCTCATGACCCGTGGGTTCAGCGAAATTGAAGCCAAGGAGCTCGTGGTGCGCGGATTCGTTCTCGAAGGTCTGCTTCAGTTGCCTGAGTCTTCTCCGCTGTCTTCATGGGCCAGCAACATTCTTTCTCAGGGGCTCGACAGGGTTTTGAAATGATCACGTTCCATCCAGCCCTCTGCGTGGACGCTGTTCCTTCGGACAGGCCTGTCAAATGTGTGGTGGACGGACTCTCCGTCTTACTGGTGCGTGACAGTGCCGGGCAGGTTTTTGCATTTGAAAACAACTGTTCGCACGCTGACAAGCCGCTCGAAAAAGGGCGCTGGGATCCCGACACACGCGAAATGCTGTGTCCCTTCCACAAAGCCGTTTTCGACGTGGCTGCCGGTGGG
>JBEGJP010000220.1:0-4317 GCA_041184525.1 Pseudomonadota bacterium | reverse complement strand
ATTATAAATGATAGGTGGATCTAGTATTTTTTTATTATTAATACATTTAGGTATTTGTATGAGAAATTTTGAATCCCTGCTCCGCGAGCGGCTGGCAGAACCCAGCCCACTGATTCAAGTTCTTCTTGGACCTCGGCAGGTTGGCAAAACAACAGGCATCTTGAGAATCTTTGAGTCATGGCTCGGAATGAAACACTTTGTCAGCGCAGATGACACACTGCAGGCCTCACAGATATGGCTCACTGAGCAATGGCAAATGGCAAGCGGTTTGGGTGAAGGCTCTCTGCTTGTGATCGACGAAGTCCAACGCGTGCCCGATTGGTCGAAGGTCATCAAGGGGCTTTGGGATCGCTCATTGCGCAACAAGAAGAATCTGAGAGTTGTGCTTCTGGGGTCAAGTTCACTCTCTATTCAACGTGGTCTGAGTGAGAGTCTTGCTGGACGATTTGAACTGACGACCGCGCCCCATTGGGGCTTTCATGAATGCCAGCGAGAGTTCAATTATACGCTCGACGAATGGCTCATCTGGGGCGGCTACCCCGGAGCTGAAACCTACCGAGGACAGGACGCACGCTGGCGCTCGTACTTGACCAACTCCATTGTAGATGCCGTGATTGGACGTGACATTTTAACGCAAAAAGTAGTTCGAAATCCCGCACTTTTTCGACAGGCCTTCGCTATCGCCTGTGCTTACCCCGCGCAAGAAATCAGCTACTCCAAACTTCTTGGTCAACTTCAGGACGCGGGAAACACCGATCTTGTCAAAAGCTATCTCGAGCTCTATGAAGGCGCCTTTTTGCTCTTCAGCATCCAAAAGTATGGAAAAAAACCACGCATCTCAAAGTCATCTACTCCGAAGCTTATTCTTGGATGTCCTGCACTGGCAAACCTCGCACTTGGACTCGATTATGTCTCTTCGTCCGAGGGAAAGGGCCGAGTTTTTGAATCTGCCGTCGGAATGGATCTGCTGCGGATTCCCGGTGGAGAAGTTTTCTGGTGGCGAGACGGAGATGACGAGGTTGACTTCATTTTCAAAATGCAGCGGAAATTGTTTGCAGTGGAAGTAAAAAGTGGAAGACGCAAGCGCACCGGCGGGATTGAGGCTTTTCTGAAGATTGAAAAATCTGCTGTTCCTTGTTTCATCACTCCAGAAAATTATTCCGAATTCTCTCTGGACCCAGTCAGATTTCTATTGGAACGGTGTTGATTCGGAACTCAATCATCTCTCCTGAGCGATAAATCCGGAGTCAGTCCGAGAACCACTACAACGGCAGTCAACGTATCAAGAGTCAGACTCGAATCTCCTCGCAAACTCTTGTATGAGGTTGCCGAACTCATGTGCAAGATGCGAATCAATTCGTTAAATCCGAATTTTTCTCGCGCCAGGTCAAGGCAACAGACTTGGAAATGATCTTCGAAAGTATCCGACGTATTTGAAGACGACGAATCGCTCGACGATATTGAGGGTGTCCAAAACTTCATCATTAAGTTCAATTAGGACAACAACACACTCATAACTCATTCTGGACTTCATGGTGCCACGCCATCGGAAATGTACCTTGGAAGCTGGCTCCCAGAGCAAATGGACGAGCTCGAAAGCGCTGAAGAGCGGGCCAGAGAGGAGAGACGGATTGCGAATCTCGCCTCTGCATGCGGATTCTGTCCTTCTTGATGGGTCTGCATCACGTAGATAGGGGATTCGAGCTACACATTTCGACTGACACCCAGAATTGCATTTTCACTTTGCTTCGAATGTTCAGACAAACTCTGAAAATAAAGGGTGAGGTGCGGATTCGCCGAACGAATATTCGGCGGCATTTTCACAAAATGCTCTGGCGATTAGCAGTGTATCTTGTCCTGGGGGCTGAACCTTCTTCGGCGGGCAACGGCAGTGACGACCTGAATGCCCTCCTTACTTCTAGAATTACTCATACTGACCTTCAACCTCTCCTCGCGGGGTGTCCGATCCCCGGGGGGTTAACTACACAAAAGATGCTAGATTTGCCTACAAACATTTCGCATAGTATTACGGAATCAGAAGTCCGAAAAGTTTTCTGGGGATATGTCGCCATTTTTTCAGGAGAACTAAAATTGTCCGTCCTTATCCGTTGCAGAAAATGGTGCCTTTTTTGCCTATTGCTGCTTTCCTGTTTTCCCCGAAACCGTAACTCGGTCAACAAATCGTCGTTAAAGAAGAATCCAGAAGCAGCACCTTTTATTGAAGATCAAGATTTAAAGACACTTCTGGAAACACGCAAGACAGAAGCTGCTTTTGAGGATTATCGGAAGGCAATCAGCAAGATAAAAAATCCGACATCGGAAAAGATCAAGGCGGAAATCCCGCGGTCAACCATCCTCTATGCAGGCAAACATATCTTCAATTATGCTCTCCCGAATGCAAACGGAACTCTTCCCCAATTCTACCTTGCCGAGGCTATGACAGCTTGGCCTGAACTTGTAGGCCCTGCGTTCAAAAATGTCGGTCTTTTTGAAAATCCAGATGATCCCGGGTTCCCCATTGGATTTCCAAAATCACACAGTAACAACCCGTTTGCAGGCGTCATTCCCGGTGGAAACCGTTCTGTCGCCACATGCGCTATGTGCCATTTAGGACGGACGGACGACGGTCGTTTTGTTTACGGACTTCCCAACAGTCATATACGCCCCGGACGCTTAGCTCTCATTCTATCTTATCCTATTTGGATTCTAGACCAGCGTGCAAATGATCCTGAGAAGTGGGATCCTCGGCTTATTTCAAAATTTACGGCGCTGAAGAAGCAGGCGCAGGAAAAAGGGGCTCTCTTCGCGAAATTTTCTGTCGATTTGACCCTAGTTCCCAGACAGATTCCACTCACACACAGTATTTCTGGTTTGTTGCGTCTTCCCGGACTGGGAGTTGGTGATCAGCGAGATATGTTGAGTGAACAGGTGGGCGCTGCACCCACATTTTTTGTGGCCTTGGGAACCACCGAGTCATTGACGCTCGCAATGCCTTCCCTCTGGGGAATAGAATCCTATCCGAAAAAACCATATGATCTCGATAAAACTCGGATTTCATCATTTATTCCGGCGCCTGATCTCGAGACCCATATGGCAGAATCTTTATACATGGCTGCGGGCGGCAACCGAGAATACACCGGCATTGAATGGCAGGTTCCGTTGGCGGAATTCATCAGAACATTCCGCGCACCCAAGAACTCCAGACAACCCAATGAAGCCCTTTATCAGCAGGGCGAAATCCTGTTTAAAAAACATTGTCAAGGGTGCCATGACAATAATCAGGGCGGCAGTGGAAAGATGTTTTCTGCGGAAACAATGGGATTGCTGAAGAAATTTAACAATCCATTTTTCGACAGTTTTCAGCCATCTGGAGAGTTTTCTAGACAGAACTCGGAAGTCATGAAGCAAATGATGAAAGAAGCCCATCCGTCCTATAATTACTCAGCATTTAAGGGTGTGCGTCCTCGTCGTTTAAAAGGTGCGTGGGCACTTCAATACATGACAACTGCTGGAGGACTCAGGGGCCTTTCGCATGCGTTGTGCCTCAATGGCATGACACGTTCAGAGACCTCCCCGACCCGCGACGAATCGGATTCCGTTCACCTAGATCTATGTACCAAATACGACCAGTCACAGAGAAACGCATTGTCTGAATTTCTGACCTTTTGGAATTAAACGTTTCTCAAGGTCGCAATCCATATCATGGGAACACTAGTTTGTCTGATCATTAATTCAGTGGGTCTAGGCGGACTTGTGCTAGGGCCGAACTAGTCCCATTGCCCATTGAGTCCTTGCGAAAAATCCGCCCCTGTTGCTAAGAGAATACTGATTGCAAAGGCATATCAAAATTCGGAGCTGTCTTGACTTTATCGACACGTTCTTGCCCATGTCGATCCTATCGCTCTAATGCCATGGGAGAGGCAATCTAATGGCTAGCTTCATTCTAGTTATGAAAATGTGGGTCCAAATGACAAAAACCGATCGAAATTGGGCAAATTTGGTAGCGCTCGAAATGTCTCTAAGCTTTGAAAAGTACGGATAAATAATTGATATTGCAGAACAAGTTAAATGGCTCTCATGAGATTTGGGAGCATGAGTAGGTTCCGCCGGCAATGCCCCCGTAGCGCTATCAGGCCTCTTGTTCCATAATCCCATTAGAAGACCCGGTCATGTCGAGGTTTTGCGGGTTTAGGCGTTTAAAGCGCGTTCCGTAAAATTGCCTACCGACTTCATTCCGGAGTTTGCTGACCGGACCGGGTCAAGGCGAATTCAATTGTCCTACAGATTGGGCTAATTTTGTTCATTGTGAGAGCAGAT
>JBEGJP010000219.1:0-3367 GCA_041184525.1 Pseudomonadota bacterium | reverse complement strand
AGACGGCGGTGAGCAGGAATGGCAGGAGGCCGATGAACTTTCCAATGCCGTCGCTCCCTATGAAGCGGGTGATGTTCTCGACGTCGTTCTTCCCGATGATTCTGAATTGGAAGCCGGACAGAGTCTGGTTCCTTCGTCGGCCTTGTCTCGTTATTTGGCAGAGCTCCGGCGCTATCCTTTGTTGACACCGGAAGAAGAGCGTCGCCTCGCGACAGATGCTTTTGAGAAAAACAGCACTGAAGCGCGGCAGCGTCTTGTTACGGCGAATCTTCGATTGGTTGTGAAAATTGCCATGGAATACCGGCGCGCCTACGCACAGATGCTGGATCTCATCCAAGAGGGCAACGCAGGTTTGGTTCAGGCCGTGAACCGGTTCAACCCTTATCGCGGGGTGAAACTTTCGACGTACAGTGCGTGGTGGATCCGCGCCTACATTCTGAAGTTTCTTATGGACAACAAGAGCCTCGTGAGAATCGGGACAACCGATGCTCAGCGCAAACTTTTCTTTCGCCTGCGTTCGGAGGCAGAAAAAATGTATGCGCTCACACAACGTTTTGATGCCCGACTTTTGGCAGACAAGATTGGCGTCAAAGAGTCGGAGGTGGTTGAGATGAATCAGCGCCTTTCTAAAGGTGATGTCTCTCTCGACACTCCTGTTTATGACGATCAACCGGGAACCCGTCAGATGGACCTGATGGTGGATGAGGGTGAAGCGGTCGATGATAGGTTGGCCAGAGAACAGCTTCTGGCTATTCTGCGTGAGCAGGCTGAGCATATTGAAAGCGCACTCAACGAAAGAGATTTGTTTATTTTTCACAACAGAATTCTCGCCGAAGAGCCCGTGACGCTGCAGGATGTGGGCGACAAATTTGGCATCACCCGTGAGCGTGCCCGCCAGCTGGAGTCTAAGGTCGTCAGGAAAATCAAAGAGCGGCTTGAGGAAGTGGGCATTGATTCCCTTGAATGAAAAGCTTTCCAGCAAAAAGCGATTGCGCGGTTCGCATCTGATCCGGCGGATGTGCGTTGTTGTTGTTGCCTGTGTTGTTTGTTTTCCCGCTGTTGCAAATGAGCGACGGATTGTGAGCTTGTCACCCGCAACGACGGAATGGGTGGTGGCTTTGGGATTGCAAAGCAGTTTGAAGGGGGTCACCGAGCAGTGCGACATGCCGCCTTCTGTCAGGTCTCTGCAAAAGGTGGGCTCTTTCATGCGGATGAGCTTGGAGCGGGTGCTCGCGTTGCATCCGACAGATGTAGTTGTGGTGGATGGTTTTCCCGAAGCCCAGCGGCGCCTGCTGACATCCTCCGGAGCAAGTGTTCATGTCTTTGGGCCCCAGCGTTTGAAGGATTTTCCTGATCAGATCCTCGCCATGGGCAAAGCCTTGGGCGCACCGGAGGCCGCCGGACGATTGAGTTCTGAATTTCAAAACCAACTGCGGCGTGCCGAAGGGCAACGGGATGCGGCCGTTCAACGCGCACTTTTTTTTGTTTCAAGCGAACCCGTCTATTTAGTGGGTTCGGCCTCTTGGCTGAGTGATATTTTTCTGTTGGGCGGGTTTGAAAATGCTCTCAACCCAACGCGCAGTGGTGAACTTTATCCCCGAGTGTCGCCGGAAAGTCTTCTTGGTTTGTCGGGTCGCCATTGGTTCGGATTTTATGAAGAAGAAAATCAGAAGTTGGCAGCGAAGGAAAAGATGAATCTTTTGAGCAGCAGATGGAGCGCAAAGGGCAAGCAACGTGCTTTTGTTGAGGTGTTGCCCGCATCGTTGTTTCTGCGTCCCGGGCCTCGGCTTTGGGAAGCGCTGGGTGCCTTGAGAAAGATCCGCAAGTGAAATCAGTTTTTTTTGTTTTCTCAGGGGTGGTGTTGTTGTCGGTCGTGTCCTTTCTGACAGGCCCCGCCACGCCGTGGTCGGACTGGATTGCCGGAGGGTTTTCACCTTCCTCCGTTGCACAGTTTTTTCAGGGGAATCCTGCACTTTTTGGATTGCGTCTGTCGCATGTTGTATTGGCATTCAGCGTGGGTGCAGCTTTGTCCGCGGCAGGCCGGACGATGCAGATGTATTTGCAAAACCCTTTGGCTGACCCTCATGTCGTGGGGTTGTCCGCAGGCAGCACGTCGGCCATTCTTTTGGGATTGCTTTTTTTGCCGGATGTCTCGGGCCGTCTCTTTTTCGGCGTGGTTCCTGCCGTCTGGATTTTTTCCGCATGCGGCGCCATCGTCTCACTTATCTTTGCGTATTTTTTATTTTTCGGTGTGTTGCGTCACCGCGGTGCCGCTTCTTTTGCGCTCGTCGGATTGCTCTTGAATGCTGGTTTTTCGGCGCTTCTGATGCTGGTTTATGCCAGATTGAGTCCTTCCGCGCTCAGTCAGGTTCAGACTTGGACATTGGGAACGATACAGCCACATTCTCCGGCGGCTCTCTCCTTTTTGACTTTCGTGCTGCTGCTGTCCAGTTGGCTTTTGATCCGCCTTGATGCCGCGCTGACCGTCATGTCGTTTGGATCAGAGTTCGCGATCGCACAGGGCGTGAATGTGGTCCGCCTGCGCAATCGGCTTCTGATTTGTCTTGCTGTGGTGAGCGCAGCGAGTGTGGCAGCGGCGGGTGCGATTGGTTTTGTGGGTCTGCTTGTTCCCCACATGACGCGACGTCTTTTTGGTGCTGTTTCTTTTGCAGGCGAGCGGCCCTACCTGAATGCGCTTCTCGGTGCCGCCTTGCTCGTGCTGGCGGATCTCGCGTCTCGCAGTCTGACAGCGCCGCTGGAGTTGCCTGTGGGAGTCTTCACCGCCCTTTTTTCAACTCCTTTTTTGCTAGTTTTGTTGTTGCGCCAGAAAGCCCATACATGAATCAGACGACCGACAGTGTGAAGAGCATCCTTCAGCCGCAGATTTCGTTACAAGGGTTTTCTGTCTGGAGCGGCGATCGTTGGTTGATCAAAGACGTCTCTGCGGACTTGCCTTCGGGTGCGTGGTGTGTGCTGCTTGGGCCCAATGGTTCCGGAAAGACAACCTTGTTGAAGGCGTTGGCCGGTGTCTTGCAGCGCCCTTGGCACATTGAAGGTGATTTTCAATGGGCAGCGAAGTCTCCTCTGCAGCGCCCTACTGCGTTTGCATGGGTGGGGCAGTCCTTGCATGCGAGTGAAGATATGGTTGTGTCGGAATTTATAGCAACTTCTGGGCATCTGTCCGTGAGGGGGCGCGCGACTTCACCGGCAAGACTCAACGAATGTGCAGAGGCATTCGGATTGAAAGAGCTTTTCGATTTGAGGCTGTCGACGCTGAGCGGCGGTCAATGGCAGAGGGTGCGTCTCGCTCAAGGGCTTTCTAGGGATGCGGATCTCATCCTTCTCGATGAACCAGACTCCTTTTTGG
>JBEGJP010000218.1:0-11397 GCA_041184525.1 Pseudomonadota bacterium | reverse complement strand
TTTACTGCTCTCCATGTTCTGATGCGACTCAAATGACTTTGGCTTCCGAGCGAAGCAAGCCGACCACTTTCTTGACCATCTCGGGCAAGGGTTCCCCTTTGTAAACTTTTCCAGGTGCCTTCTCCGAGGGCAGATTGTAACCGCGGATCGTGACGAGGGGCTGAGTGGTCAGCACATCAGTCAGTTTTTTCTCGGCCAATGGCTTTTTCTTTGCCTTCATGATGCCCGGCAACGGCGGAAAGCGTGGCTCGTTGAGGCTCTTGTGGGCCCCAAGGACCATCGGACCTTTCACGTCGTATATTTCAACGATCCCGCCCTCAACTTCACGTTCGATGCGGGCCGATGCACCTGAGTCTTGCCATTCCACTTTTGTAACGACTTGGATGTGTGGCATGCCGCAGAGCTCTGCGAGCATGGGGCCCACGTGAGCGGCATCATCATCGATGGCTTTTTGCCCGACAAACACCACGTCCGGTTTTTCTTCCAACACGACGTGTGACAGAGCGGAAGCAACGCAATACGAGTCGAGTTCACCAGAAAAACCTTCGCTGTTGATCCAAACTCCGCGGTCAATTCCCATGGCCATGGCTTTGCGCATGGCTTCCTGCACGCGGGTGGGGCCGAGGCTGACAACCACGCTCTCACCGCTCAGTTTTTCCTGTGTTCGGACGGCTTCTTCAATGGCGAATTCATCGTAAGGATTGACCATATATTTGAATTCAGAATCTTCGAGGTTTTTTCCGCCGGCAGCCAGTTTGATTTTGGTTTCCGTGTCCGGAACATGTTTGACTAGGACAAGAATTTTCACGTGTTCCTCCGTTTGGCTTCATTTCTCAGGCAAATCAGGAGTCTACATATTTTCCTAGTGCAGTCAAAAAAGACTCAGCTGATTGAGCAACAAGTCTGCCGATACGGGGAGGTGAAGCAGGAGGTTTTAGGGTGACAATGGACAAGGATAAAAAGCTCAAGTTGGGGCTGCTCATCTCGTTGGTCACGATGTCGGGTGCCTACCTTGCCCTCAGTTTTATGGAGGAGGATGGCTCGGGCGGGCATCATTTTTCGCTGAGCAGTCTCTGGAAGGAGCCGGTTTCTTTGTCAACAGCCCCTGACCCGCAGGACATGGGCGGTCGACCAGTTCAGCCTGAAAAAAGTGCGAAAAAAGGAAGACACCACGATGCCTCAACAGAAGAGCACGACTCTGATTCGGACGATGTGCTTTTGAGTGTCAATTTCGAAGAACTGAACGAAGACCTGATGGAGGACAGACTCTGGGAAGACGGTATCCTGCGCAGCCAGCCCAAGGGCGTCAGGAGTGGCGTGGCTGTTCTTGATGCTCTGAAGGAAATAGATGACTGGACGCCCGTGAAGGGTGGGTACAGTGAGGCTAAATTGGCTGTGTTTCTGCGACACCCTAAATTGTGGGTTCGATTGGGTGCCTTTGCTTTTGCTTTGAAGGCTCAGGTGCTCAATGAGAAACAAGAAGCAAAAATTGCTCGGCTCATCACACTGAAGAGTCGCGAGAATCCCTTCCAGTTGCGCCGATTTCTGACGCGATATGAGGATGCTGATCCTTCACTTTTTCAACGGCTGATGGAGCGTCTGGTGAATGTCAATTTGCCCCGCGAGGAAATTGAGCCATTCCAAGAATTGCAGCAAGAGTCCGATGAATTTGAGGAAGAGAACTTCGAGTCCTGAGGAGAGGAGCTCACTCCGGTTGGCCTTCCAGAGCTGTCAAATTGGCTCCGCAAATTCGAACGGGCAGGGTCCGACCGAGTATGTTTCTCGGTGTTGAAACCTTCACCAAGCGCCCCTCATAGGTGCGGCCGTACCAAGAATTGTCCTCTTTGGGATTGCGATAAAGAATGAGAACATCGCGTGTCTGGCCGACTTCCGCCAAATTCTGTCGCTCTGTTTCTTGCCGCTGCAACGCCAACAATGCTTGCAACCGGCGATCCATTTCCTGCTCGGCCACCTGTTCGCGGAAACGGGTGGCAGGCGTTCCCTTGCGGGGAGAGTACTTGAACGCGTAAATGAAAGCATATTTCATTTCACGGACCAACTGCATGGTTTGTTCGAAATCGTCTTCCGTTTCGCCGGGGAAGCCGACGATGATGTCAGTGCTGAATGCAATCTCCGGCCGCACGTTGCGAATCCATTGCACACGCTCCAAATACATTTCCTTTGTGTATTGACGGTTCATCCGTTCGAGAATGCGATTGGAACCCGCTTGAACCGGCAGGTGGAATGCATTGCAAAGCTTGGGCAGATCAGCAAAAGCTTTTGCCAGCGCGGGCGTGAAGTCGTGCGGGTTGGAAGTTGTGAACCTGATACGTTCAACGCCTTCGACTTCAGAAACCTTGTAAAGAAGATCAGCAAACGGAAGCGACACTTCCGGAGGCAATTGTGCTGCCGTCGGAGGTTGAGATTCGAGAAAGTCGAGACCGTATGAGTTTACATTTTGCCCGAGCAGAACAATTTCCTTGATACCTTTGTCAACAAAATACTTAATTTCGTCGAGGACTTCCGATTGCTGGCGGCTCTTCTCACGGCCACGCGTGTAGGGAACAACACAGAACGTGCAGAAATTGTTGCACCCCTTGATGATGTTGACGTACTTGCTGATTTCGTTTTTCGTCTCGTCTAGATACGGCGGCACAACGTCGACAGGAATGCTGTAGCCTTCGTTCTTAATGAACTCAGCATTCACCAGCGGTTGTTGAACTCCGAAACTTCTTTGTTCCCGCTTTTCGTCTGCTCTTGTGACAACCTCTTCCAACAGTGCCGGCAATCGTTCAATTTGATCAGGGCCGATGATGAGATCGACGAAGGGAACTTCTTTCGCCAAAAGTTTCGCTTCCGCTTGAGCAACGCAGCCTGTCACAGCCAGCACGAGATCGGGATTCTTCACTTTGAGGGGCCTGATTTCACCCAGCCGGCTCACGAGTTTGTGTCTTGCCTTCTCCCTGATGTGGCAGGTGTTGAGCAAAATGAGATCGGCGTCATCAAGAGTTTCCGTGGGACGATAGTTGCACTGACCAAGCAATCCGAGCATGCGCTCCGTGTCGGCCACGTTCATTTGGCAGCCCCACGTTTGCACATAGACCTTTTTCAGAAAAGTTTGATTCTCGGCGCCCACGTCGGGATACGACACCTGAGGTTTTGGCATGTATTTGGCAAAAGGATTCTCGTCCTGTCCCCCCGCGTGTCCGTCGAGATGTTGGGTGAGAGATGTTTTTGTGAACATGGAGAACATTCCTTTTGACTGCGAGATGTCGGATCAACGGCGGTTTTTCGCGCGCGCTTTCTTTTCTTCTTTTTTCTTCTTCCGCTGGCGGTTGATTTCAGCGAGTTCTTGAGTCGAGATTCCGCCCATGCGGCCACCGCCGGCTCCCGGCATGCCCCCCATCAGGCCGGCGAGTCCGGACATTCCGCCTCCGCCTCCCATGCCGGGAAAACCTCCAAGGCCGCCCAATCCGCCGCCTCCCATCATTTTGGCCATCTTGGCAAGTTGGTTCAGGCCTCCCATGCCGGGAATTTTGCCCAGCAGGCCGCCTCCCAAGCCTCCGCTGAAGAGACTCATCATCTGCTTCATCTGCATGAACCGATCGACCAAGTCCTTGACGTCTTTTTCGGTGCGTCCGGATCCCTTGGCAATGCGCTCAACGCGTGACCGCCCTTCCGGTGTTTTTGTGAGGAGCAGTTCAGGAGAGCGGCGTTCCTGAAGGGTCATCGAGTGAACCATGGCTCCGATCCGGACCATCTCGCGATCGTCGACTTTGTCGAGATCTTGTTGGTTGAGCTGTCCGGCCAACGGTGTTTTGGAAATGAGATCTTTCAGTGGTCCCATTTTCTGAATGCTCTGCAGCATTCCCAAAAAGTCATTGAAGTCGAACTGTCCTTCCATCATGCGGCCTGCGCTGCGTGCCGCTTCTTCCTCGTCGATGGCTTTCTCGAAATCTTGCATCAGGCCGACAACATCACCCATCCCAAGAATGCGAGTGGCCATTCCCTCGGGACGAAATTCTTCGAGGCGCTCCAGGGATTCACCCACACCGGTGAAAAGAATATTTTTTCCCGTGACCTTTTTGATGGAGAGGGCAGCGCCGCCGCGTGTGTCACCGTCGAGTTTGGTGAGAATGACTCCGGTCAAGTTGACTCTGGAGTCGAACGCACTTGCTGTTCGAACGGCATCTTGACCAATCATGGCGTCAATCACGAGAAGAACATTTTGCGGTTGCACAGCTGATTTGATGTTCTCAATTTCAGACATCAGGGTTTCGTCAATGGCAAGCCGGCCTGCGGTATCGACAATGACAAGATCAAGCCATTCCTTGCGTGCATGTTCGAGACCTTGGCGCGCGATCTCGACGGCATCAGTGGTGTCGAGCGTGAAGACAGGAACATCGATGCGTTCACCGAGAACCTTCAATTGTTCGCGTGCTGCGGGGCGATAGACGTCGGCAGCAACCAAGAGGGGGCGCATGTTTTGCGAGTCTTTGAGAAACTTGGCAAGTTTTGCTGCGTGGGTTGTTTTGCCTGCACCCTGCAATCCGACCAACAAGACAACCGTCGGACCTTTTGTGTTTTTGATGATCTGAGTTTGTTTGCCGCCGAGAAGATCAAGAAGTTCGTCGTGGCACAATTTGATGAAATGGTCTCCGGCCGACACCTTCGCTTCCATCGATTTTGACTTTGTGTGGACGACCGATCCCGTTGCCTTCTCGCGCACACTTTCAAGGAAGTTTTTGACAACGCCGAAATCCACATCGGCGTCCAGCAAACTGTGCCGGACCGTCTGCAGAGCGGGAGAAATGTTTTCTTCCGTCAGGCGTGTTTGACCTTTGAGTTTGAGGGCCGCGTCTTTGAATCCTTGCGAGACAATATCAAACATAGGGAATCACCTTTACTCTGCGCTGTAGGGCAGGCGCAGGTATAGCCGGTGCTCAGAGAGTGGTCAAACATAAGAATATTTGAATTATTTCAGAACTTTAGGCTTCCAATTCAGGAGCCTTTGATGACCCGCAGCTTAGGATTCCCTTGCACGGGTGGCGGAAGAGCGGGGGCAAGGCTGTGGACGGGACGCTCGGAACTTTCGCGATTGTTTTCAGGAGTGAGTGCATTGGAGACGGCATCCTTGAGAGCGTCCATGAAAAGTTGCGTTCGAATGATGCTTTCCTTGACTGCTTCCTTGCCCAAAAGCTCTTCCACTTCTCTGACGAACTGGTCTGCAAAAGCGGCTTGTGTGAGGAGCATACCGGCAAGCTCTTTAGCCATTTCAGAATGAGACAATCTGAAGGCAGTTGCGACCTCCAGAGCATGTGAACGTGAGCATTGCCGTTTCGATTCTTCGCGCGCGTCCCTGAAATAAAACGTCCAGCATTGAAATTGGTCGGCGCGGTTGAATTCAATGCACACTTGGAGATCTTCTTCCGATGTGATGATCAGATGCAGTCGTTCGTCGAGCGAAATTCTTTCGAACGCATCGATCATGGTTTGAAGATCAAGATTCATGGACGTGTATCCTGAAGGCCGATTTGAGCAAGTCTGAGATTCAAAGCTTCGAGGATCGTGCTTCGCATGAAGGCGTGCGTCGAAGTGATGGCCGTCTTTATTGTTTGCAAATCCTGTGAAGTGAAGTCATCGTGCATCTGTGAATGTCCGTTTGAATTGCGGTTGACGCTGCGAAAGCATTGCTCCTGAAGGTTTTCAAGATAAATGAGCTTGCTTTGATAAAGTTCATAGCGTGTGTTCAGATCGAGGGTCGGCTCAATCGGCTCCAAGAGTTCTTCCAGTAGCTCGCAGTAAAGTTGGTAAGAAAAATCGCCCTGTGAGCGCTGCGCTGGTCCATTGGCCATAGCCATTCCTCCGAAGACACCGAGGGGGTTGTCCCTTCCCCTCCGCTGGGCTCATCGGATCGCTGCTGATTTTATTGAGAAAGTGGGTGTCAAGGATCTCACTGTGGGCAGATCTTGCTCAAAAAACTGCGGCGATGGAGAGGGGTTGGCCCATGTTTTTCCAACGCGATTCTATGCAATTCGGTGCCATAGCCTCGGTTCTCAGTCCATCCATATGAGGGGTACTGGTGTCCGTAGGTGTCCATCCATCGATCCCGAACCACTTTTGCGACAACGGAACTTGATGACACGGACTTCAGTACGTCGTCGCCTTTTGTGACTAGAATTTGGGGCACGTGCGACCAAGTGGGGCTGAGTTTCATCGGTCTGTTGCCATCAAAGAAAATGTTCCCAATTTTTTCCTGCGGGGTGCGCAATTGAACCAAGGCGCGGGAGGCTGCGCGTCCGAGCGCGACGAGAATTCCGTGGGTGTCGATCTCCTCGGCCGACGCGGAGCCGATGGCGGCTTGGAGGGGACGGAATGTGGGAGCGCGTTTTTTAGTCGGTGTTTCAGCAAGGCGGAGTCTGACTTCCGCTTCGCTCCACTTAAAAACCCGCACAGGATCGCGAAGAAGGAGGGCGTCGTCCTTTTGTTCGTTCCGCACTTTTGAGCTTGCCCGACCGCCCTTGAGGTTTGAATCCACCGCAGGTGGTACCAACGCAGCAGTGTCGATCAGTTGATGTGCCAACGCTTCTTCGAAAATTTTCTCTCGTTGTTGCGCTGAGAGTTTTTTGCTGTCGCGCAGCGATGAGAACCAAGGTTCCAATTCTGGTCTGCTTTCGCTTTCGATCCAGAGCGTGGCGCCCACGACAACCGGTCCTGCCAAACAGCCGCGTCCCACTTCGTCCAACGAAACGAAACAGCGCACTTTGCTTTTGTCTTGCGTGGAAGCGTCGTCGAAAAGCGTTTGGCGGGAGGAAAGCTCCAGAAGCAAAGCCTCTGAAGCAAAAAAAGAATGGGTTTCCCTTCGCGGCCTTGCTTTAGTCATTTGAGATGGCGTCAACGGCCTTCAAAATGGTTTGCTTCGGT
This sequence comes from Pseudomonadota bacterium, assembly GCA_041184525.1. GTDB lineage: Bacteria > Bdellovibrionota_B > Oligoflexia > Silvanigrellales > Silvanigrellaceae > RFOM01. The sequence continues at coordinate 4,473 of JBEGJP010000218.1, read as the reverse complement.
TGATTGCCGATGAGGTCGCCGACTTTCTGTCCATTCTTGATGAATGCCAGAAAGGGAATGTTTCTGATGTTGAATTGAGCGGCGAGCTGGGGTTCCTCTTCGACATTGACCTTGCAGATTTTGATTTTTCCCTGACGCTCCCGCGCCACTTCTTCCAGAGTGGGGGCCAGCGCTACGCAAGGGCCACACCAATCGGCCCAGAAGTCGACCAGCACGGGAACCGCGCTTTCGAGGACTTCAGTCTGGAAATTTTTCTCTGTGATATGCATAACAAATTCAGACATCGTGCATACTCCTGACAGGGGGAGAATTCCCTCAGGGCCCACCCTAGCTCTTCGTCGGCAGAAGTTCAAACGGCGGGGTGAGGGGGCTTTTTTAGGGTTTTTAGGGGAACCATGGGCCATGGGGCGTCGTAATTCCTTTGTATTGAAAAGACTCGTGCTGGGGCTTTTCTTTGCCTTTCTGTCTGTCAAAGCCGGCAAAGAGTGGATGTCCGGCGACACTCTGAGACATCTATTTTTGGCGTGTGCACTGGTCGGGATTGCTTCTCTGTTGCGTCTCCCGAAGATTGTCTCAAATCAGGGGAACGACAAAGCACGTGGCCGGTGGTTCGCCGATGTGGTTTGCCTCGTTTACGGTTTGGCTCCATTCCTTCTCAATGCCCTTTTCAAACCGATGCATTGGATGACCACGCTTGCGGACACTGCTTCATGGTTGACAAGTTCGTCTGGCATTTTCTCTGTTTTTCTTGCTCCTGTGGTGGAAGAATATTTTTTTCGCGGTTGGCTCTTGAATGGGCAGCGAACGCTCTATGAGCCACCTCAAAGTGAAACTGAGTCAACTGGAAGTCGTTGGCTGATGCTGTGCTATACCAATGCACTGTTTTTTTGGGCACTGCATGCCCCGTTCGATTGGTCTGTATGGAAGTTGGCCCTGTCTGACGGCAAGATGCCCATGTCTTTGGGACCGTTTTTTCTTGGTCTTGTCACATGTGCATTGACTTTATTCTCTGGAAGTTTGCGGCCGGCCATCGTCTTCCACTTGCTCGCCAATGCACTCGGACCAGTGTGGCAACCGCTTCTGTCGTCCGAGACCCTGAGATCAGTTTTTTATAATTGAACGGCTCAGCTGGCGCGTTCGGTGGAATGAACGCTGAAGGCAAGTGAACCGTGTTTCTTCCGATAGCGCCTGTGAAGGAAATCGGTGATTTCATCTGCGCTGCTCATCCGCAAAACGTGCTCGGCAATTTTCTTCGCTTCATCTTCGTTCGTGTTTCGGATGATCGCTTTGATGAGTGGAATTGTCGACGGGCGGCAAGACAGTTGTTGGAATCCCATGCCGATGAGAAGTTCTGTCGCAAGAGGATCAGACGCCAATTCTCCGCAGAGGCACATGTGCAGGTCAGGTCGCGTGCGCGTTTCGACAACTTGCTTGAGTGTGCGCAGAACTGCAGGATGAAATGTGTTGAAAAGGTCTGCGGTCTCGGGCTGACCTCTTTCGACACAAAGGATGTGCTGAGTGAGATCATTGCTGCCGATGCTTAAAAAATCGCATTCCGAAGAAAAGTGATCAAGCATCAGAACTGCCGCCGGTGTTTCAATCATGGCACCGAGCTTCGGAAAATGAAGCGACTCACGCTCTTTCTCGGGCAGATTCGCCCAAACGGATTGGAGCATCACCTTCACTTGTTGAATTTCTCGGACGTCGGTCACGTAGGGGAGTAAAATACGAATATTGCCGAAAACATTCGCCCTGACGATTGCCCGGAGTTGGGTTTCAAGAATTTTCTGCTCGGCGAGTAAAAAGCGAATGCCGCGCAGTCCGAACACACTTCCCGACAGCGGCGGTGTGCCGGCTTTCGAGAGTTCGTGGTTTTTCGGAAAAGGTTTGTCGCCGCCGCAGTCCAAAAGACGCACAGTTGTCCAGTCGGGCTGCATCGACTCTGCGAGCACCTTGAAGAAATATTCGAGATGGCTTTCCGGTGGCGTTTCCGGAGTGCCGTTGTTGTCCGTCTCGGACACATGCAGGAATTCAGTGCGCAGAAGGCCAATTCCTTCTGCACCGCAGGAGAGGATTGTTTTTCCGCTGGCAGGGCCATCCGCATTGGCGAGGATCACGATCCTGCTGCCCTCTCGGGTTCGACCGGCCTCAAGAGCACCGGATTTTAGTTTCTGCATGATCATGAGTTCGACAGCACGTCGTGCCTCGGCCTTTCTTTGCTCGCTGCGGCTCGGGTTGAGCGTGATTGTACCGTTGTCCGCATCGAGGATGACCTTTTGTCCATTGCGTCCTGAGGTTTGAATGCCTGATGCAGAAAAAAGAGTCGGTATATTGAAGCTGCGTGCGAGAATGGCTGCATGGCTCAAATGTGAGCCGCACTCCGCGACGATGCCGGAGACGCCCACTTGATAAAGGCGAATGATGTCTTGAGGGGTGGGATGGTGGATGACAACGATGCGCCCCTTCAAATGAGACCATTGTTTTTGCTTGAGAGTGTCGGAGGTGTTGAGTGCCGAGAGCAGCAGATCCTCGCAGGCATCGAGGTCGAGAGTTTTTTCTCGCAGATATTGGTTTTCCATTGATCGCACAACATTTCTGACGTCCTGAAATGCTTGGATGACAGCCGACGTTGCGTCTAAGGATTCCCGAAAAACAAGTGACCTGACTTTATCCGTAAGGACTTCGTCAGCGAGGAGCAATTGGTAGCTGTCAATGACTTCAGAATCTTGTGAATCCTTCTCGACAAAGCGACTCACCCTTGCATCGTCAGGGGAATCGGTCATCGCTTCAGGATGCTGATTGGTTTGGGAACGCAGATGCTCTATTTCCTGAAGCGCTTTTCTCTGAGCATCAGAATATTTCTGCCATTCGGTATCAGGTGAGTGGATGACCAGAGGAGCTTTGACGTCATTGGACGAACGCGCGACTTGGGCGAGTCTACCGACTACCAAGCCGCTCGAAATTGCGATTCCCTGCAACGAGATCCTCGTTGTCGCCCTCATGAACCCCCTCTGTGACTGCAAAACCCGTATCGAACAGGTGTTTGACCGCTTTGAGGAGTTCATCGGCACGAGGTCCTCGGGTGATGAGCTCTATTTCCGAGTCACGGGCAGCACCCAAACTCAAGATGGAGAGGAGGGAATGACCTAAGGCTCTGGAATTGGTGGATAAACACCGCAGTTCCAGCTCGCTGGGACGGTGGTCTTGGGCACATTTGACAATGCTGACGCCGGGACGGGCGTGCAGTCCGAGGGGGTTGAGAACCCTGACGCGTGTCTTGTATTCAACCACTCTTTACTCCCTATCGATATGCCTATGCTCAACTTTAAGACTCGGTATCAGGTCGCGTAACCTTTTGCTCATGGCAGCAACTACAGCAACACTCCTGTGTTTTCCTCCGGTACACCCGACACCCACGCCAAGGTATCTTTTCCCTTCGGTTCGGTACAAAGGGATAAGAAAGTTCATCAAATCGACCGTTTTATCCAGAAATTGGCAGACTCGCGGGTCGGAGAGCACAAACTGGGAAACAGGTTCATCAAGGCCGGTGAGCGGTCGTAAAGCGGGGAGATAATGCGGATTGGGGAAACAGCGCACATCGAAAACAGTGTCGAGGTCGGCAGGGACGCCGTGTTTGAAGCCAAAGGAGACGAGCAGGAGTCCCATTTCAACAAGGTCGGTTGAGGGGGCATAGTCGTGGAAGATCAGTTGCCTCAGCATTTGCGGAGACACCTGTGAAGTGTCCATGACACGTGTGGCCAGTTTGCGGACAGGTTCCAGAATGTCGGCGTCGAGAAGGATGGCCTCTGAGAGTGTTTCGGCAGCAGAGGACTTTTGTCCTTCCATTATGATGGCAAGCGGGTGGGAGCGTCGGGTTTCGCGAAAGCGGTTGAGCAAAATGTCATGTCCGGCTTCAAGAAACAGCATTTCCACTTGCGCAATTTGATTGAGCCTCTGCCAGCCCTCCATCAAGGCATCCGGCATGGAACGATCGCGCGCATCAAGAGCCAACGCGACAAAACGGGAGTGGATGGAGTTGTTCGCACATGCGTCGAGAAAATGAGGGAGAAGTTGAGCAGGCAAATTGTCGATGCAATGGAATCCCAAATCTTCCAGCGCACGGAGTGCGACACTTTTTCCTGAACCAGCCATACCTGTCACAACGACGATTCGCATGGGATTCAATTCGGCACTCATGAACTGAAACCTTTCCTAGGGTTGAGCAGACGTGGGTGGGGGAAGCGCGAATTTGCTGATTTCTTCATTTTCAAGAATGTGAAAAATGTCGGTGGCCGTGCTTGCCCGAAGAAGACGTTCCCGCGCTGGTGCTGAGCGCATGAGGCGGCAGATGGCTGATATGAGCTGAAGATAGCTCACTTGGTCGGCCTTTGGATTCGCAGGCGCAACGACAAGAAAAAAGAGTTTTGAGTCTTGATTGTCCAAAGCCGCGAAGGAAATTCCTGAGGTCGATCT
>JBEGJP010000217.1:0-3511 GCA_041184525.1 Pseudomonadota bacterium | reverse complement strand
CTCCCTCAGGCTCCTCAGCAGTTCAAGCAGTTGCTCATGTGCTCCGGTTTCGACCGCTACTTTCAAATCGCGCCCTGTTTCCGCGATGAAGATGCCCGCGCGGATCGCAGCCCCGGTGAATTTTACCAACTCGATGTTGAGATGGCTTTTGCCACGCAGGAAGAAATTTTCACCGTCATCGAAAAGCTGATGGTCGACCTCTTCACGCGATTTTCGGACCGACCCATCCTCAATTCCGCATTCCCGCGCATCCCCTACAAAACAGCGCTCGAAACGTATGGCTCTGACAAGCCCGACCTGCGTTTCGGTCTGGAAATGTGCGACGTGTCTTCTGTCTTCCAAACGACTGCATTCGAAGTCTTTCAAAAGATTCTTCAAGCCCCCCGCGGCGTGTTGCGCGCCATCCGTCTGCCGCAAGGAGCCGCACAAAGCCGTAAATTCTTCGACGATGCGCAGGCGCAGGCGCGTTCGGTCGGATTGGGAGGACTCCCCTACCTCTCGCTCAAAGACGGTGAGTGGAAAGGAAGCCTTCTCAAGCAGACAACAGAAAGCGAACGCGCCCAACTGGCCTCGGTGCTGAAGGTCGAAAATGGCGACGCTGTTGTGTTCATTGCCGGTGAAGATTCACGCAGCGTCTTGACCTTAGGCGGAAAGATGCGGACTTGGATGGCAGACACCTTGAAAGTGGAGAAGAAACACGGCTGGGCATTCTGCTGGATCGTCGATTTTCCCTTTTATGAATGGAATGAAGACGAGCAGAAAATTGATTTCTGCCACAATCCCTTTTCGATGCCTCAAGGGGGCTTGGAGGCTTTGGGCTCGCGCGACCCTCTCGACATCCTCGCCTATCAGTACGACATCGTCTGCAACGGTGTAGAACTTTCATCCGGTGCCATCCGGAATCACAGGCGCGACATCATGAAGCGCGCCTTCGAGATCGCCGGCTACAGCGAAGACGATATTCAAAGCCGTTTTCCTGCCCTGTGGAATGCTTTCTCCTATGGCCCTCCGCCCCACGGCGGCATCGCCCCCGGCGTCGATCGCATGATCATGCTGCTCCTCGATGAGCCCAACATCCGGCAGGTGATTGCATTCCCCCTGAATCAAAAAGGGCAGGACCTGATGATGAACGCACCCGCGCCAGTGAAAGAAAAACAGCTGAGTGACGTCCACATCAACATCCAGAGCATGTCAAAATAGTTTCGCACTTCCGCAGTGAATCAGCCACCTGAGGCGTACAATGACAAGGCGTCTCGGCGGGAGATCCCACATGAATCGCATCAAATCGATCCAACTTGTGCTTCTGGCGGTGGCTGCCGCTTCTGCCACAAGCCAGCAGGCCACGGCGGCCGTCTGGTGGTACGAACAGGCGGAACGTCTTCAGCTCGTGAGCGCAGCCCTTCTCGATGGGCCGCCGTTGGGTGAACCCGTTCCCGTGTCCGGATTTGTTGAAGGCCGCGTCCTGACGAGCCTTCTTCCCAAACCCAATCCGACGGTGGGCGCAAAAACAGAAAAAGTACCGGCAGCTCCCGTCCACGCGGTTCCCACTCTTGTCGCCGGCATGCCATTCAAAACAAGTGGCCGATACTCTCTTGTAGCGACAGGATGGGGCGGCTATCTGCCGCTGCAACGAGGAATGGCGAAGTTGATTGGCATCAATGCCTCGCTCAATCAGTACATTTATGGACTGAGTGCAGAAAATATTTTTCGGCTCAACAAATTGAATCTCATCACAAGCCTCGGCGCTCAAAGCGGCTCGGCTGTCTTGAAAGGAGCTATCACCGCTCCGGAGGCAAATGATTCGTTCTCAGCCCGAATGAACTTGTTCTACATTTCCCAAGGCATCCAAATGCGAAATTTGCCTCTTTGGGGCAATGGCATGATTTTGTTCCGCAGAGGAAAATCCGCCTTCAATATCGAAGCCGAACAAACCGAATTCATCCGCGATGACACCATGGCCGATGCACAGGTGCCTCTTGCACTGCAATTCACAGTGGGTGTCTCGCTGATGAAACGTTCGCTGCATCTGGCCTTGTCCGAATACATGGTACCCAGTCGGCTTGTCATGCCCCGCGCCAGTCTCGTCTACCAGTATGCGATTGGAAAAAAGGCGAACGATGAGGCCGAGCAGCGGTCTGAATCGGGCGTGAATGCGCCGGAGAGCGGTCAAAAGAGCAAGCCAAAGTTGAAACAATCGCGCAAACGAAAATTCACTCCATGATCAGGAGCGGATGGGATATGAAAATTCAATTCTCAGTGCTCAAAAACTGTTTTCTGCTCGGCCTGCTGACAGTGCTTTCAGCCTGCGCAGCTTACGATCTTGGCGGCAGCGGCAAATACTCTTATGAAGTTCCTGATCCCGATGCTCCTTCTTGGAATGAAGGAATCAAGATCATTGTCGAGAAAAAATGTGCGACCTGCCACACCAATCAAGATCACTGGTACAAGCCAAAGAATGTCCCCGCGCTGGCGAACGACACGAATCCCAATTACGGCTTGAACAATATTTCAGAGGAAAGTTTTTTTGAAAAAACCAATGCAACTCTCGTCTTAGTGAAGAAATGCATTGAAGCAACGTGCGGAAAAGACAACATCCCCATGCCGCCCAATTATGCAACCCCTCTGAGCGAGAGTGAAAAGAAGGCGGTTCTCAAATTTCTCACGAATATTATTCCCGCAACTGCTGCCAGCAACCTCTCTGACTCATTCAAAAACACGTGCGGAGCCTGTCACGGCGCTGATGGGCGATCGGGTTTCGCAAAAAAACTGGGTGACACCAAATACACCCTCGACCAATTCAAGAACATCATTCAGAATGGAAAAGGGGGCATGCAAGCGCAGCCGAATTACGACATCACAAAAGCCGATGCCGACTATGCACAACTCTTCAAATAACCGGAGAAGACACCGTTCCTGCGTCGGACCACTCTGATTCTGAAAATTCCTCAGCGCGGCACGGCCGGCAGAATTTCGGTACGGACTTCACCAAAGCCAACCCGCACACCGTCTTTCTCGGCCCAGCCCTTCATGATGACCGTATCACCATCTTCGATGAACTTGCGTTGCGTTCCGTCCGGCAGCTGCAAAGGTCGTGTGCCCTTCCAGCACAATTCGAGCATGGAACCATAGCTGTCGGGCGTGGGCCCGCTGATCGTTCCCGAGCCGTAGACATCGCCGACATCGATATTGGTTCCGTTGGATGTCATGTGTGCCAATTGCTGTGCCATGCTCCAGTACATGTGACGGAAGTTCGTCGCGCAGATCTTCATGGCCTCACCCATGCGCGCCGACTGCAACCACACCTCGAGTTGGATGTCGTAGGTTTGCGGCCCGCGTGTCTGCAAATACGGCAGCACAGGGACCGTTTGTTCTGGCCCCTCGACACGGAACGGTTGGAGGGCGTCGAGTGTGACCACCCAAGGCGAAAGACTCGTTGCGAAGGTCTTGGCCAAGAAAGGCCCGAGCGGCACATACTCCCAACGCTGAATATCGCGCGCTGACCAGTCATTGA
>JBEGJP010000216.1:0-3092 GCA_041184525.1 Pseudomonadota bacterium | reverse complement strand
GTCAATGCTTGAGCGGCCAAGTGCGCACACCTCTCGGTGTCCGAGAGAAAATCTTTCCAGTTTTCACCCTCACGGCGGCTGCCTTGAAAACTCAGGACCGCCGTCTGACCTTTCAAATCCGACTGCTGAGGCAAGGAGAGGAAATCGTGGCTCCACTGATCGGGCGATTGGCTCGGAACACCAAAGGCATTGGTGATGCTCAATTGGCCGCGCTTCTCTGCATCTTGCACGGAGTCCTGCCCGAGCGGAACAACACAGGCCTCGGGACGTATTGAATGTTTTCCGCCAGAAAGGGTTTGGACACTCAACACATTCGGCCACGCGTGACTGGGCCACGCGGAGCTCCGCACCGTCTTGTACACAGGCATAGAAAAACCGGCCGCCAAAGCCACCCGCATGTAGGCCGCTGACAAAAGAGGGCCAGCTGGTATGCCCAACGGCAGATAAAGTGGAACCCCCAAACAACTGTAGCGAGGTTCGCCTTTGAAACAGAGACGCGGGAACGAACCGCCCGAGTTCCATTCGGGCGACGGACCCTGTCGCAGGTTTTCTTCATAGCTCAAGAGCGGATTGTACATCAGGCGATTCCCAACACCCGATTCCCGTTTTCGGTAGCAATGCGAACCAGCTCATCCGTGTCATAGAAGTGGTTGGATTCGAGCAGCATCCGCAATTCGGTCATCATGTCGCCGTCGGCAAACGGTTTGTAAATGTCAGAGATATTGTCGGACCCCAGAGCCACGCAAAGCCCCGCAGGGATCATCTCATCGATGGGTGTGACGGCATTGTGGGTGGGCGTGAGGGTTTCATTCCGACGCGCATCCAACCACGCTCCCGGGCAGGCCACAAAGCTCAATCCAGCATCGCGGCACAGGGCGTAGAGTTCTTGCCGATAATTCTTGCTTTGGCAGGCAATGCTGATGCCGTGCACCGCGGTCACCTGCCCTTCGAGACCATGACGAATGACGGCACGCGCCAACTGTTCCGTTTCCCGTTCGGCAGGATCGTTGTTTTGATCGACATGCACATGCACACGCTTGCCGGTCGCCTTGGCTGCCGAAAGGAGGACATCCAGATGCTCCTCTTCCCGCCCCCGATCAGCACCGGGGAGCCCGCCGATGACATCGACGCGTTCCAAAGCCGTTTCAAAATAGCGCCGCGCCTCAGGGTTGAGAACTCCTTTGAGGGTTTGGCAGGCCAGCAGCAAACGCATTTTCAATTGCTTGGACGCGTACTCTTTGGCTCGGCAGGCGGCATCGAGAGCGCGCGTTCCTGCCACAGGATCGCAGTCGACAAACGTCAGAGCGGTGCGCACACCAAACTCACTCTGGGCGCGCAGCGCTGAAGTGATATGCGAGAAATAACCCTCTTCATCGGTGGCACGCTTCCAAGAATCGACCAGCTGCCATTTCTCCTGCAAGGCGCGTTCCACCACGGCATTGGCACCGGGGAGATCGGCGGGCGTCACAGAATACGCACGGTCGAAGTGAGCGTGCGCATTCACGAAGCCGCCAGAGGCCAGAATGCGGTTTTTCAGCTGAGCCAAAGGCATCCACTGCATGTTCACACTCCGTTGATCAGTGCTGGCTTCTGTTGTTCTGAACGATTGAATTGAGGCTTACGAACCTGTGTCTTCAGACGTTCACAGATATTCATCAGGACGTCATATTCCGACACCAGCTGCACACCGTTGATGACACTCCACTTACGGATTTCGGTACCATCACGGACTTCGACGTTGTTGTTCTCAGGACTCATCACGTTGACGATGAGGTCAAAACGGTTCTGCTTCAGCAAATCAAGAAGGTTCGGCTTCTTGTTGCCGTCGGACACCTTGTAAACACACACGGCGGGCACGCCGGCCTTTTGCAGGACCGCGTGCGTGCCTTCAGTGGCAAACAATACAAAACCCCTCTCTGCCAGCTTGGACACCAAGGGGAGGAAGCGTTGTTTTTGCTCATTGCTGCCAATTGAAATCAGCGCGTAGCGCTCAGTTTCGCGGGCCATGCGCATTTGCATCGTGTAGATTTCGGTGAAAGCGGCAGATGCATTCTGATTGAAAGCATTGCTCTTCATAAATGTGGCCAGTTTTTCGTCGAACAAACTGTTGGGAGTTTCCACAGCAACGACATCAGCTCTGCCCTTGAACAAACGCAATGTCACAGAGCCTGTCACCTTATCATTCACAGCATCGATGTAGGTGTTGAGATTGTGCATGAGCGGTTCATACCACTGTGCTCCGTAGCACAAATAGCCCCACTTTTGATCGATGACCGTTTTGAATTCATTTTCCTGCCGAGTGCAGACATATTTCTCGATGGTTTCATGCGCACGGACGATAATGCTGGCAGCAGGTGCTTCGTAAATACCGCGCACCTTGAGGCCCACCACCCGATCTTCGATGTGGTGTGTAACGCCCACGCCGTGCGTCGCTCCCCATTCGTTGAGCTGAGCAATCAACGGGACAAGGCCCATGTCCTGACCGTTGAGCTGAACAGGCAATCCTTTGAGAAAGCCCAGCGTGATCGTCAGGGGTTCGTTTGGGGTTTCCTCGATGGGCTTGCAGATTTGCAGAATATTTTTGAGCGGAGGAACCAACGCAGGATTTTCAATTTCACCGCCCTCAGCAGAAATACCCCACATGTTGTCGTCATAGCTGTAGGGAGAATCGACTGTTTGCTTCACAGGAATATTGTGCAGGCGCGCATACTCCAATTCTTCATCACGTCCCATTCCCCATTCGCGCACAGGAGCAATGATTTTCATCTCGGGAGCCAAGGTCAGAACACTTCCTTCAAGCCGAACCTGATCGTTGCCCTTACCGGTGCAACCGTGCGCGATACAATCGCAACCTTCGGCACGGGCCACATCGACAGCCAACTTAGCCAGCAACGGCCGTCCCAGCGGGGTGGCCAGATGGTAATCGCCCTGATAACGCGCGTTCGCCTTGATTCCTTTGGCAAGGTATTCGTAGGCAAATTCGTTTTTCGCATCGACTACCACCGCTTTGATGGCTCCCAAACGGAGCGCCTTCTGACGGATTTCCTCGAGATTGTCTGCCTGCTGGCCAATGTCGATGGTCAGAGCGATGA
>JBEGJP010000215.1:0-5162 GCA_041184525.1 Pseudomonadota bacterium | reverse complement strand
GTTCAGGCGATGGACGCCGGTTTGCGTTCACGGATTCTCGATGAGGTTGCTCTCCGCGAGCCTGAGTTGGCCGCCCACATTGCCGGCGGTTTGTTGTCCGTGGAGCGGTTTTCTGAGCTTTTGCCCGCTCATTTGGCCTTACTTTTGGCGCAGATGAAGGACGCCGAAATCGGTTCTTTTCTGCGGGGCGAGTCGTCCGCGCTGCAAAAGAAATATCTTTCCGCGCTTTCGGCGCGCCGCCGCGAGGACATCGAATGTCTGCTGTCACCGGACAAGAAAATCACTCAAAACCAAAAAGCGGAGGCTTGTGAACGCCTCCGCATGTGTGCTCTCAAATTGAAGGGAGAGGGCCGTATCCTCTTTCCGTGGGAAGAAACCTTGGTGGGCTGAGACTTGCTGTCTGACTCCCCCCAGAGAGTTCCGCTCTGCCACCCACACCGGAGCATGAGCTCAGTTGTCCGGTGAACGTTCCACTTTGCGTGACTCGGCACGGGCTTCGTCGCTGCTGCGGCTGACGGGAGCTGACGTGCAGACGGTATTCTGTACCGGCTCTGAAACACTCTCTTTTTCACGACCGGCCGTCGTCCTGACGCGGTTTGAGGCTTCCGTGCAATACTGACGTGTCTCGGTCGCCTGTGGGGGCTGCTCTTCCGACTTCCTCGTCCCAATATTGATGCGATCTTTGTTGGTTGCAGCCCAACCCAGCCCGGCTGGCACGGCCGCAGCCATGCTCAGGAGTGCAACAATCAGAGTTTTTTTCATACGACCCTCCCAGTCTAGGTGCCATCTCTCCCTAAAAATGGATTCGGAATTTGTCAGAGGGACTTTAGCAACGAAGGATTGTCTTAGAGTCAACACTCAGCTATGTGGGGGACGCTGCGCACGGAGGGAGTCATGTTTTTTTCACAAAAGCGGTTTTGTTCCAAAGGCGATCAGGTTGGCGGAAATGAAATTCCGGTCACAATTGTGACTGGTTTTCTCGGGTCCGGAAAAACGACTTTGCTCAACCGCATGCTGACTGAAAGTCACGGGAAAAAAATTGCCGTCGTCCTCAATGAAATTGGCGATGTCAATTTGGACTCAGAGCTCGTTCTCCAAACGCTCGGTGAAGAGCTCAAGGTGATGAACAACGGCTGCTTGTGTTGCACCGTCCGCGGCGACCTCACTCGCGCAGCCAAAGATCTTCTCAAGAAAAAGGTCGATTTCGATCATCTCGTGATTGAAACAACCGGCATGGCCGACCCCAGCCCTGTGGCACAGACCTTTTTCATGGACGAAGAACTCCAAAAGAACTTTTTCCTTGATGCCATTGTGACCGTTGTCGACGCGTACCACATTGAGAAAAATCTCAAGACGGTGAAAGAAACGCAGGATCAAATTGGTTTTGCTGACGTCGTTATTCTGAATAAAACGGATCTTGTGTCCGCGGATCAGCTCTCCTCTGTTGAGAAAATGATCCGGAGCATCAACGGCGTCTCGCGCCTGTTCAAGACTCAAAAATGCGCAGTGCCCATCGGTGATGTCCTAGGGATCGGTGCCTTCGATCTGCAGGACCGCGTGAAGATCGACCCTTCCATTTTGGTCGAGTATCACGAGCATTCTCACGACGATGAAATTCAAAGTATTTATATCGAAGAAAAACGTCCGCTCGACTTAGAGAAACTCAACAAGTTTATGGCTCTGCTTGTCAATGAGTTGGGAGAGCAAGTGTTGCGCAGCAAGGGAGTTCTATTCATCAAAGACAACCCTTTGCGTGTCGTGTTTCAGGGAGTCCACATGACCATCGGCAGTTCACCGGACCGTGAGTGGAACAACGGCGAAGAACGCAAAACGCAGATGGTCTTCATTGGCCGTCATTTGCCGCGCGACGTGTTGGCCGAAGGTCTGTCTCTGTGCGTGGCTGACTGATCCGAAGGCACAAGCCGATACGGTCCTGCAAACACGCAATAATTCCACCACCGCAGGCGCGGGTGGCGCTCACTCTCCCCACAGCAGGCGCGGGTGTTTCGCCAGCGGTCGCACGATTTGAACAATATCTCCGCCCTGAGCTTCGACGGGCTGCCCTGCGGCATTGCGCTTCGGGTATTTGGGGAACATCAGGAATCCTTCAGCCGTTGCATAAAGAGTTTCCCCGGGTCTGCTGATACCGATTTCTTCTCCGGCTCTGACTTCCTGAAAATTTTCCAGTCCGGGTTTGAGGGCGGCTTCGTCTCCGGGCCACGGCATTTTCGCGCTCACCTCAAAAAATCTCAAATCCTGATCCGCCGTTGGTTCTGGCGGAGACGGGCGCTTCCCATGTTCCAATTGTGTTTCAACGAAACCTATGATGCGCTGCAGGCTGGCAAGGGTGATACGGTAGGCCTCATGAGAAAGCCCCGCCTTGCCGAGTTCCAATGTGACTGCCGGTTTGCCGCGGCTGCGGACCCATTCATCGCCGCATAGGCCTTCGGTCGAGAAGGCCACCTTCATGTCGCGAGTCACAAAGTGCTCTGCGGCTCCCATGAGCGCAGCCCAACGGTATGACTCTTCATGGTAGGCAAAGGTGAAGAACGGGAAGGCCGCCGGCTGATTGGTTTGGTGATAGTCCACAAAAAGATCGGCCTGAGCGAGGATTTTCGCGAGCTCCAGAGAGCGTTTCCCCTCAAGGCTTTTGTCATCTTCGAGCAGAAAACAACGGTTGAGATCGCGTTGTACGAACCGAGTTCCGGCGCGGAGAGCCTCTGGGTTTCCAAGGATAAAGAAGTAGCGGGCATTGAGCTGCGAGACGTCCTCGGAGAGATCATCAATCATGGCAATTGCAGCGGGGACACTGCCTGTTTCGTTGCCATGAATGGCTGAACCTATGACGACGGTGAATGGTGCGTCCTTGGGGCCTAATTCAACACAAAATGGGATATCGGAGGGGAACTCTTGAGCCCTTTGCTTGAAGGAATCAAGCAAATCCGCAGCTTTCTCTTCGGCAGAAAACATGTGTCATCTCTTTTCAAAAATCATCACGGAACGAGGGCGCCTTTGCATTTCGCGCAGAGGCTGGTCACCGCGTAAAAGTGCCACAGAGCGTGTCATCTTTCCAGCTTCGACCTCAATGGAGAGTGCGGCAACTTTTTGCAAAGTCATAAGGAGGCCAAGTCCTGCGCCGCCGGGCCCTTCGTTGAGTTGTGATTCATCTTTGAATCCCAAGTTGTAGCGGATAGGCTTCGCGAAAGCATTCGAAGGGAATGAGCCGTGGTAGTCTGTCACCGCCAAACTGAGAGTCTGGCCATCGCAGAGACATTCGATATCGATAATTTCGTTGGGGTCGAGTGGCGGCGGCGTGGAGCGGTCCAAATCGCGGCGGTCGACATGTGCGTCCCAGATCGCGTTCATCAGAAACTCGTCGACCACATCGCCCATGTATTTCGGGTAACTGGAAATTCCTGTCACCAAAGAGGGCTTGTGGACTTGAATTTGCTGCGTGAAAAATGAAATGACTGCTTCTTGGATCTTTGGTCGCCCGCCCGAATCAGTGAGCCTGAGATTTTGAGACTGAAGCCCATCAGGTTTAAGCAATCGTGTTGCAACACCGCGGATCTGTCCGCTCAGGTGAAACTCTAAAATTGCAGCGATGAATCCACGCAGAAGCATCGGATTGGGCGCACCCAAAACAAAGCGCAAATTGCCGAGGTGCTCTGCAATGGGGGTCAAAAGTGAGTTGTCTTTTTCTGAAAGTAACAAAATGGTTCGGTAGTCAGGAACCAAGCCGTGTTTTGTGCACGCTGTGAGCAGCCCAACGGGGTCGGTCAGATAAAAGCAATCTTTGTCTTCAGCGAGTTCTTGAACGATGGCAGCAGCGGGTTGATCTTCGATCAAATCATACGAGCAGTCGGCACTCCCCAACTCTATGGCATCCAAATGCGCATAGTGGAGTTTTGCACGTAATTTGCTGTCGCAAAACAAGATCCGACTCAAGTCAATCCTCTTGTGCTGTTGCTTCTTTAACCATCTTCGGAGCTTTTCCGAGCGGGGTCAAAAGGTTCTGTAGGTATTTTGGCAGATAGGCATTCATTTTTCCCCACAAGCCTGCCGATATCACTTCAAAGACAAAGGGAGGGACAGGACATGACTCGTGAGATCTGCTTGAAGGGAGCCATCTGGAGTGGGCTTATTGCTCTGCTTCTCGCTGAATCAGGCGAGGCATTTGCCAACGGGCTGCAAATTGTTCCGTACGCCTCGGTCAGCTCAACCAAATCCATAAAACCGAACAAAGTAGGAAAAAAAGAATCAGCAACCGAGGCAACGGAAGAAACGGTTGCGCAACGTACGACCTATGGACTCCGTATGAACGTCCGAATGGGACGAATTTTCAATCTTCAAATCCAAGGCGGAACCAACAAGCTCGATCAAACGCGGAAAGCTTCGGCCATGCGTGATGAGTATGGCGACATCGACTTTGCGAAGGATGCCAATGTCGACACCTCGGCTCAAGATGCGACCTACAAGTACAATGAAGAGCAGCGACAGGCACAAGTCATGCTCTCTATGCAGCCATCGTTGGGCAAATTGTTAAAGGTGAAGTTGGGAGCCGGTGTGAGAGCGCGGGAGCGGTTTCTCAACATCACGGACAACACAGCCGGAACAAAAACGTCGTTGCACGATCCGATCCGTTACAACGCGGTAGCCAGCGCCGGATTCCAAGCCCGCCTCTTGAAGGCTTTCACCGCGACTGCTGAATACAATTTCTACTTTTTGAAGTTCCCAAAAACGGAACCGCATGAGCAGGAAGCGCTCATTGGCTTTGGTTTCCAGCTCTAATTGCGCTTTGTTCTGAAGGGTCTGCAGTGAGCCCCACAATTGAACGCAGCTGAGTGTTCGATCCAACTCTCACGAAAGGGCGCACGAGGTTCTGACCTTGCTGTGATTGAACCTGATATCCCGCCAACATGACTGGACAAAAAACGAAAATTTGAACTCTGTTTTCTTGCCCGTCCAGATTTTCCATAAGTCCCATTGACGCCCCTTGGCACTGGTGTTACCACCCCGAGCGCTCCGGAAACGGAGTGACGTTCTTTGAAAAGTTCATAGGTGAGAAAGTTCTTACTGATTAAAAGACTTCTCGTTGTACTGACCATCATCTTGCATGGAGAACATGCGGGCTCTGATGAGAACCCGTGCTTGTGGGTTCC
>JBEGJP010000214.1:0-3104 GCA_041184525.1 Pseudomonadota bacterium | reverse complement strand
CAATGGGTGTTTCTGTCGCCGACTCGCGCTCCAACACGCAGCCTTTTTCCTGACCGGCTTCCGTTCCGACATTCATGAGGCGCTTGAAAAAATCGAGGTCCAGTTTTACCGGCTCTGATTGATTGCTGCGCTCTTTGTAACGTCGCCACTTGCTGTCTTCCGAAAATGCTTCCACAAGCAATTCCTGAAGTGCACTCTCGTGGCTTTTGAGTGCAGCCGTTTTCGTCGCATCGTCCTTGTCGTCATACAATTGTTTGACGGAATCAAAACTAATCACTTCGCCCATGAGACCAAACGGCCTGAAGGCAATGGCTCCTGCAGCCATGTGGCGTCTGATGTGACAGCCCTGACAAAAGTTACCTGACGCAGGAATTGAAGCGGTGCCGCGCGGTGCGAGGGTGCCGTCGGCATTGAGCAACCCACGCCAGTCATCTGTTTCCAAACAGGAGGGCAGAGGTTTGACCGTGAAACCGGCTTCGCCACTCGTGTTCGCTTTCAAAGAAGCACCCGTAATCACCTCATTCATCGAAACAACACGGGTGTAGTTATTGTTGGCGGTGAACATGGTCGAGGGCCGTGCCGCCAGAAATCCCAGCGTGGTGAAGTAGGTCGAGCGCGGGGCTTTCAGATCGCATTCCACATACGCTCCGGCTGCCAACCCACTGGCCCGTGTTTCACAGTCCGTGCCGTAGAACGGAGCCGTGAGTTTGGTGGCATAAACAGTATGACCTAAGATCACCTGCTTGTATGAAAAATCACGTTCCATGGATGCGCGCACCATCTGGTAGAACTCACCCGCAATATCGGTTTTCAAGTCACTTCCGCTGATCAGTTTAGACGCTTTGATTTCAGGGGCGCTGGTGACTTTGTCGGCAAACTTTCTGACTCCCACATCCAGAAACTCCTTGCGCCAGTCTGTCTCTAATTTATCAACCAAGCGGGCACGGTTCTCTGCGCTGATCGGCTCACTCAATTGCGGTGTTGCCTTAAGTTCGTCGGTGGTCGGAGGTCGTCCGAGTGCCGTTGTCGTCAGGCTGTTGAGAAACTCTCGTCCGGTTTTGATGTTATCGCACTTGTAGCCTTTCACGAGAGAAGCGCCGAGCGACAATCCCTGCCCGTGGTACTTGCTGCGTGCTTCGGCCACCACGCGCGGGAATCGCGCCTGAAAATAAGCAAGCAAACTTTTCCACTCATCTTCTGATTTACCGACAAAGCGGCCTGGGGGCATCAGCTTGGAACTGACCGCCTCGCGCGCTTTGAGCGCGAAGAGGGCCCATTGCGCTCTGTCGTTGCTGTCTGCATTCGCAAACACCCGCGACCCTTGTCCGCCCGGCGAGTGGCATCCGACACACCATGATTTTGCTTCGTTCAGGCTGAGGGGGTCAATCATTTCCGAGGTTGATGTTGTCTGCTGCCCGCTGGTCTGCCCCTCGCCCGAGGATGTCTTGATCAACTCATCCATGAGAGCCACAAACCTTTTGCGCGTGTCGTCGTCCATCGACGGACGCATGGCCTTGGGAATTGCTTCCGTCTCACCCTTTAAGTTGTTCTCAATGGATTGGAAAACTTCGACCGCCATGGGGTCGCTCTCAAGACGCGTGATGAGGCGCTCCAGATTTTTTGGATCCTCCATGTAACTTTCCAAAGTAGTCACAGTTTGCACGGACTGCTCTGAGGTGGAGGCCGATTGGGCTGCTTCAATTTCAGCTCGCGTGGGGAGCTCCAATTCCTTCGGAAGTGCCCAAAAACTATTTTTGTCTCTGCCGGTGCCGTGGCAACCGATGCATGCCTCCCGCAAACTCAACATGACTTTCTTTGGTTCCATGGGAACCAATTTCGACGCGAGCTGCTCTCCATTGTTTGGAGGATTTGCCTTTTTCTCGTTCCCGCACTTCGTATTGACGCAGATCACCTGATCGCTCCGGTCGGAGGACTTGTTGCAGGCAAAACCCCACGCAATAACGTTGAGAAGCGCGACACTGAGGTAAATTTGCTCTTTTTTAAAAAACATAGCGACCCGCCTAAAAATCCCCAGCGGTATCGGCAAAACGATAATAATCTTGAGAGATGCTCTAAATTTTGAAGATTTCGAGAGAAAATGGTGCGCCCGCCCTGATTCGAACAGGGGACCCCCGCCATGTCAAGGCGATACTCTAACCAGCTGAGCTACGAGCGCACGAGGCAGGGGCTACCTATCGCCTCGGAACTGGGTTGTCAAGGTTTGGAATAACGCGTTGCTGTGGCTGTTGAACTTGCAGGATCCGTTCAAGATTGTAGTCTTTCCGGGACTTTTGAACCCCGCGAGGACAACTGCCCCATGCAGAAAAACTACAACGTTGTTGCCGGCTTCAATTTAATCGCTCCCGCCTATGACTTGGCCAACGATGCAATGACTTTGGGGCTGCACCGCCTCTGGCGAACTGCGCTTTGTAAAACAGCGGCCCGCCTCGTGCCCGCGCGCGGCCGACTCCTCGATGTCGCCACCGGAACTGGGGATGTGATTTTGGGCGTTCTGAAGATCAGAGGCGATATTCACATCACAGGAGTGGACCCTTCGGAAGGGATGCTTCAAGTGGCGCGGGATAAACTTCAAAAAAAGGCATCGCTCTTTGCCAGCAATGTGGATGTGGCACAGGGCGATGCACGGAGTCTGCCCTTCCCCGACGACACGTTTGACGTTGTGACCATCTCGTGGGGAATCAGAAATGTTCAACCCTTTCAGGGCGGCCTCAAAGAAATTCTTCGGGTCTTGCGCCCCGGCGGATCTATAGTCGTGCTCGAAAGCGGTAAGCCGGAACTGAAACCGATTGGTGCCGCCTACAAACTTTATGCCCGCCTGCTCCCCTACATCGGCGGAAAAATTTCGGGCTTCATGCCGGCGTACCGCTATTACACGGAAACGGTCGAGTCATTTCCTGCTGGAGCGCAATTTGTTGCTGAATTGTTCGATGCAGGATTCGTCCAAGGACAATATAAAACGCTTGGCGGGAGCATTGTTTATCTCTACCAAGCCCAGAAACCAAAATAAGGGAGGAGCTGAAGCGCACTTCCGTCCCAACGGCACGGATTGTCTTCAATCCTTTCAGCTGCCGCTCACAAAACGC
>JBEGJP010000213.1:0-3295 GCA_041184525.1 Pseudomonadota bacterium | reverse complement strand
CGGCCACAGACATCATTGACACACCTTCCACAAGGACAACGGCGATCACCGCAAAGGCTCTCGGATCGGTGCAAACACTCGATGCAGCCGGAATTGGGGCCCTCCTGACAAACAGAAGATTCAACAAAAACGGCGCCGCAACGTTCACCTTCAACTCCGGCACTGGCGTGCGCACGTTCCTCGCCATCAACGATGGAGTTTCTGGCTTCAACGCAGCAACGGACGCCGTGATTGAAATCACCGGCTACACGGGGAGTTTGTCCACACTGGCGGTGTATTGAGAGGGAGGCAGGAGCGGCACCGTGATTCAGGTGCCGGATCCTCAGCCGATGATCTCGAGGCGGCTCTTGACGAGCAGGTAAGGATATTCAGAGAAATAGCCCTTCACCTGCTCCATGATTTGTTCGACTTCAGATTGCGCAATCTTTCCAGCTTTCAGGCGGGCGTTGAGCTGCTGTGCAAAGCCCGACAAGATACCTTCATCGGTGTAATTCATCACGCGGAGCAATTCGCCGACGTCTTCACCCTTGACCTCTTCAATGTGCTCCAGCTGCCCTTGGGGTGAAACTTGGACAATCAATTCGTTCACGGCACCGAACAAGTTGTGGTTGTTGCCCAACGCCTCCTGATACGCACCCACGAGGAAGAAACCGATGTGATAAGGCGTGTCCGATTGTGGAACATGCAATTCAAGTGAGTTCTTCACGTCGCGTTTGTCGACAAACTTGTCGAGGCAACCATCGGAATCGCAGGTGATGTCCATGATGACACCAGTTTTGCTTGCGCGTTCGTTCAAGCGCGTGAGCGGCATCACGGGGAAGAGCTGTTCGATACTCCATGAATCCGGAATCGACTGAAAAATAGAGAAATTTGCGAGGTACTTGCTGGTTCTGCTCTTGGCCAACTCTTCAAATTCTTCGAGCTGCACACCCGAGAGGGCGTGGTAGTGCAATTCCTTGTTGGCAATTTCGTTGACAATCACTTCAGCCTTGGCGCGTGCTTCAAGACTCAAATAACCAAGGCCGAACAAGGTGAAGAGTTCATCACGGTACTCGATGGAGTCGTGGTAGAATTCAACATAGTTCTTGCTGCTCATTTGCTGATAGACATTCATCATATCACGCAGGAGCTTGTGATCGCCTTCGTCGATGTTGACTTCCTGTATATCGCCACCCATCTTTTCCACTTCGCGCACATCCGTTACGAGCACGGCATGGTAAGCAGCAACAGCGCGGCCGCTTTCGCTGACAATGGTGGGCGGCAGGCAATTTTCTGACTGGCACACTTCCTGAACCAGATAAACCACGTCGTTGGCGAATTCCTGCAGGGTGTAATTCGCGCTTGCATAGAAACTCGTTTTTGAACCGTCGTAGTCGACACCAATACCGCCACCGATATTCAGATAGCGAAGATTGAAACCGTTTTTGTAGATTTTGGAGTAAACGCGGCTCGCCTCTTTCATCGCGTTCTTCACGCGTTTGATTTCGGTGATCTGCGAACCGATGTGGTAGTGCACCATTGCGAGTGAACTCTTCAATCCCGCCTCTTCAATCAGCCAGAGTGCTTCCATCATTTCCACGGAGCTCAGGCCGAACTTGCTTTCAGTGCCGGAGGACTTTTCCCAAAGGCCCGAACCTTTGGAATAAAGCTTGGCGCGCAAACCAATATCCACACAGAAACCGACTTGTTTTGCGTATTCAATAATGAACTTGAGTTCGTCTGTTCCCTCAATCACAAGGACAATGTTCTTGCCCATCTTCTTGGCGCTGAATGCGAGCTCAATGTAGCGTGAATCTTTGAAACCGTTGCACACCATGAGGGCATCGGGGTGCAGCTCATAGCTGAGTGCAGCGAACAGCTCCGCCTTGGTTCCCACTTCCAAACCGTAGGCATGTTTGCGGCCGCTTTTCACAAGAGCATCAATGTACTCTTTTCTTTGATTCACCTTGTAGGGAAACACGCAGCGCAAGTCGCCTGCGTATTTGTACTCGTCCATCGCATTGCGGAATGCCGAGTGGAGGCGCGCGAGCTGTGTGTCGAGGATTTGCGGGAAGCGGAGAATGAGGGGCGTCTGAATGCGACGCTCCGAGGCGTGTTCGAGAATCCGGCTGATATCAACCGAAACCTCTTCATTTCCGAATGGATGAACTTCCACGGTCCCACGGCTTGAAACCCCAAAATAGCCTGCCCCCCAGCCATCAATCCCGTACTTCTGGAGTGCATCCTGAATGTTTTGGGTGTTTGCCATGTGGTCCTCCATGCGTGCTCTCGAAGACGTCAACCTGCGCGGTGATGGCGCGTCTTACTCCAAGCACCCGCCCTGTCAAGGAAAATCGCCGTCAACCGAGGGGCCAAAAGGGGCAATATTTCCGCACTTCCGCTGCAGGGCAGGCGGTAGTCTGGAGGGGGAGGAACCAGAAGACATGCCTGTGTTGCGCAGCCGACGTTACGATGCCTTTGAAAAGGGAACGCCGCGGGACGGTCTGCGGGGACTCCCACTGCAGGAATTCCCTTGGGTTTTGGATACTCTGACAGTCGAAACCTCCCAAAAGGAATTGCTCTGGACGGTCAAAGTGGAGTGCCTCTCGGCCGAACCCAGCGGATTCGGCAAGAAACTCAACTTCGTTTTCCGCATGACAGCCCGCCTTTCACCCGGCTTCCTCAAGAGGTTTTTTCAACCGGCCACCTTGGAGAGGGTGCGGGTCCTCTTTTCCGAAGACGATTTTGCTGTCGAAGAGGTGGGCGAGATGGGCGCAGAAGGACTGCTCGAAGAATTGCCACGGCTGTCCAAAGAATCTTTGAACTCATTTGTCACGGCACTCAATGCGCAATGGCCCACGGCACGCATCCAGTCGCGCCTGAGAGCACACCTGAGCCAATCGTCTCCCGGTGGTTTCGGTTCGCTGCGTACCTGATCAGGCACCCTTGCGTTTGAGTGCGTCAGCCGGATTGCTCTGATTCTCTTCCGGCTTCTTAGGGTCTTTACCATTCACTGTGTGCATCGCTTGGGTCGGCTGTTTGTTGCCCTCAACCTGAATGATTTTTCCAGACTTGGCATTCTTATCGTATGAAAGAACATTCGATTCATTGCTCGCATTCGCGAATTTCTTCATACTTCCAGCCACGGTGGCAACGAACGGCTTGAAAACCGAAGGATCGTAATCCTCATTCGATTCGATCATAATCTTCAGGGCCTGTCCCGGTTCGAAGGCTTCCTTGTAAACCCTTTTCATCAGCAGAGCACTGTACACATCGGCAATCATGCAAATGCGGCTGTAGAGGTGTATCCCTTGGT
>JBEGJP010000212.1:0-7242 GCA_041184525.1 Pseudomonadota bacterium | reverse complement strand
CGTGGAAAGACAATCCTCCTTCCCAGATCTTCAACATATCAATAGGGTTCCTGACGTAAACATCCCAATTGTAAATGAGAACGTAGGCAGAGCGCGCACCGAGTATCATGCCAATCATGAGGTAAGCGATGAGTGAGTCGAGAAGAAGTGGCGTCAGCATGATGCTTCGGCGCCGGATCCAAGCTCGGCAGCACAAGTATGTGAAGCAGTATGCTAGAAGATACATGGTGGAATACCAACGCAGTCCCCAATCAATTCCTGCCTTGTGCAGAGCGAACAACGCAGTGATGACCACTGCAGCTGCCACAAAGATGGGTCGCAAGAAAAAGACTCTTTGGAGTTGGACGTCGGCCAATGTGCGCGCACGAGGCCAACCCCAGAGAACTCCCAGTCCGAAGAGAAACAAAACCAAAAGGATGGCTATACCGAGAGGGGTGGACATCCAATCCAATTTTAAGACGCGCACCGTGAAAATGAAGGGGCTAAAATGATGCACGAAGTATCCGGATGAGGCCATCGATACACTCCAATCCAAGGTGCGAACTGCAGTTACTCTATTTTTTTTTCGCGACTTCCTACCGAAGATACACTGCGAAACTTGATTTGCCAAAAACCATCCGCTAATCTTGATGCAAACACAGGTGTGTTCAATTCAAAGGAGTCGCAATGGCCAACAACACTGTTTCCACGCAGCAACTGATCTCCGCCGTCGCCGAAAAGTTCACTGACAAGCTCCCCAAGAAGATGACCAAGACTCTTCTGACAGAGTTCCTTTCGACAATCGAAACCGAGATTGCAGCCGGAAACAAAGCGCGCATCGACAAGCTCGGCATTCTTTTCGCAAAAGAGCGCGCTGCTCGCACGGGCCGCAATCCTCAAACAGGCGAAACGATCGCGATTCCAGCTTCGAAGAAGGTGAGCTTCCGCGCTGCCAAGTCGCTCAAAGACGCCGTTGGCACCAGCCGCAAGGGCGGAAAGAGCAAGCGCTGATCCCAGCCGCTTCTCTAAAAAAGGCCACCCCGCAGGGTGGCCTTTTTTTTTGCTTCCGCAATGAAGTTTGCACTCCATCATCTATAAATAGAATCGACTCAGAATCGTCACGCGAGCCGCTTACATCAATATAGGAAGCGCATTTCCATAGAGTAAATATCCTTCGCCGCATCTGAATTTACGGCGAATGTGTGGAGGAGTGAAAAGCGCATGTCAATCACGTCTGACATTTCAGATATTCCCGTCCAGACACGTAATGTGGGCTTCATCTGTGTGTCACGCCACGCCAGATCAGAGGATTGAATCACAACACCCTCATTCAATGTTGTTCTGTATTCACGGGCAATTTCCGAAATACCGAATGAAAGTCCAAAGGGAAGCCAGCGACGGCTCTCTGCACCCACCTCAATTCCCGTTCTGTTCTCATTCCGTCGAACGGAGACAGGAAGTGCACTTTCCGGCAATGGGAGGAATTGCTGATGATAGACATCAAACAGCCAGCGGCAACTCGGAAAGAAGTGACAATGCCAATGCGCTGAGAGAGCAACTGACCAAAGCTCGTGAAAGTACAATTCTTGACCAAAAAGAACGCGCGGCATGAGCCCAAGCCCCATTCCGAAGGAAAGTTGCGAAGGGAAAAGTGAACTGCCCTGAACTTCTGCTTCCCTTGAGTTCGATTGCCCAGTCGCATAAGAAGATTCGAAGATCGCCCCCTTCAGTGCCCAAGCAGAAAAAAGCACCACGATTTTCTTCATAGGCAGCCACTCCGGTAGCGCACAGGAAATCCGCTGCGCCCAAAATGTTTGTCTAATGTCTCACAGTAGAATTTACGCTGTTCAGGTGCTGCAGTTTGAACAAATTCCCTGAAAAAGGAACCGAGAAGCTCGTCATCAACGCCAGAAATGGGATTGTCTCGCACCTGACAGGAGCGCGTTTCCGCAGCCGTCTCCGGCAGGACTGCACCATTTCCGGCGCGGATATTTTCTCCGACCTTCTTCATCGCACTTACCAGCTCGCGAAAAAATGTTCTGCGCTGATCGGGACTTGTAGGATCAAAGCCTTCACGTTTGTAAATTTCGTACAACGATTTGGACCAAAGAGTTCCGATGCAATAGTAGCCGCCATGGCAACCTGATTCCGCAACTCCCACAGATTCGTAGTTGAAATTGGCCAAGGAGAAGTTTCTTTCCGCGCTCTCAGGCCCTACACCCACAGAAGCTTCCAGTACATTGCTCGAACCCGACCAAACAAAGCTGAAGAAATCTGCAAAGCCCTCATTCAAGCCCCGCATCGCAAATTCAAGTTCCAGTCGACCTTTGAAAAGGCGTGTGTCATTTGCAGCATCCGGTTCACACATTTCGTATTTGTTGCCAAAAAATGTGAACTCGAAAATGGCATGCCCCAGTTCGTGAGACAAGATCTGCGGATTGATGTTCAATGGGACCTTTTCATCGGAAGCGGTTTTAAAGAGTGCAAATTGCTTTGCTCCCGAGACATAAGCGGCATTATTGGATTCAAATTGACGAAGGGTTCCTGAGTGTTCTTTGATCAGGAGTGACGGATGAAAATAGACAGTCAGAGGGGCACTTTTTGAAAAGTAAAGTTCGGGCCGCTCACCTGTCAGCGAATCATACTGGCTGAGAAAAGAATCGAACTGATAGAGCGCAGAGAGCATCATCAAAGAATGAGTCGAAAGTGGTTTAATGACGCCATCCACGACTCTAGACTCCAGAAGAGGCTTTCGGCCGCCGTTGAAGAAAGTCCCCATCAGAAGACTGTTTCCAAAAGGCACTGCTCTGATCTCGCCGCCCTGCAATAAAACAAGACCCGGTCCTGAGAGGTTCTTCAGATCATTCACCACAGAGAATTTTCGCGGCCCAAAAACCAAACGGGGCCGCTCTTGCACCGGCAAGGATGCAGATTCATCAAGACTGATGACATCGGCAACAGAAATTCCGGATATCGCATCATCGGTGCGATTGTCCTGACAAGAGACAATCAGAAATGAAATGACGATGAAAAAATACAATTCACGGCACTTGACAGAAAAGATTGAAAAATAATTTGTCCGTTTCTCCATGCAAAAGTCCTTCACTCCTGCGGCTGCGCCGTGTGGTGAATTTCAATCAACGGCGCGATGACGTTTGCGATTCCGACATTCAGCGCCACCCCTCCCAAAGAGAAGACCCATTGCGACAGTCGAAATTGAGAGCGTGCATAAAGAACTCTGCCTCCGCCAAGGTCAGTCCTGCGGACCTTTAAAGAAAGTCCTCTATGCACCTGAGACAGACCCTGCAAAGTCGAAATTCCACCCAGACCCAAGGACCAATTCGTTGTGACTGGGAACTCATAGGCAACGTTGAGCCATGAATAGAAATCGTCTGAAAATCCTTGAGCACCCGATCCGAAGGCGCGCGACGAATATGTTCCTCCCCCAGCCCCAAGAACAAGTCGGCCCAAATCTCCAAAATAGGCAGATACATTCCCTTGCAACAGACTTGCGGTGTGGAGACGCCTCTCACCTTTTCTCTCTTTTCCTGCCACCATGGCCATCAATATCGAACATCTTAAATGACCGGAGTCACAGAAGTTGTGCTTTCCTCCCAAGCTTATCGTCGGTACCGACAGAAACGCGAGTGAGTCAGCGACCACATTGGTGAAGAGATTGGTTGATGTTCCCGAACCATACCAAATATTTCCGTTTGAAAGATCAAACTGAAATGCGTTCTTCGGCACCAGCTCCGTATTGAAGACACCAGAAACATTGCGATCAGGCAAAAGAACAGGGCTCTCAATTTCGGGATCAGGAGGCCCTGAGTCATCTGAACGTGCCATCAGGGGCTGAATGAGGATGAAGGCCGAGACGCAAGCTGCCGCAATTCTCAAAATCCGAAGATAAAACGGATAGGTCACAGCGCGCCTCAATTCAGACTCCCAGTTTGAATCCCGAACGCCACAGGGTAACATGCTGGCAACAGGACGCGAATCCGAGGCTGCGGGTGTGTCAAAATACGCAAAGCAATCGTTCGCTGTCTTCACAACCCAATTCCAAGGGATATTGCATGTCTCTCAACGCACCTCTCGGACGCATTGTCATTATAGGTTTTGGAAACATGGGCAGAGCCTTGGTCAAAGGCTTGCTCACCAACAGCACATGTGAAGTTCTCGTCTGCGACCGGTATGCCTCGCCGGAGGCCAGCGCACTTGCGCAGGCTCATCCTGACAGAGTTCGATTTTTGCTCATGAGCCAAGTTCAACGCGAAGCTCTGGAGATTCCGCTCACGGCGACTGACACACTCATCCTTTGCACGAAGCCTCAGAATCTGCAGGATGCCGTGCAGTTCTGGAAGCCTGTCTTTTGCTCCGGCGGCGGAGCGCCTCTGGTGATTTCAATCCTTGCCGGCACCCCGATTGAACAGATCAAGAAACTGTTTGAAGAAAGTGTTGTGGCCAGAGCGATGCCCAATATCGCCGCTACCGTGGATTGCGCTGCCACGGCCTTGTGTCTGTCCTCCGATGCCACAGACGCGGAAATCCAACGCACGAAATCAGTTTTCGAAGCGGTTGGAAAAGCTTGGGTGGTTCCCGAAGAGCTCATGAACGCAGTCACGGGGCTGAGCGGCAGTGGTCCGGCCTATATTTATATGGTGATCGAGGCTCTTTCGGATGGCGGGGTCAAAATGGGTATGCCCCGCCAATTGGCTCTTGAGCTCTCTGCACAAACTGTTCTCGGAGCTGCAAAACTCGTTCAGGAAACCGGATTGCATCCTGCCGTCCTGCGTGATCAGGTGACAACTCCGGGTGGAACGACCATCTCGGCGATTCATGAATTGGAGCGACACGGTCTCCGACCGATGCTGATTTCGGCCGTAGTCACAGCGACAAAAAAAAGCCGCCTTTTGGCGCGGGCGGCAGAGAAAAAATGGAACAGATCGTGAGCCTAGGTTTTACTGACGGGTGCAGCCCATAGGCTCAAGACCGTTCACGTAATAAGCCACGCCCTCACCGCGGATATCAAATACGTAATCGTTGAAGTCGATGCCGCGTTCCACTCTGAGATTCGTGTTGCTCAAGTTGGCCAAAACTGCATCCAAATTGTCTTTCTTCTGGTCTTCAAAGTAAATTCGGACCCACCTGTTGTTGGCTGTATTTTGCGCGAAGGAATCCATCTGTGTTTTGATTTCTGACGTGGAATCGGAGATGGCAATCAGAGAATCGCGGCTCATGATGTTGTTGCGATCGTAGGCCTTGAAAAACGGAGCCGCTTGGATATCTCCGGCCGTCCTGTCGATGTCGACTGCCTCATTGTAAGGGCCATTGCACGCGAACCCAGGCTGACAAGCTCCCGCCTTGGGAAAGTAGGTTTGCACGCGGATATCAAGTTTGTTGCACGCCCCCTTGTCGGCCAGCAGATTGACCGTCGTGTTCAGTGCAGTGGTTTTGTTGCAACCCACGGCCTGTGTATCGCCGGCGACCGAAACGATCAGACAATTCTTCCACCACGCTTCGTAGTTCAACTGCACGACGCGCAGCTGCAGGAGCACCTTGTTGGGAGGAATGCTGGGGTACGCCGTGGTGGGAGGCTCCCATTTGGGAGGGATGGTCTGGACAGGTTTACCCCCCAAACCCGGCACTTCAACCACTTTGGGTGGCAGCTGACCCACAGGAGCCGTCACCACGGGCTGCGGATACGTCGGTTGGGCGGGGCCTGAGGGGGCCGATTCCACGGGCCGATTGCCACCCGTTTCATCGGGCGACTTGTTCGGAGGGACAGACGCGGTTGGTGTAGGACCTCCCGCTGCCGAACCTGATTTGAATTTGGTCTTTTCACAGCCCGTAAGTCCTACCGCCACGATGGCTGCAACCAACAACGTTTTTGAGGCGCGCGTCTTCATAAAATGCCCCCGAATGGACAAGTCGAAACAACTCAGTCTCCTTTATCCTACAGCACCTGCACTCTGGGATGAACCTGTCAGAAAGAGCATCAAAAACAGGGCAGGTAGGAAAAAAAGTGCCAAGGGAAAAAGAAGGAACAGATTGAGACGTGACACCAGATGCACCACCTCGTCTCGGAGCTGCTCACGCAATGTTTGCATGGTCTGCTCCGTCCAGCGTGCACCTTGTTCTGCCGGAGACTCGAGGATCTGTGATCGGACAGACCGGAGGAACCGATTGTCCCGATCGCCTTTTCCAAGACTCAGCAGAGAGGGAAATCGGCGTTCGGCTCTATTTCTGGCGCCCTCTGAAACCGCACTCAACGGCCTGCCCAGCCGAAGCGCCCCAGCCGCACCTTTCCAACGCCCGCCTCTCAGATTCTCAAGTGCCTGACAGACAGCTTCGGTCCGGCGTCCCAAGGAATATCCCGAAAGAGAAAGTGCTTCCAAAAATTTCAGCTGACCGGAAGACTCACTCAAAGAGTCAGAGAGAACGAGTTGCAGAGCACGACCCTCCAGAGTGCGGAAGAGGAGAAGGCCTGCGAAATAAAGTGCCATGGCGACACACAAGAGAATTCTTCCCTGCGGCGTCGAGACATTTTCGAAAAAATTTTGAAAGCCTCGCCAGATAAGAAATATCGATAGCAAAGGTATAAACCAGATGAAAAAGGACGACTGGGCACGGATTTGAGCTAAACTTTGCGAGAAAAGACGTGACGTTCTTGCCTTCCATTCCAAGGACCTGCCTGCGTCCTCCAGACGACACAGGCCGTCAGGCTGCGCAGTGACACCCATATACAGGTTGACGAATGCGTCACGCAGACTGGGATCAGAAATCGCCTCCGATGAACTCAACCAGAGATTTTGTGCATCAGCGAAAGGTTGTTGCAACTGTTCTCCCAAACGCATCAGGACGGGATGGCCTGAGGAGCGCAAGGCGCGAGGAAGTGCCACTCCCTTGGGACATCCTTGCGCCAGCCGGTTCTTAAAATCCAACAGAAGGGCAGAGAGATCCGCCCACGTGATCACCTCAATTGCGGGGCGAATCAAACTCACGTCCTTGTGCTCCTACCGATAAAAAA
Source organism: Pseudomonadota bacterium (assembly GCA_041184525.1). Taxonomy (GTDB): domain Bacteria; phylum Bdellovibrionota_B; class Oligoflexia; order Silvanigrellales; family Silvanigrellaceae; genus RFOM01. Next base: position 236 of record JBEGJP010000212.1, on the reverse strand, counting down.
TGGGTTGAATCTCCCCGCTCAGTGCCGCCGTCTTTCAATAGGACGATCTTTGCAACAGCTCTCCCTCCGGAAGGTGACCGCCCGAGAACAACCACACAATCGATCGAACTCAGAATCATGCGCCTGACCACTTCAGAGCTCAGAGAGGGCTGTGCCTGCAGAATAAGACATTCAAACCGATCGAGAGCCTCGGCGGCATCACGGCCATGCAGTGTACAGAGCGAACCGCAATGGCC
>JBEGJP010000211.1:0-3446 GCA_041184525.1 Pseudomonadota bacterium | reverse complement strand
GAAGCCGGTGTGCACTTGACCCGGAATGCCGCGCATGGTTTCGGGCTTGCTCGCAAAAGTGAGATCGGTGAGGTAGTCGATCCATTCCGAAGTGCCTGCGAAGCTCACGACAACGTAATCTTCGGTAGCCCCCACAAAGGCCTGAAAGCCGCTTTTTCCATCGTCAATCAGCTCAACATCCGTGAGTCCGACGCGAGCCAAATGCGTGAGTGCATCGCTGCCCTGTCGGTAGGCCTGAACGCTGAGCCATGACATCCAATAGGCATTTTTCCTGTCGAATTCATGCAGGTCAGTTGTGACTTCCAGCTTTTCGCCCCGAGGAGAGGTGCAACGTCCGGGATCCCAATGGAAGGGCCATCGGAAGCGGCGCGTGAGCGGGTCGCCGACCATTTTTGTATCGCGCAGATTTTCGTTCAGATATTCGATTCCAGCATTGAATTTGGGATTGTTTTTTGAAGATGAAAAGAAGGATTGCAGCTCTGCAGATGGTTTTTGATCGGCAGAATCGTTCGCGCTGAGAGGGGCGCAAGACGTTGTCAGCCAAACGCCCAGAGTTGCCACCCCTGCGGAGTTGGCAATGAAGGGACCGAGTGTGGCGCGTCTGCATAATTGCGGCGGTTTGCACCTCATCCGCATGCGGTTCCCTCCGTGGAATCGAGCGCATGGTACGTCTTTTTCTAAGCGTATCTTTCTGATTTTACCAATGTAAAGATCGCAGCGTCAACGGGTTCTCTGTCCGGAGAATGTCGTTACTTTGTGCTGCCACTTTTTAGCGCATTCAAGTCGCGTTCGACGTTCGCGTACTGCTGATCCATCTCATGGAGTTTCTGCCGTTTCTCAAGCACTTTCTGCGACACGGCATCCACTTGCCCAATCAGTTCGGCAACTCTCTGGCTGCGCGCTGCAGCTTCAGGACATCCTTTGTCTTGTGCGTTGGCAGCCGAAATCGCGGCGCTCTGCGCCTGCTTGAGTTTGACGATCCCATCCACGGCTGTGGCAAGGATGGTTCCCACTCCGGGGACAAGGGCGCTCATCACAGGTTTGGCTATGGCCATAACAAGGTTCAGAAGACCGCGTGAATGAGCCTCTGCAAATTGTCTGTCCGCTTCGTCGAGCACGCATGTGGTTCTGATCTGATTCGCAGCTTCGGTCGTAGACTGAATCTCTTTGAACAGGGCGTACAATTCCCCTTCACTTGCGTACATATTCGAAAGAATTTCGATTTCGTCTTTGGTGCGTGTGTTCACGTAATTCAGTGTTTCAGTGATCTGCAGATCGTAACTGCACCCACCGCTTCCGGACAAGGAACTGCTGCTCGTGACGCAAGGGTTGATCACGTAATAAAAGTTCCCCGATTGAGCGCCATAGTCATTCACTGTGGGAGGTGTGGGGCCTTCCATGTTGCTTTTGACCAATTCACAGTAGGACCCTTCTGTTCGCAACCGAAGGAAAGCATCCTTGGCTGCGCGCGGGTACTCGGGATCCGATTTTGAAAGTTTCGTGAGTTCCTGAATGCCATTGCCATAGACGAGTTTGTAGCTTGCCCCGCAACGGTACACCTGAGCTGAGTCAGAGGCAGAAAAACTCAGGGTGAGGGCAGGGTAGTCGCCTTTGACAATCCCATCGACCGATTTTGTCGTCACACTCGCGGTGATCGAACCTTTGCTGGGGTCGAATTTTGTTTTGACGCTGCCGTCGCCATTTCCCGGGTCACCTGAACGGGGCCTCCGGACAGGTTCGTCTACGCATGCGATCAGAGTAGAGGTCGCAATGGCCAGCGCGATGGCACAGAGCCACTGTGTTTTTGAGCGGATTGGGATGATGTTCGTTTTCATTTCGCCTCCCCAATCGATTTCACACGCTCGTTGTAGTCGTCAGACTCGGCTTTGAGCTGCTGCTTCATGTTTTGCATTCTTGCCAGAGTGAGATCGGCTTCGGGACAGAAGCCCTCAGGCAGAAAGTCATTGGGGTCGGCATTCAGATCGCTGAAGATGCTGCCGAAGTCGCTCGCCAGCCCGCCGAGAATCTGTGAACCCAGTCCGTCGCCGAGAAGTTTAGCGCCCAAATCGATTCCGGTCCCGATGATCTTGCCCAGTGCCGCTCTGCGCTCGATGGAGGCTTTGTTGGTGCCCGTCTTCTTTTCGCAACCTGAGACCTGCTGATCAGCAAGTTTGGCCATGTAGACGAGTTCGCGGCCCAGTGCGTCCACCTTGTCCCTTTGGACACGCAACTTCTCTTTGCTCTCTATTGTCATCGATTTTTCGAGATTCACGTAACGTGGATATTCTTTTGACTTGGCAACTTGCCGGCTGCATGTGTTCGCCAAAACGTCCGGATCGGTCGAATTGAGGCGGCTTTTTTCGACACACGCTCGGCCAACGTACACGTAGTCTCCACTGTTGGCATAAAAATCGATGATCTGATCGTTGGATGATCCTGTTGTAATATAGGCGCAGAACATGTTGCTCGAAATGCGCTGCCAGAAGTCGACGTTTTGGAACATGGCGTCCGCTTGCTTGCTGTTGGAGGCCCCGATTTCAATGTTGCCCAGTTCACCTAAGTTGGCATCCGCGCGGCAACGGAGGATCTGCACATAATCGGCCTGTTCGGGCATTGAAAAAGAAACAACCGGAAATTTGAATCGACTGTTGGAATAAGGAGTCACACCCATATAAGTGAGGCGCATGGCCGCAGAATCAAGAACATCAGGAGTGACGTTTGTTTTGACCACACCAACAACAGATGACTCTTTTGCCTTGACAGTCGCATTGCTGCCCGTCGCCGGTCTTGGCCGTGTTTTCACATTCGTTTCGCATCCCACACTCAGGGTCAGTCCAAGCAAAAAAACAAGTGTGTTCAGGCGCAAGGGACTCAATTTTGATTGTTGAATTGCTTTGATTCGAATCATCATGGTTTTGTCCCCATTTTAGCTCTCACGGTGAGTGCGGCGGCCCTCAGTTGAGCGACTGAATTGGTGACTTCCTCTTCCGCAATCTGAATCGCATCGGACTGCACCTTTCCCAGCGAGTCAATGCACATGTTTTGCAGTGCCATGCGTCGATCCACATTCGCGAGGTCGAAAATTCCCTCGGCCAATTGGGGCAGAGCGTCCGAGATGATGTCCCACTTTACGGAAGGCCCCTGAACAGCAGCAGCAGTTTGTTGCGCGGCTTGCGCGGCTTGTGCGGCAGGTGCGTCTTGCGCAGCAGGTGCGTCTTGCGTAGTAGGTGCGTCTTTGGCTGCAGGCGTGTCTTTGGCAGCAGGTGTGTCTTTGGCAGCAGGTGTGTCTTTGGATGTTGGGGTTGTGCTCCCAGTTTGGGAGGAGGGGCTTGCTGCTTGTGTCTTCTGCTCCGATTTTTTCTTGAGCGCGCCCGAAAGGGCGTCAATCAACTGGGGCACGTATTTGGCAGCTTGAGCAACGAGAACCTGACCCGCACTTTGTTCTC
>JBEGJP010000210.1:0-41126 GCA_041184525.1 Pseudomonadota bacterium | reverse complement strand
TTGTTGTCGCAGGCCGCTTGGGCGCTTGGAGTGAATGCAGAGAATTTTGCTCCGAGCGCAGGAAACCCATCTGCGATTCTGACCGACACGCCACAGACTGTCCCTGAAAAAGCATGGGTGTATGGTGTGACAAGTGACTATGCCATGCATCCGGTGGAACTCGGTGACGGGAAGTCAACACGGGTAGGCGTTTTGGATCATCTGTGGATGACGCACCTTTCAGCCGGATACGGACTTTTGGACAATCTGGATTTCTACGGTGTCGTGCCTTTCGCATTGCTCGACAGTCACAAAAATCCGAAGGACTATCTCGTTCAGGTCGGCGCCACTCGGAAGTTTTTCCTTTTGTCCGACGCGCGCTTGGGCCTGAAATACAAGGCGATCGAATGGGGAACAGAATTCGCCGGCACCCATGCGTTTGCGGTGGATGTGCGTTTCCCGTCCGGTGACAGCCGTGCCCTCCTTTCGGATGGAACTCCGCGTGTCAAATTGTCTTTGCCCAGTTCTCTTTTCTCAACCGCGGGTGAGTGGGAACTCAGCCTGACACCCGGATTTATTGCTTGGGGCGATCGCGATCGTGTGATCGGTGACACCAATTTTGCCGGTGGTCGAACGACACTCTTGGCGCGCAGCTGGGCGGCAAGCTGGGAGAGCAGTCTGAGATGGTCAGCCAAGGGCACCGTCGGACGTCCGAATCATTTGGGTCTTGAGATGGGCGTGAAAACTGAGTTCACCAACGGATACATTGCTCTCAATAGTGCGGGTAACCCATGGGAATGGGCGATGGGCGCGCGTTGGCAAATGAACGAGACCACCAGCCTGCACAGTTCGGTGGGCTCCGGATTTGGCCGCGGTGTGGGTGCTCCGTTGGCTCGCCTCATGGCCGGCGTCCGCTGGATTTCGGGTGGCATCAAACAAGCGGAGAGTGAGGAAGTCTACGATCTGCGTGATGTCAGTCGGAGCTACACGGATGTTGAACTGGACAGAATCCTGCTGGAGAGTCGCGCCGAAGAACAGCCTCGCGCCATGGCGAGTGACGAGAGTTTGTTGCGGTTGATGGTGGAAGGACAGGTTGTTGAATTGGGCGCGGTACGCTTCAAGTTCAACAGTGCCGAACTCACACCTGAAGCCAACAAGACCATCGACAAACTCATGCAGCGACTCGTTCTTGAAAAGCCGAAGCAAATTCATATTGAGGGCCACACCGATTCAGTCGGAACCCTCGACTATAATATGGCACTCTCCAAACGCCGTGCCGATGCGGTGAGGAAAGCTTTGATCACCCGCGGAATTGATTTTGGCATTGTGTCCACGTCCGGTGCTGCATTCCGTTTTCCGGTGGCCAGCAATGCGACCAAACAGGGCCGCGCTGCCAATCGCCGAATTGAGGTGGGGCTCGATGGTGCTACGTTCCGGAAGGCGACGTTCACACCCGCCGAGTTGAGGCGGTTTAAAGAGTGGATTGCTCCCGGCGGCAAGCGGCCCGCACGTGATTGAAGGATGAGTGAGATGGGACTCAAGGGAGCCGCAGCTGCAGGACGCCGGAGTGTGATGCTCATCACCACCGTCTGTATCTTCAATTTATCGGGTTGCATCAACTCTTTTCAGAACCGGATTCGGATCGGTGCCGGGGCTCGTTCTGCCGGAAAAAACGACAACAAACAGTCTGCAGCGCCGGTTTCGGCTCCCACGGTGACCTCTGTTCCATTTGATTTGCAGGAAGCCATACGCACTTCACGTTCCGTCCTGATTCTCGCGATTGGTTTTGCGGAGGGGACAATTGGTCTCGATGGATCGCCCACCTCTGCGTACTACGGCCACGGAGATTCCGGTCTGCGCAATGTGGGGATCTTTTCTTGCGTATCGTGCGGACAGCGCGGGCCTGAAGAAGCCGATGCATTTTTTCTTGAGGAGCGGGTCAAGCCGCAACTCGGTCGATTTCAAGATGCGGCGCGGGCTGCTCTTTTGCCTTCTTCGCATCCGATGCTGGCTGCGGCTTTTTTCACACTCTTGGTGCAAAGTCCTGAGGCAGCCACCGGCAGAAAAGGTTTTCTTGATCGAATGTCGGGATTGAAGATGCTGGGAATCACAATGGACAATCTCATTCAACTTTGTGTCGACTCGTTTCGCGATCCGGACAGCAATCGATTTGAGGATGTGGCTCGCTTTGACAATGATGAAACGCGCATCCGGACTGATCAACGGCGCCGACTCATGCATGCGGAGCAATTTCTCAGCAGCAAAGGCGTCGAGACTTTTCCACACTACTGAGAGCCGGATTTGCGTTCCAAGCGAGAGAGTCGCTGCGTAGCTTCATGGCGTGTGATGTTGAGCATCTGTGCCACAGTGCGCTGGCTGGGATGATCTTCACCCGTGGCAGTGCGAAGTTCCATCCAGAGGTGTTCGAACAGTTGATCCACGAGCGATTCAAAATGAACGGGGAAGCCTGTCGGAAGGCTGACAGAGGGAGACGACGTCACGGCCGGAGACGCCGCCACACTTTCAGAAGAAGAGGGATTTTCAGTCTTTTGCCCGAGCAGTCGGGAAGGGATGAGTGCAAGACTCAGCACACCATCCGTCGCATCCACGCTCATGGATTGAAGAGTCTGCCAGACCTCTCTGATGTTGCCTTGCTGCCATGGAAGATCACGAAGAACCGCCATACAGCTTTGCGTGAGACGGTACTCCTTGTCCTCGAGACCGAGTGAGGCGTTCAAACGATCCACCAAGGCTTCGATGATCTCTTGGCGCTCAGCAGCACTCCGTGCGCGCAGCGGAGGCAATGAAATTTCATATCCGCGCAAGCGGGAGAGCAGATCGGCGCGAAACTCACCTCTTTCAACCAGTGTGTCGAGAGGTTCGTTGGTGGCCGCGAGGACCCGCACCTGAACCTTCTTTGTCCGGCTGGCACCGACGGGGCGCACCTCGCCGTTTTCGAGAGCCCTCAGAAGCGCAGCTTGAGCCTGTGGGCTCAGGCGCGCCACTTCATCAAGAAAAATCCATCCGCCGTCAGCAGCTTCATACAAGCCAATCTTGGATTGTGCCGCTCCGGTGAAAGCACCTTTTTCATGTCCGAAAATTTCCGATTCGACAAGATGCGATGAAAGCGCAGCACAATTGACCGAGACGAAAGGCGAACCCGACTGCAAGAGAGAGCGTAAAATTTCGGCGACCATCTCTTTTCCGGTGCCGCTCTCTCCTGTCACAAGAACCGAACGGATCGGCGACCGGATGACCCGATGCAGTCGTTGTTGAATTTCCCTCAGACTGCGACCCGTGACATGAAGAGGAAGGCTTGTTGTCGAGAAGGCTGCATCGGTGCCGGAATTCAGTGTGTTGAGGATGCGGCCGATGCGGAACGTCAGTTCACCCTCATCAAGGCCTTTCGATAAAAAGTCAGTTGCACCGGCGCGGACACACTGGAGGATGATGTCTGACGAGCCCAGCGCAGACATCATGATCACGGGAGTCGTGCAGCCTGATGCACGCACTTGCGCGAGCACCTCGAGACCTTTCAAAGCAGCTCCTCCGAAACTCAAATCGAGTAAGATCGCTTGAGGCTTGAGAACGCTCAGTTTCGAAAAGAAATCGTCTGCGGTGTGGGTGGTGTGGTAGTGAACATGGGCCACATGCACGGAGCCGCGGAAGGCTTGACCGCAACGGAAAAGAAAAAGTGGGTCGTCGTCAAGATGCAGGAGATGGATCATGGAAATGAATTCTCTTCGTCTTGGAGCAAAGGTGAAAGCAGAGACTCAAGGGTGTCATGCGATTTTCGCAATTGCATTGCGATCACACCGTCTGAGGGTCTCTCGCCTTCAGAATTTTCAAAAATCTCCGCCACCCAGCGCAAGGTGAGAAGCGCGGTCTTGAGGTCGTGCCTTCGTTGAAGGGACTCTTCGGACACACCTGCCGATTCGTATTCACTGCTGTTTTGAAGTCGTCTGGGTGACATGTTCGGATTCTTCCACGAATCGTGCGGCGTCAGCTTCAGCTTGCCGCAAAGAACGAAGATTGAGGGTGATACGAGAATCTATACTCACGCCCATCAATGTCAGCGGGAGTGGCGTGAGCCCCCTTTGGACGACAGAGCGTTCCTCTTTGGCAAACGTTTGTGCCTCATCGAGAGCATGGCAGCTGACGCAGCGGGTGGTGTGAACAGATGTTCTTTCGAAGTCAAGAATCTTTTCATTGAGTGAGATGAGTTCGCGACTCGGCAGATCCGTTGCCATGGGTGTTGCATCTGTGTCGACGTCGCGCAGAAGTACACGATTGCTCTCAAGCGGGAGTTCTTCGTTCCCCAGTGCCACCGACAGGCGCGGATTCTGAAGCAGTGGACTCAGGTTCATTGTATTTGCAGCACGGTCCCATTGCGCGGCTGTTGTCTGGAGTGGAACTCGCACGAGTTTTCCGGCACGCAGGTCCCAGCGCTGAAAACTTTGCGCGCTGCCAAGGCCTTCGGTGGTGTGTGAACGAACGCGGATGAGATTCGATTCAGAGACATATTTTTTAAAGAACCCGTTCAGCGCGGTGGGCTGCGTGACGAGGGTAGGGTGTGCGGGTACAGCTGTTTTGTTCGTTTTGAGCGAGCCGCTGGCCGCCAGCGATTGCTTCAATGCAAACCATGAGCCGTCGGGAAAAAGATTTTTTTCCGAGAGTTCATCTGCGCGGAGGGCCTTTTTCCATTCGGCCACCAGTGTGCTCCTGCCTGTTGTTGAAGTGCTGATGTCCATCTGCCTGCGCGCGTAAGGTAGAATTTTTGTTTCCGCAGGAACTGCGAGTTGGGGCGACATCTTTCGAGTGTCCGAGATCGCATCCAGCCACAATTTGTCAGCTGCAGAGACCGCCTTCCAGTTCAGATCAAAAGTGAACAAGAGTGCATGATCGAGCGAGTGGACGAAGTCGTCGCGGCCCAAGCGTGTGCTCAGGCACCACGGTTGCACAGTGACGTGCAGTTCGACACGTTGAGCGAGGTCACTCTCGCGTTGGAGGGCCAGAGTTTGCCAGCTCGTCACGTTGCCCGGCAAATCGACTTCATAGAGCGACAAGCGTGCTGCTGTGACACGCCAAGATGAAGGGGCTTGTGCGCATTCCGGACTGGAAAGAGCGCGCGCTCGTCCAGACGATTCGTCGGTGAAAGCATTTTCAAGAATACGCTGCAGAAGTGAATCGCTGACTCCAAGATCTTTTGCTGCCGGAAAGTTTTTGAGCTGTTCGGCGCTTTTGGGGATTGGCCACAGAGGAACAAGATGGGCGGCCAAGGCGTCGGCAGCCGTGGAGTTGTGCTTTGCAACGGAAGAGGCCTGCGATTCATTGTAGCTGCGGGGCTTGCACGAGAGAAAAGTGAAAGCTCCCAGTACCACAGGGATAAAGATCTTCTTTTTGTCTCCGGTGACAATCCGACACATCATCATAGGACCCGCCCCATGCCAACAAGCGTGTTTCAATCACACAGTTTGGCTTGCTTAGGGGAGCAATGCAACGCGCCAAAAGCGTTGTGGTTGATGGAAGTCCGGTTTGACAGAAGGTTGTTGTTGTGTGTCCCACGTTTCAAGGCTGCCTGAAGGGGCCCAGTGCGGAGCCAAAAACCACCCTTCGCCTCCCAAACTCAGGCACCCTTGAAGACGCAAGTGAGCGTCATGGACGAGGGGTGCGAGAAGTGAATAGGGAAAAGAAACCGCGAACATGGTTTCATTTTTCTCAAACGAGAGTTGAGGCCACAACTGAGCGGATGGTTTTGTGTGCTCCGGTTTGCGCTGGCGTGGGCCATGGAAGGCAATCGCAACCCAATGTCCTTCCGGCGTGCACTCAAACTCGAGATAATCAGTTGAAGAGGGATTCCCATGTGCGATGAAGAGTTCTGACACGCTGCTGAACCAAAGTTCATCGACGAAGCCGATCGGTTCTTTCGATTGAATCGGAAAGACGTCGCGCCACTCGATGTCAGGGTTGTGCTTGACGGTTTCCCAGCGCAGGAAAGGGGCATCGGGATTGGATTGCGCTGCGCTGAGGGGCGCAAGTTGGACGAGGCGCAGGGAAAGTTCGGTTTGCCCGCCTCCGGGAGTACGGAAATAACCGAGGAACGGAGCTTCCATCAGAACAGAAGAGGGCATTCCGGAAGTGGGTTGGAGCGTGCTTTCAGGATGCCACAGCAGGCCCACCCATTTTTTTGCGTCTTCATTCACAGAGGGGCCCAGACGATCGAGAGCACAGGCTTGGTAAATGGACTGGTCAAAAAGGCCAATCGGCTGGACCTCGAGTTCGAGATCGGCCTGACAGAGTGTCTGTGCGCGTTCTCGCATGTGCGAGGCAAGACCGAGCATGTCAGATGCGGTGGCATGACCTAGGTTCCAAACAAAATTGGCATGGAATTGGCTGACTTCAGATTGGCCGCGGCGTGTTCCCTTGAGGCCGCAGGAATCGAAAATTTGACCGCTGGGGCGACCCACGCTGTAGTTGTTTTTGAATGTTGAACCGCAACTGGGATGATCGAAGTGGTGCTTGCGGTGCCTGTCGGACTCGCAGTTTTCCATGAAGGTCAGGAGTTCATTGCGTGGTGCACGATTGGGGAAATGAAGGCGTGCCGCGACTACAATTTCAGGTCCTTCCATCAGAAGTGTTTTTTTGTAGCCTTGGAAGACTTCCGCGCCGGTATGGATATGAAGCTGTCCATGCACATCGATGGTGAAAATCTGTGTCGCAATTTGGGAAATTTCTCCGCCGTAGCAGCGTGCATTCATGCGCACCGTAGCTCCGAGCTGGCCCGGCATGCGGTACATCCACGCGGCTCCGGCGCGTTCGGCATTGAGGCAAACTTCCGCAATTTCGGTGTTTGTGACGCCCGCTTCTGCGTAAAGAGTGTCTTCTGTTTCCCAATAACAGGTGGTGAGTTGTGACACGCTGATCACGAGACCATCGAAAACTCCATCGGCGAAAAGCGAATTGCTTCCGCTCCCGAGCACAGCAACGGGAACGCGTTTGCGCCTCGCCCACTCGAGACAGGCACGCACGTCGGCCAAACACTGCGGTCGTGCGAAGTAAGCCGCGGTGCCACCGATTCCATAATACGTGCCGGCCCCAATGTTTTCGCGTTCAGAAATGCAGGCAGGAAAAGAGATGTTCATCCAAGAACCTCAGCCACCTCTTCCTCATTGCAGTATTTGGGGCCGCCTGCGTAGAACACGGTGGTGTTGATGGCTTGCGCGATTTCAGAAGGTGTCCACCCTGCATCGTGGAGCTCTCCGGCAATTTCTCGAAAAAGAATTTCAGTGCGTTGTTCCAGCACTGTGGAGTGCGAAAGTTCGGACGGATCGCTGAACCTTTTGTGGAGGTCAGAGACCGCGAAAGTTTCTGTCGGCAGGTGCCCCAGCCGCGTTTCGATCTCGCGCAGCTCCAAGATTTTGGAATGCACCGATTCCGAGACTGTTTTATCGCCGATGGTGGATGGAACTTTGGTTGAGTTTTGTTCAGAACTCATGGTCGGTTTGACTCCAAGGAAGGATGTTGCTGCTCTTCGTCGTCTTCTGCAAGCAAGCCGTGTGCGGCTTTTTGCTCGTGGGAAAGATACGGAGAAAAGTAGCGCCGTGCAGAGGCGCGAGACACTCGGATTCTGAAGAATGCATTGTCATCTGTCCACTCGGTACTCAGAACGCGTGAATGAGCATAAATGGTGGCCAACAAGGCTGAGTTGTCGTAGCCGGCGGGCACGGTGAGCTCCAGCATGTTGCGGCTGAAGTATTCCACCAAGGCGTCCCGCAACTTGCGGATGTCATCCGGTTGTTGTGCACTCAAACAGACCGCGTTTTTGTAAGCTCTCGCGAGGATTTTACCGAGCCGCGGTTCGCCCTTCAGAGAATCCATTTTGTTGAAGACATACATGCGGTCGACTTCGCCGGCGCCCACCTCTTTGAGCACGTCATCGGTGACGCGGATGTGGTCTTTGTAGCGGGGGTGACTGACGTCAACCACGTGCACAAGGAGGTCCGCGCGGGCCGCTTCCTGCAAAGTGGAACGAAAGCTGGCAACCAATCCGTGGGGAATGCTGCGGATGAAACCGACCGTGTCGGTGACGAGCACTCGCGGATTGTGCGAGCCCTTGAGCATTCGGACGGCTGAGTCGAGAGTTTCAAAGAGAGCATCTTTCGCAGACAGGTGGCTGTCGGTGAGTGCATTCATGAGAGTGGTTTTACCGGCATTCGTGTAGCCGACAAGTACGACATTGAATTCTTCCGCGCGCAGCTTTCTCTGGGTGCTGCGCTCGGTTTGAATTTTTTCAAGTTCCTTTTTCAGAGAAGCAATTTTCTCGCGAATGCGACGCTTGTCGAGCTCGAGTTGTGTTTCACCCGCGCCCTTGAGGCGGGTGCCGCCGGAGCCTCCTCCGCGCTGTCGCTCGAAGGCAATCCAAGAATTTGAGATCCGCGGAGCCAAATATTCCAGATGGGCAATTTCCACCTGCGTTTTTGCTTCCCGTGTCTTTGCGTTCTTCCTAAAAATTTGAAGAATGACGCCTGCGCGATCGAGAATTGGACGTTCGATGATGGTTTCGAGGTTGCGCACCTGTGAAGGTGAAAGTTCCTGATCGAAGACAACGTAGTCGATTTTCAATTCGCGTGCTGCGTTGCGCAGCTCTTCTGCTTTGCCCGTACCAATCAGGGTGGCAGGGACAATGCGGGAGCGCTTTTGCACGGTGACACCCACGGGTTCGTCGCCCAAAGAGCGGACCAGACTGCCAAGTTCAACAAGGCTCTCTTGGATTTCTTGCGGGTCGTCTTCGACAAGTTCAATGCTGACAAGGTAGGCATTCATTCCTCCCTGTGAGCGATGCTCGAGTTGAAGTCGAGCCTGCTCCAGCGCCAGTGAACGCTCCACCTCTGAGAGCATCGTGAGGTCGTCCGTGCGCAAATTGATCGACTTCGCATCGGGGATGAGTTTGTGGCTCAAGGGAGTGCCTCGATAAAAGTTTTGATGTCGAAGATTTCCTCTCCGCTCAGGCTGTGGGCCAGCCCGCGGTAGGTTTTAGCCGTGATGCGCGTGAAGCCGAAGTTCTCGAGGATGTCTTTTGTTTCAAAATGCTGGGCCGGAAAGACAACCTGATCATGCATGCCATGCGCGAGGAAGACAGGAAGCGACGTCCGTTCCGGTGCAGGAAGTTTGATCCTGTGGGCCTGTGCCAGATACCCGCTGAGAGCGACCACCCCTCCCAACTGGTCGGGCATGGTCAGAGCTGTGAGGAGCGACACGAATGCCCCCTGCGAGAAGCCAAAGAGCAGAATGCGATTCCAAGGCACCTGCGTGCTCTGCTGAATCTTCAGAAGGCAGTCTTTCACCTTCTCACAGGATTGCTTGAGTTGCGGGTGCGGATTGCCAAAGAGTTCGTACCATTGTCCTCCGTCGCCGGGGAAAGGTGGCGCCTCCGGCGCCTGCAGGCAGATCCAGAGTGTTTCATTAAGAGGCATTTCATCGGCAATGGAAGCAAAGTTGCGCGCGTTGTCTCCAAAGCCGTGCAAAGCGACAATCACGCGCCGCGGCACAGAACCGTGCTGCCGGACGCAACATTCCAAGGGGAGTGTGGCGGTGCGGTTTTCACCCGCATGCGTCCATGACAGGTGTGTTGAAAGGTTTGATTGTGGCAAAGCCCATCTCCTGACCCAAGTTGCAGCACTGCAGGCCTGCTGATGGATTGACAGCGCGCGCCTGCTCAAGGTGGCCATCTTACGTTAAAATCAGGACAGCTCAAAACCTTGGAGATTGAATGCTGCGAGTTCTGGCCAAAGCGCTCAGCCGTATTTTTTTTCGTCGCATTTCCCTGTCCGGAACACCTTATGTGGGTCCGCATGCCATTTGGGCCTCCAACCACCAGAGCGGGATTGTTGATCCTGCGTTGATGATGGCGCTGACACCTGTCCCGTTGCGGCCTATTTCAAAGCACACCCTTTGGGCCCATCCGATCATGCGCCCTCTTTTGGAGATGACGCGGGCCATTCCGGTGCGCAGAACCCAAGACATGATGATTGAAGCGCAAGCCTATAAACAGGCGATGGAAAAAGGAGTGAGCGAGAAAGAATGGCGGGCCAACGCGAATTCAGAGGCCTTTCAGGCAGTCACCTCAGCGCTCATCGCGGGCGACCGCATTTTGATTTTTCCGGAAGGCGTGAGTCATGATCTCCCGAACTTGCAGCCTTTGAAAACGGGCATAGCGAGAATGGCACTTCAAGCCATGACACATGCCAAAGATGAGAAATTTACCGTTGTCCTCCAACCTGTGGCCATCGATTATTTTGAGAAAGATGAATACCGTTCGGACATTGCACTTCACTTCTGTGAGCCCATCGCAGTCACCAGCAGCGAGACTCCCGTAGACGACCTGATGAATGCCCTGCGGCACTCGATACTGGATGCTTTGGCGCAGTTCACAACTTGGGATGAGAAGAGAAATTGGCTGTTTTTGTTCGAAATTGCCTACGGAAGACCGCCTCAAAGTGCCCGTGAGTTTCGCCTTTTTGTGGACACCTACCGACCGGAGTTCGAAAAGGATCCCGTCTTTTTGGCGCGGGTTCAGACGATGAGACGGATGCTCTTGGCGATGGATATCTCGCCGTCGCATATCATCTGGGGCGAAGCGCATGAGAAGAAGCGATCTTTCTTCAAGATGATTTTCACCCGCGGGCTGGTGTATTTTCTTGTGGCCGCTCCGGTCGAGTACTTGAGTTTCTTTGTTTGGTTCATCCCGCAAAGGATCGCGGGTTTTCTGGCAGACGTCAGCACACGCGACAGGGATGTCTTGGCGACAATGAAAATTGCTCACGGGATGTATGTTTTTGCCATTTGGATTGCGTTGGGGAGTCTGAGCGTCAAGGCGATCCTCTTGTCGTTGTGGCCACAGCTCAATGGCGTTCTGGCCTTTTGTATCGGATTGGCGTCCGGCCCTGTCATCCTTTTTCTCGGGCTTTGGTCGACCGAACGGCACGATTACTTCCCCGGCTATTGGCGTCTCGCAAAATTGCGTCTTCTTTTTCCGCGCGGTTGGCGTGAAGTGATCGCCGAGTGGCGAGGCATGAGCGAAGCGGTCGTGAACAAAATTGACCTCGTGAATCAGAGAAAGATTGAGGAAGAGCGTCTGCTGCGTTCTCGATTCGGCCGGACTCTCGGGTATTAAAATCGTGGCGACTGAAAGTATTACGGTTCGATTTTTTTGAAACTGTGCAAAGGATCGTGGTTATGGAAGAAAAAGAAACACAAAGAGGGATAAGCAGGAAGCAGGAGACTCCGTGGTCGGAGAGTCTTCCGCCCGCATCAAAGAAGCCTAAAGTGAAATCAGTTGAGAGGAAAAATCCTTTCGAAAATTTTATGAAAAAGAATTATGCGGAACATTTTCGGCGTATCAAAGCGTGGCGCAGATCTGCGCGGTGGGTCTTGGTCGTTTACCCCGTGTTGACGGGGCTCGCCTTTGCTGCTCCGTTTTACGTGCTGCGCAAAGTGGCTGCAGAATTGTACAGAGCTCAGCCTCCATGGTTTGCTGAGTTCATGAATCCCGAGACGCAGTCATTTGTTTTGCCTTTACTGACGGCCTTGTCCGGAGTGGCGATTTTTCTGGGGATTGTCATGGGACTGGGGTTGGGGATCTCTCGTTCGCGCATCCTGAATTTTGAGGCTGAACGGACTGAGCTGCTGGTGCAACAAAACTACTATCTGCGCCGGATGGTGGCTCATAAGAAATGGAAGCGCAAAAGAACCGGCAGCTATTGAAAGCCTGCTCTTCGCCGGCGGAGTGCCGGTCATTGAATCATTTTAATTTGAGTCATTGAGTATTACCTTTTTCTCTTGAATCATCACTTGTCAACCCAATCACGGTACCTCTATCGTGCGCAGACTCTTCTTTCGGGAAGCAGATTTTCAGGAGGTTTTCGATGAAGTTTGTGCCCAGAAATTTTGCCATCCGTTTTGTTGCAGGTTCATTTGTGTGCCTGAGCTTTTGTTTCGCTGCGTCCGCAGCAGAACCGAATCCCCTTTTCTCAGTGGGCGGAAAATCGTTCACGGGCGATGATCTCTCCCCGTCGGAACAGGCGCGACTTTACGAACTGGAAGTCAACCGGTTTAAAACCATCGAATCGTTCGCAAGACAGCGCTTCGTAGATGAGAAAAGCAAACCCCACGAGAAGTTGAATACCTCAGACAATCCCTATGCGGCTGAAGAAAAGTGGTTGAACAAAAGCTACGATCCCTCATCCGCCGAGATCGAAAAATCTCTGGAGAAGTTCAAGGACGAAAAGAGTTTGCAATCGCTGTCAGCAGAAGAAAAACGTAAGGTGATGAAGAAATATCTCAGTCAGCAGAGCCGAGTCAGGCTGCTCACGGAAGCAACTGACACCGCTATTGAAAAAGGCGAGATTCGACTGGTCTCGGCAGCTCCCGTTGCTCCCGTCTTCAAAATCTCAAAGAGCACCCAAGCCGTGATTGGCGATTCATCTGCGCCCGTGCGGGTGGTTGAATTCACAGATTTCCAATGTCCCTATTGCAAAAAACTGTCCTCTGTCAGTCAGGAGGTCATTCAAAAATTGGGCAAAAATTTGAGCTGGGAAGTGCGGCATTTTCCTCTCAGCTTCCACAAGCAGTCACGTCAGGCGGCCGCAGCCGTGTATTGTGCGTCAGTGCAGGGTAAACTGTCTGAGGCCAAGAAATGGGCTTTTGATGCTCAAGAGCGTTTTTCACAGGATGGCATTTTTGATGAGATGGGCAAGTCACTCGGGCTCCCGCTGCCCTCCTTTCAGGCGTGTCGCAATTCACCTGAAACTCAAAAACTCATCGAAGCAGATGTGAAGGAAGGAGAGCGCCTCGGAGTTTCTGGAACTCCCAGTATTTTTGTCAACGGCCGCAAATTCGAAGGTGATGTCCATTCATTCGAAGCATGGGAGACGCTCATCAGCTCTCTTGTGAAAGAATCTCATCGGGTGAAGACACTTTGATGAACTGAAGCGGATCCTCGTGTCCCGGTTGGAACGTCGGGAGACGGAGAACCGTGAGGTAACGAGGTTCACTCTGGGAACTCTCGCGCTGGATTTGGACTTGCGTGTTGTTGGTTTCCAACAGACGCCGGAAACAGAACCATTCTTTTCGCTTCATCCGTCCTGAGGGTGCCGCCTGCGATTCGCTCTCGATTTCTTCGCTGGAGTCAGGATCAAGAGGTTGGTGAGTTGGAATGATCAGGTCCACAAATCCTTCTGCCGGATGGATGCGCAGATGGATTTGGCGCTCATTGGAAGACGCAGACATCCATGGCAGCTGCGGGCGTTGGCATGCGGCATGGCCTGCATGAATGAGGGCCAAAAACAGCGCGTAAGACAGTTCCCAAGGATTGCCGGCGACGAAGAGATCCGCGGGAGCATTCGAAGATTCGAGCAACAGATTCATTTCAGACAAACGATGACGGGCAGCAATGAGGCAGAGGTCGACGACGGCTTGCACAGAAGCGGGTTCCCGTTCGTTCTCATTGGGAATGGTTGTTTTTTGTGTTGAATCGTTTTTCACCAAGCCTGATCCTCGGATCAGGTCGTCAGCAGAGAGCCGGAGGTGCAAGGCCAAGCGCCGGAGCCGATTGACGTCGATGCTCTCTTGCTTGAGGTTGTCCAAGATATCCTGACTTCTGGCCCGCAGAACTTCCGAGAGCATCAGGAAAGCGATGTTTTCTGCACTGCAGATTTCAGTGTTCCATTCCGGAGCTGTTGGGTGGGGCGTTGGCATGGACGTGACCTCCCTGAGAGACTCACATTAAAAAATAATGTAAGACAGATTGTTTTTCCTGCGAGTCTCTGTCGCAGACGACTGGCCGACCGGCAAGCTTTTGAATCGAACCTTTCGAATATGAAAGAAAGGCGGAGCCTTGGGCCAGATCGGGCAGGGAGGGGGTGGGCTGTCGATCAGATTTCCACGCCGGAATCTGATTTCCAGCCGGCTTGGATGATCTGGTCTTGTTCCAGAAGGTGACGTTTTTCGAGACCCACTGACGGGCTCGCACGCTCGCTGCGGCCGATGTAGTCGAGTCGGGCTTTTGCACTCACTTCGGCGAGTGTCTTTTCAATTTTTGGGATCACAAAGGTCGCAGCTCCCATGTTGCGAGGTTCCTCTTGGATCCACGCCCATTGTTTTGCCTTCGGATACTGCTTGAGGACAGTTTCCAATTGCGCTTGCGGAAAAGGGTGCAACTGCTCCACACGCACCACTGCTGTCGTGCCGGCGGTTGCCTTGTTCTCAGGTTTTTCCGCGGAGTCGAGAAGATCATGAGCGATCTTGCCTGTGCAGAGCAGGACACGCGTCACAGCCTGAGCGTTCAACTCGCTGCGCGGATCGGCCAACACTTCCTCGAAGCGGGTTTCAGCGAGTTCTTCGAATGTTGTCGTCGCACGGGGGTGGCGCAGAAAGCTCTTGGGTGTCATGACAATGAGAGGCTTGCGGAAATCACGGAGCACTTGTCTGCGCAGGGCATGGAAAAGTTGTTTTGCATTGGTGAAGTAGCACACCTGCATATTGCCTTGGGCAGCCATTTGCAGAAACCTCTCCAAGCGGGCGCTCGAATGCTCGGGGCCTTGCCCTTCATAGCCATGGGGAAGAAGCAGAACGAGGCTCTGTGTTTGCCCCCATTTGCTTTCGCCGGAGACAATGAATTGGTCGATGATCACTTGGGCGCCGTTGGCGAAGTCGCCGAACTGTGCTTCCCAGATCACAAGAGCTTTGCTGTGCTGCGTGGCGTAGCCGTACTCGAAAGCCATGGCTGCCGTCTCAGACAACAGGCTGTCCCAGATTTCAACCCGCGCATCTTGGGCGACGCAGTTGTCGAGTGAAGTGAAGTGCTGCGCCGTTTCGGCATCGGTGAGAGTGCCATGGCGGTGGCTGAAGGTACCGCGTCGGGCGTCTTGGCCCGCCAAGCGCACACTGAAACCTTCATTGAGAAGGGTGGCATATGCCAAAAGTTCGCCCATGCCCCAGTCAATTCGTTTTTTCTCATCGACCATGTCACGGCGCTCGCCGATGATGATGCGCGCGAGTTTTGCGTTGGGGACAAAGCCTTCGGGCATTTCCACAAGTTGTCCGCCCAATTTCTTCAATGCGTTGATCTTGACTTTGGCACTGAAGCTTTTGAGCATGTCTGCGCTTGAGACGTGTCGTTTGAGCTTTTCGAAGCCGCGGTGAGATGCGTTGTTTTTTAACTTGATTTTTTCATTCTTCACGCGGTCGTAGACGGCATTCATTTCGGCTTTCAAACTGTTGTAGACCGTCGTGAGAGCCTCTGGCGTGAAGGCCTCACCGAGTCCTCGCTGCGCGAGGGTTTGGGCATAAGCCTCGTAAGGTGATGGTTTGGCATCAACCCGTTTGTAGAGTGTCGGCTGCGTGAAGCGCGGCTCGTCGGTTTCATTGTGTCCGTGTCTGCGGAAGCAGACGATTTCAACGATGACGTCTTTGGCAAAGCGCTGCCTGTATTCGGTGGCAATCTTCATGACAGTGTGGAGCTTTTCCACATCATCAGAATTGACGTGGAAGATCGGCGCCTGAACTGTTTTGCCAATATCTGCCACAGTGAGGCCGGAGCGCCCGTCTTTAGGATTCGTCGTAAAGCCGACTTGGTTGTTGGCGATGATGTGAATCATGCCTCCCACCGAGTACCCGTCGAGTTTCATCATCTGGAGAGTTTCGTAGACGACGCCTTGCCCTGCAAATGCTGCGTCGCCGTGGAGCACGACAGGCAGGACGGCTTTGCAGTCGCCGTTGTGATGCACCATCTGTTTGGCTCGCGCCTCTCCCATGAGAATGGCATCAACAAATTCAAGATGGCTCGGGTTGAACGACAAAGAAACTCGGATGTTTTGTCGGTCGCGCGTGGTCCGTTCTGCTTCGTGACCGCCGTGGTATTTCACGTCGCCGTCACCCTCCAGACCGTCGTGGGGGTAACCTTCGAATTCGGCAAAAAGTTGTTCGAGTGGCTTGTGCACGCAGTTGACAAGAATATTCAGGCGTCCACGGTGTGCCATTGCCAACGGAAATTCTTTCACACCCAAACGAGCCCCCGTTTGAAACACTGTTTCAAGTGCAGGGATTTGTGTGTCGGCTCCTTCAATAGAAAAGCGTTTTTTACCAATGAATTTTGTGGCGATTGTTTTTTCAAGTGCATCGGCTTTTGCGAGTTCAGTGTAAAGCGCGAGGCGCGTGTCATTGTCCGGTGAGGTGCTCAATTCTTTGAGTGCAGAGTAGAGGAAATCACGCTCCGAAGGGTCGGCAAGATGTTCAAATTCAACACCGACAGTCGAGCAAAAGCGAGCTGTGAGCTCAGAAAGAAGTTCTCCCAACGTGCAGTGTGACAGGCCCAAACGTTGTCCTGCAGCTGTGGTGCGACCGAGGTCGGACGGCGAGAAACCAAAAGTTTCCAAAGCCAAAGCAGGGTGAGCGGCCGGAGCTATTCCGAGTGGATTCAGGTTGGCCTGCAGATGACCGAAAGCGCAGTAAGCTTGAACGAGAGCTGCCGCGTGTTGCTCAAATACCATATGGTCCGGCGAGACCGACTGATCGGCGGCTGCATGAAGAGCATGGCCATTGCCGTTGTGTTGTTCTTCAGGCTTGAGCCGGACGGCAGTTTCGAAGCCTTCATGAAAGCCTTCAAAATACGCGCGCCATCCTTCGCTGACGGACATCGGATTCTCGCGGTATTTGAGAAACATCTCTTCAACAAATGCTGCGTTCGCCTGAAAAATGGTGGAAAAATTTTCGTTCACCGTTTTCGCCTCCGACCGCCCCCCTCGGAGCGGTTCAATTTGAACACTGTCTCTGTCTTCCTCTGCGACGTTGTTCACGTCTTTGCTTTACGTTTTTCCATCGATCAGTCCTCAGCATACAGACAGGAGCTTGCCGCGTCGTAGCTCATCAGGTTGACGTGGCGGCACCATTTCAGCAAAGCTTCGAACTGGACGTCGGGATCTTCAAACGGCAGCATCATCACGATCTGTTCCAATGCAATGCTCTTCTCCAAACCTTCGCCCTGCGTTCCTTTAACAAGCTCGTAAATGGATGCAACTATAGGGAGATTCAAACACGCCTCCCGTAAAATTGCTCGTCGAAGGAGCGGATCTTGCTCGTGCGCAAAGGTACGGCCGGTTTCGGTCAAGACGAGCCGCGTTCCCGGGGTGTAGAGCAGGCCAAGGAGTTCGCCCGAAGCCACTGCGGGGAGTACGTGGTCGACGCTTTGTCCCATGTCATCAGCAAGGTCATACAGGTCCATGCCGATTTCCTCTTCTGCGAGACGGGTCAGCAGACCTTCTACGAGAACAAGGCTCGTGTTGATGATGGGTTTGGTCCTGCGTGGGCGTTCGGGGCTGGCAGTTGATGCGCTGCCCGATGGTGCAGGCTGAGCTGCCTGATTGGCTTGGACTGCTTTCGGCGCCGTTTCCTGTTCGGCCGCGGGATGGTGTTCTTCCTCATGCTCGGAGAGCATTCTGCCCAGTTGCAGTTCCCCGAAGAGCCGTTCCAAGTCATCTTCAAGCTTCTTGAATTCTTCGGTGTTCGGGTTGCGCGGCCGCGCAATGGGGACCTCAAAGGTGCGGTAGATCATGCCGGGGTTGGCCTGCAGAATGATGACCCGATCGGCCAGTTGCATGGCTTCATCCAGATTGTGCGTGACAAGCACGGCAGCTCGGATTTTTCGCTCCGGCTGCAGCCAGAGGCGGCCAATTTCGGCCCGCAGAGATTCGCTGGTGAGGGGGTCAAGTGCACTGAAGGGTTCATCAAGAAAAAGGACCATCGGCTCGCCGACCATGGCACGGGAGAGCGAGACCCGCTGCTTCATCCCACCGCTCAACTCTCGCGGGTAGACGCCTTCATAACTGGCGAGACCCACGAGTTCCAAAATGCTGTCGATTCGGGCGCTGCGCTCGTTTTTGGGGAGATGCCGGACAGCTATCTCGACATTTTCACGCACTGTCATCCAAGGAAACAAGGCAAAATTTTGAAACACGAACGACACCAGCGGATCGTTGGGATCATCAGGCTGTGTGTAGGTTACTGAGCCACGCGTGGGCTTCAACAGGCCGGCCATGCAACGGAGGAGTGTGGACTTGCCGGAACCGGACGTTCCGAGAATTGCGAGAAACTCGCCGTCATAGACGTCCAGATTGATGCCCTCGAGAACAGCCACAACATTGCCGTTGGGACGCACAAAGTCGCGGCAGAGCGAACGGACGGAAACGATCGGCTTGCGTTTCCCCGTGGGAGCCTGCGTTTCTGAGTTATGAGCAATCGCGTTCAACATGTTTCTCACCCGTTCAAAATTCAACGTACCTTCATTGTTTCAGAAACTCGGAATGCTGGTGGAGCGTGCGCCATACGGTGCGGTTGAGAATGATCAGCGCAATCGTGATGACGATGATGGCAGCCACAAGCCGTTGGTAGTGTCCATGCGTGGTGGCTTCGGTGATTTCTGCTCCGATACCCGGTGCACGCAACCGGCCGCCGGGGAAATCGACAATTTCGGCGACGATACTGGCGTTCCATGCGCCTCCGGCCGCGGTGATCCAGCCAGTCAGCAGGGATGGAAAAATGGCCGGAAAATAAAGTTTCGTGAAGCGGTCATAGAGTGAAAACCGAAAGACTTTTGCCACGGTCTGCAATTCTGTCGGGATTCGACTTGCGCCGGAGATCACATTGAAAAGCATGTACCATTGGTTGCCGATGGTCATGAGCAGAGTTGCCACGAAAACGGCATTCATGTTGGATTTCGCGAGACTCATGGCAATCAGTGGATAGACCACAGGAGCCGGAAAGGCAGCGAGGTTTTGAATCACCGGAGCGACGTAACGGCTCACCTTCGGCGACTTACCGACCCAAAGTCCAACCGGAACTGTCCAGAGCGTGGCAAAAACGATGACCCCGAGAACTTTGATGAACGTCAACGCCAGAGCGTTGGTGAGTTCCAGCCAATCAGAACGCGTCACAGTGGCCATGTTGGCCGCGACATTCGGTAAGGCAGGGAGCAGCAAAAAGACCACACCACCCACGAGGAATCCTGAAAACCAGCGTGCGAAGGCACGGATCTGTTCGCCCAAGCGAGCCTTTGTTTTGGCCTCAATGAGCTGGGTGGGGTTGCTCATCAGGCGCCAACCGCTTTTCAACTGACCGAGATCCACCGTCGTATTCAGCAAAACCCCGCTGTTGATTTTTTTGCGGCGGACAAAGTCGCGCATGTGGGTCAGAGTCACCGACCACGCATCGCCAACGGTCTGTGACAGCTTTGACTTTCTCAACAGCTCGAGAAAAAGCGATCTTTCGGCACGTGATGAATCGCTCTCGCCGCTCTCCCTGTACTGGGAACTCCATGCGATCAGAGGACGCCACAGGAGAAAGTCCACACCCCAGACCATGAGAACAAGACAAATCAAGCCGGCAATAAAGGCAGAGTATTGTTGTTGTTCAAAAGTGACGCTGAGGAAACTCCCAAGCCCCGGCAGTCGGTAGTTTTTGTCGCCGAGCACGAACCCTTCACAGAGGGTGAGAAAGAACCAACCGCCTGCCATCGACATCATTCCGTTGTAAACGAGCGGGCTCAAGGCGCTCGGCAAATCGAGTCTGGTCAAGCGTTCCATGGGAGAAAGACGCGCGACGGAGGCATATTCCTTGAGCTCCGGATTCAACGTCCGCTGACTCTCGTAGTATGCGAAAACCAGATTCCACACCTGTCCCGTGACAATCATCAGAATACAGGAAAGCTCCAATCCCCAGCGGCTGTGCGGAAAAAGGCTGGTGAGGGCGAGCACAAATCCGGGGAGGAAGGTGAGGACAGGCAAGCTTTGCAAAACATCGAGCACCGGTATCATGAGTCGTTCATTGCGTTCGCTGCGCGCTGCGACTGTTCCATAAAAGATGGCGAACGAGTAACTGATGATCAGCGCTATGAGGCTTCTCGTCAACGAAAGAGCTGCGTATTCCGGCAAGTGATGGAGCTCAGCACTGATGGGCACCGATTCGACAAAAGGTGCACTTCCAACGGCAACAAAATGCGCCAAAGAAAGCCCCACGAGGATCACAATCCCGAGTGTGAGCAACTCTGCAGCCAAATATGATCCACGATCCACAAGGGGTCGTGATGCGATGCGCATCGTTCCTCCTGCGCCGCGAGCTAGGCTCCGGAAAAGTTCGCATGCAAATCGGCCAGCGCGCAGTGCGCCACAATGGACACACTGTTGGCCAAGTTCAAGCTTCTCACACCCCGATCAAACATCGGTATCGTAACAAGATGCCCACGTTGGGATTCTTTGCAGGTGGACAAAATGTGCCGAGGGATTCCTGTGGTTTCGGAACCAAACACGAGCAAATCGCCGGGGCGGTAGGAGAACGTCGAGGGCGAATTCTGCCCACCGGTTTCCACAAAAACGATGCGTCTCGCAGGGCGGGTTTTCAAGAAAGAGTCCCAATCGCTGTGCACGTAAAGTTCAACAAACGGCCAGTAGTCCAGCCCCGCACGCCGAAAGCTTTTTTCCGAAACGTCGAAACCCAGAGGTTCGATGAGGTGGAGACGGCACGAGAAAGCGGCACAGAGACGGGCAATCGTGCCCGTATTTGGGGGGATTTGCGGGGCATACAAAACGATTTCCGGATGAAAATCGCGGAGAGCGTCTACTGTTGCGGCACTCAAACTTCCATCCTCTGTGCGCAAAAGAGCCGGCAATTCCTGCCGCGGTGGCAAGGGCGCAAGTTTTTCTAAAGGGGTGAGGCCTTTGAAGTTGTCCTCTGCTTCTGAGTTGTCGAGAGTTTTTTTTGATGTCGTGAGGCGGCGCTGCAGGGCTTCGTCGCGTTCGGGAGAAGGCACACCGAGCTCTTTGTTGAGCATTTGCAGCGTTGCATCGAGAAGCTGCGAGACGGGTTCTGCGCACCGCGGTTCAGACTCCAAACTCTGCAGGATTTGACGGGTGAAGGTCATCACTTGGGTGTGAACATCTTCGCGCGAAGTGTGTGGCGCACTGGATTCCAACGTGCGCGCAAATGTTTTGACGGCGAGCGCCAGCCACCCGCGTGCGGTGTTTTGTCCGCGGCGTCGCAGTTTTTTCACCGTTCTGATTTGCGTCATAGTCTGCGGGGTTCTGCCTGAAGGAGTCCTGCGAGTCCGCTCATGACTTCCGGCAATCCGAGCTTTTGCAACGTGCTTGTTGCAACGACCATCCCCGGAGGCAATCCGAGTTGTTGATTCCGTTGTCGGATGACAACACCCAGTTGGGCCTTCGTGAACTTGTCGCATTTGGTGAGGATCAGCAGGACTCCCAATCCGCGTCCCAGAAACCATTGGACGAGTTGGATGTCTTCTTCCGTGACTTCACGGCGCACATCCATCAGGAAGAGCACGCCGAGGAGAGAGGAACGCCTTTCGAAAAACACACGCATGGCATCGGCCCAGTGCGCCTGCGTTTCCCGCGGAGAAAGGGCAAAACCGTACCCCGGCAAATCGACAAGGCGGAAGACGTTCTTCTCGGCACTGAAGACGTTCATGAGCTGCGTGCGCCCAGGTGTGGCACTGACACGGGCGAGCTGCTTTTGACCTGCAATAAAGTTAAGCAATGAGCTTTTACCCACATTGCTTCGCCCGACGATGGCCAGCTCAGGAAGCTCCGGAGGGGGAAGTTCCTCCAGCCGGCTTGCAGAAGTGACAAACTCCATGCGGAGAGGAATTTTTCGCAGCATCAATTCGTGCACGAAGGTATCTGGAACAGAGGTGTAGCTCATGGGTGTCATCCCGCTGGTGAGTTGCCTTTTCGGAGTGGCAGGACTAGATAGCAAGCCCGGGCGGCACAGGCCCGCGTGTTATGACCCAGGAGATTAAAAATGTCCACATCTTATGACCTCGTCGTGATTGGAAGTGGCCCTGCGGGCTACGTTGCTGCCATCCATGGTGCGCAAAGCGGTCTTAAAACCGCGCTTATCGAGAAAAAAGACTGGCTCGGAGGCACTTGTCTGAATGTGGGTTGTATCCCGACGAAGGCGATGCTGCATTCAGCGAGCATGTTCGACAAGGCGAGCAAGCTGGCGTCCTATGGAGTCAAAATAGCCGGTGCCGACAAACCCGGCGGTATCACCTTGGATTTCCCTCAGGTGAATAAGCGCAAAGACGAAATCGTAAAACATGTGAACGGTGGCGTTGCCTTTCTCATGAAGAAGAACAAGGTGGACGTCATTCGCGGGATGGGGCGTCTTGCCGGCGCCAACACCGTCGAAGTGACTGCCGCAGACGGTTCAAAGAGCAAAATTCAGGCGAAGAACATCATTCTCGCGACGGGTTCCAAAGTCCGCGAACTGCCTCATATCAAAATCGACGGCAAAGACATCCTCAGTTCCGACCACATTCTCTATATCGACAAGGTTCCCGAGAGTCTCGCGATTCTGGGTGGCGGAGTTGTGGGCTCTGAGTTCGCTTCCTGCTTTGGCCGCTTTGGCTCCAAGGTTGCGATTTTCGAAATGAGCGAGCAGCTTGTCCCGACGGAAGACTTCGAGACGGCAGCCGAGCTTGCCAAAGCACTCAAGAAGCAAAATGTCGAAATCTTCACGAGCGTGAAGGTGAAAAGCATCACCGCCAAAGGCGGCAAAGTGGAAGTTCAGGTCGAAGGCGAAACAGCTCCTCGCGTGTTTGAGAAAGCACTCATCAGCGTCGGACGCGCGCCTGTGACGGAAGACATCGGCTTGGAAACGGTGGGCATCAAGGCCGATGCACGCGGATTCATTCCGGTTGATTTGAAAACCTACAAGACCTCCGCTGCCAACGTTTATGCTGTGGGCGACATCATCCCGACTCCTCAGCTGGCTCACACGGCATCGGCAGAGGCAATGTTTGCGGTCGACGTGATCTGCGGCAAGAAGCGCACTCCCATCAATTATCTCACCAACCCCGGTGCAATTTATACCTATCCTGAAGTGGCCAGCATTGGTCATCGCGAACAGGATTTGAAGAAGGAAGGGCGCGAGTACAGCGTCGGGAAATTTCCCTTTTCCGCCATCGCCAAGGCGCGCATTGAAGATGCGTCTGATGGTTTCGTGAAAATTCTCACCGACAAAAAATATGGCGAAATTTTGGGTGTGCATATTGTGCACGCCAAAGCAACAGAACTCATTGCAGAATTCAGCTTGGGCAACAATCTCGAGATGACGATCGATGAATTGGCTCACACCATCCATCCGCATCCGACCATCTCCGAGACGATCCTTGAAGCAGCGCATGCCGCCAAAGGACACGCAATCCATATCTGACGGAGAACAAAGATCATGGCCACCAATGTACTGATGCCCCAGATGGGTGAATCCATCAACGAGGGAACACTGACCAAGTGGCATAAAAAGGTTGGTGACAAAATCCAAAGAGAAGAGATTCTCTTTGAAATTTCCACAGACAAAGTGGATACCGAAATCCCGTCTCCCGTGAGTGGGACTTTGGTGCAATTGCTCGCAGCTGAGGGCTCTGTGGTCGCGGTGAACTCGGTCGTGGCCATTGTCGATGAATCTGGAGCTGCGACGAGTGCAACACCGGCCCCCGTTGCTCAGGCTGCGCCTGCAGCAGTGCCGACGCCAGCCGCAGCTGCTCCTGCTCCGGCAGCAAAAGAATCTGTTGCAGCTGCAGCAGAATCGATTGCCGAAGATTCAAACCGAGCCGTGAAGAGCAGTCCTCTCGTTCGGAAGATGGCAGCCGAGCACAATATTGACCTCAGCAAAGTGTCCGGCAGCGGTGAACATGGCCGCATCAACAAACAGGATTTGGTGAGCTACATGGAGGCTGCCAAAGGCACGGGCAGCGGTCTTGTTGCTTCTGCCGCACAGGCCGCTTTTTCTGCGGTTAAAACGGCGTCCGGATCAGCGGTCGATTCGACGGGTGGTCAGATCTCCGGTCTTCTTGACGGCGTTCGCGTGGAACGTGTTCCCATGACCCAGATGCGCAAGAAGATTGCTGAGCACATGGTCATGAGCAAACGGACGAGCCCGCACGTCACGAGCGTCATTGAAGTCGACTTGCAGAAAGTCGTCGACCTGCGAGCCAAATTTAAAGATAAATTTGAGTCACTCCATGGCTTCAAGCTGAGCTTTATGCCTTTTTTCATGCATGCTGCTCTCGAAGCTATCAAAGCTGTGCCCATTGTGAATGCCAGCGTGGACGGTGACACCATCATCTACAAGAAAGACGTCAATCTCGGAATTGCCGTAGCTCTTGATTGGGGGCTGATTGTCCCCGTGATCAAGAACTCAACCGAGCGCAGCTTCGTCGGCTTGGCACGTGAGCTCGAATCACTTGCAGGCAAAGCACGCAATAAGAAACTGGCGCCTGACGACGTGAAGGGTGGAACGTTTTCCATTTCCAATTTTGGCGGGTTTGGCACCATCATCGGACAGCCGATCATCAACCAGCCGCAAGTTGCAATCATGGGAATTGGTGCCATGGTGAAGAAACCTGTGGTGGTCAACGATGCCATTGCCATTCGGACAACGTGCCACGTTGTACTGAGTTTTGACCATCGTGTGATTGATGGCTCGGACAGCGGGAAGTTCCTGTCGACAGTCAAGAACACCTTGGAGAATTGGTCGTTGCCCGTCGTCTGAGGAGTTCTTTCTTGGTGAGCGAATCCCTCGTCTCCTCTCACAAGCGCGCGGGCGCTTGTTTGCAGCTCTGGTGGGCGGTTCCGGCTCTCTTGCTCCTTGATTTGCTGACCATCCGCATTTCAGCTCTCCAGCTTTCGGACATTACGAGTTGGCGCTTCTGGGCGAACCAGTTGGCCTCAGGCTGCTTTGTATTCGGGGCTCTTGTTGTTTGCGGAGCTCCGCTCAGTCTTCTGCAGTCGCGCGGCAAGGTGCGATCGTGGTGGGCGCTCCTTGCTGCCATGATGTTGGTTGTGTTGGTTGTCTTCGTTGTGCAGGTCAACCATTTTCTCGTTTATCAAAAGCCATTCTCTTCGTTCAGTGTTCGATTTGTTATCGAAAATCCGCAGCTTTTTTTTGAGCTGGCAAGCGAGAATCTTTCGCTTTTGCAGACAGTGCTGCGCATGTTTCCGTCGTTTTTTGCGCTCTTGTTTGTTTTTTCGATCATGGGCCGTCGGCCTCGGGTCTCCGTTCCGCGATTGGCCGCAGGGATGGTGTGCTTTGTTGCTTCTTTGTTGTTGGGAACATTTTCTTGGGCGGCTGCTCCTGTCTTGCAGCACTCCTTGCTGAGTGCCAGCGTGGCCTTCACTGACCTTCTTCGCACACCAAGGTATTTTTCGGGCAATGAAGTCCGAGGCCAACGCAATTTCACAAATTTGAAATGTGTGTCTCGCACAGTGCAGGAGACTGCTCCGTCCGTGATTTGGGTGGTCGGTGAGTCGCTGGTGGCATCCCGTACCTCGCTCTACGGATACGAACGAAAGACCACGGAGTTTCTCCTTAAAGAATGGCAGGAGGAGCGCCTCGTCCGATTCAACAACGCTGTCAGCATAGGAACGGTGACACGAATTTCCGTTCCCTATCTGTTCTTCGGATTGCAGGGTCCTGATAAAGACGGACGCTTGTACAGATCACCTTCCATTTTTGATTTTGCCAAGAAAGCGGGATTGCGGACGGCGTACATCGGTGCACAGGAGTTGCGCTGGGGAAATCAGGACAAAATCATCATCAATGAAAATGTGGACTGGTACCGTTCCGGCATTGATTTTGATCGCAATGCGGCAGTGTCTAAAGGCGCTGAGGATTTTAAAGTCCTCACCGAAGGTGCGATCCCCTATTTGAAGACGGTTCAGTCACCGTTCTTTCTCGCGCTGCATATGGATGGCAGTCACTATCCCTATGCGCAGCACTCTCTCGCGCACTTCAAAAAATTTCTTCCTGAGCTGACGCCGAACGATGACAATGCCTATGACAACACGGTGGTTCAGTTCGATGCCTATATGCGTGAGCTGATGGAAGTGGTGCGTGCCTATCATCCGCGTGCGTGGGTTTTTTATTCGTCGGATCATGGTCAGAATTTGGGGCAGTCGTCACGTTTCAACAGTGGCTATACGGAGAATGTGATCCGAAATCCTTTGTTTGTGTTTCCTCCGCCTGATGCTGTGGCGCGTCTGGAACAGCAGAGCGGAGCGCCTGTTTCGCAGGCAGACATGTTTGCAACAACCCTCGATGTGTTGGGATGCTCGTTGCCTGTGTCATTGCAAAGTGACAGCTCCTCATTGCTGCGTCCGATTTCATCCGAACGGATGCGGATTGTCTCTGGACTGATGTCGTCGCATCGAGTCGATGACACCTCGGCTCTGGTGTTTCCCAACCGTAGGATCATTGAAGTGGATGAAGGGAAGGGCTCAGTGATGGAAAGTGACGGGCGGGTGGCTCCACTTTCAGGTTGGAGGGCACCCGCCCGTTTGTTTTACGAACGGAAAGAATTGAGGACGGGCAACGAAGACCTTTCCGCTCCCTGAAGGTCAGACACTCTCTGCTTTCGGTACAATTTTTTTGATGGAAACTTCGCAGAGTCCTTCAAACACCTGTTGCTTGTCGAAGTGCATTTCAAGTGAGGACATTGTGAAAGGAGCCTCAGGTTCACCCAGCAACAGTTCGCGGAAACCGATGCCCAATGCCCGTGACAATTTGCCAACAGCATAAAGGTCGTGCGGTGTTGTTCCTGTCATCCAGCCATGCACAACGCTTTTGTTGACGCCCGCCAGATTGGCGATGGCTTGAATGGTGAGCTGGCGCTCCTTCATGATCTTGGACAAAATTTTCCCGAAGGGCAGAGCCGGGATTTCAATACGTGGGGTCATTCGTACCTCTTTCGGGGAGCAAGGTGCTGGGTTGAATTCTAAAACAGAAAATCATTGAACATGGAAACGCCCAAAGTTTGCAATTTTGCATGGATTTATTTCGATGGTTTGAACAACTGTTTCCTTGTTTGAACGACATAACGATATAGATATATAGTTCTTGTTATGTCGATCAAGTGGTCACTGTTGCTGAAGAACTTGGGGCAAGTCCTGAGGATAACCGGGCAGCGAGTAAAGGAATTTGAGCATCCGGCGACGCTGATCCTCACTCCTCCAACCTCCGACAGGCATGGGCTTCGGTTCCCCTGTCCGGAGTGTTGTTGATATTCTGACAGCATTGTTGGTGAAGTCTGCGGACGTGTAAGCATCGTGGCACGAGCATGTGGCGACCGCTTGGCTGATCGAATAAGGCGCAAGTGCCGGATCGTCCGGTATGCGTGTGGTACTGATCGTGTCATTGTAGAAGCGAATGTGCGTCGGCTTTTCCTGCGCCATCCATTCGGAGCCGATGTTGCGCAATCCCCACACACAGAGAGTCTTGATCGCGCTGTTTCCGCTGTTCTCAGCGCTCATTGTCCAGCTGAGAGGAGTTGCGACCGGCACGGGATCCGATTCCGGCATATCCCATTGGCTGCAGTCATTGTCAGAGTAATCGAGTGTGCGTGCCTTGTAGTGAGTGACATTCGTTCCGCCCATTTTGAAGAGCCGTTCTTGCTGGGCGAATTTTATATTCCCGGCAGAATCTTTGCTCACTGGTACGGGCAGGATCTCAACTGTTGCCTTGATGGATGATTTCTTGATGACCAGCAGAGACGGTTTTTGCTGTATGTAATCGCTTGAATTCGGGTTGGTGTCGTAACCACTTTTCGCGCTCTGCATGCACAGTGTCCAAGTTCCGTCCTGCGGTGGCAAAGGGACCGAAAGTCGCACAGACCGTGCTTTCCAACTTTCGTAGGGTGCATTCGAACAATCAGACTCACCCGCAATCAGAGCACTTTGGTAAAAATCAACCTTGTTCCCTGTGACATCAAAACTGAGTGTGTCGGGCAGGGTGTCACCCGAGGGGAGAATCAACGGGTCCAACACCGGTCTGGTTGTGTCGAGTGTCCATACATGAGCATGCGGCGTTTTGTTTTTGTTTCCAAACTTGTCGCGCACGTCAAGGCAAAGAACCCAGTCGCCGTCGTAGTTGGCATTCGCAGTGATGGGCTCCCCGATGTTCTTCCATGGCTCTGCCTCGAGAGTTCCACAGCTGTCTCCGGCTTTCACTAACGCACGGTATTGTGCCACTTCTTGGCTGTCGATGGTGACGCTGTAATTGAGTTTGTAAGTCAGCGGCGGAGGACTGTTTTTCAACGCATACTCGGGGCCGTTTTCAGGCAGCTGATTTTTTCGGAGACTGATGATCACCGGGTTGGCCAGTTTCCCATCCTTCTCTTTGTTCTGAAGACAGAGCGTTTTTGGTCCCTCCTGACCAAACGCGAGTTTCAAAGGTTCCGATATTTTCCGGAAGTCACTCCAGCCAGTGCAGGCCGCAGAAAAGCCATCCATCAGCACGAAGCGATATTCGCTTCCTTCGGAACCGCGGACATTGGTGACAAATGAGTTCAAATAAGTTTTGAACGGTATAGGGCTGAGCAATCCGAATGCCGCATCACCGTTTTTCATCACTGCGTTGGCCGAGTTTGCCGCGTTGAGGGAGGAGACGGGTTTCAGGTCGCTGTTGAGTTTGATTTCTTCATTTTTAACAGAACACGACACCATCAGAATTGCCACTGATGAAATGGTACCGACTTTTCTCGTTTGGTTGGTCAAGGGCCTGCGTGTCATAGTGTTCTATCCCCCCTCTTTCCTTTTCATTCTTATCGGACGAGGCGAAGCGGAGAATAAATGTTTTGATTGGGATTGAATTTTTAGATTTTTTTATAGCAGTCAAATTGCTCTGTTGGATGGTTTTTGCGGTATCGAGAGCGGTTGCCGAGGTCGTCGGCCCCTTCATCAGGACACCCTGAAGAAAAGTGAGTTCAATCCGGCTTTATGGGTTGCTGACCTCGAGAGGCAAGTCTTGAGGGTAGCCGGAAAGGCCGTAGAGAAACTTCAGCATCCCGATCCTTTGTTCCTCACTTTTCCAGCCTCCCACCGGCATGGTCTGGCCAGACGAACTCCCCCGTATCTTTTGGGAAATCTCGACGGCTTTTCTGATAAAATCCTGTTCGTTGAAAAGTGAGTGGCAAGAGCAGGATCGAAAGGCCTCTTTGACTTGAAAAGCCGCTGGAGTTGCAGTTTCCGGAGGGCGCGTTGTGCTGCGCGTTTCGTTATAGAAGCGAACGTGGGTTGGATTCTCTTGAATCCAAGTTCCTGAATCGTTGACGATCATTCCCCAAACGCAAAGCGATCGGATATCAACACCGCTTGTCACCGTGCGGAGTGTCCAATTCAACGGCGTTGCAATCGGTATTGCAGCGGTCGCGGGTGGCATCTGCTGACTGCAATCGTTCAACGAGAGGTCGCTGGCGACATATTTGTAGTGCGTCAAGCTCGAGCCGCTCACGGAGAAACTGCGATCTTGATTCTGAAAGACCAAAGTTCCCGAAGTATTTCGCCTGACCGGAACAGGATTGATTTTCACATTGGCGATCAGGGACACTCTTTCGAAAACGTGTCGGAACGGCCTCTGCTGGATAAGAAAATCCGCACTCTCGGGAGTTCCTTTTCCGGTCAATGCACACAGAGTGTATTTTCCATCACGGGGAAAAATAAGATTCAACGGCTGGTTCACAGGAACATAGGCAGGGTAATTCGCGTTTGCACAATCTGCTTCACCATCGACGAGCACTGCTGTGTAGTGTTCGACTCCGTTTCCGCTGATCTGGAGTTCCAATTTATCATTGAGAAAGATTCCCTCGGGCAATACGGGTGTGTCCATGACGGGGCGGATGGTGTCGCGCGTCCAACGATGAACATGTGCGGTTTTGTTTTTGGAACCAAATTTGTCACGGACGTCGAGACACAGAAGCCAGTCGCCGTCGTAGCGCAACTTGACAACGAGGGGGGTGTCGATGTTCTGCCATGGCACGGCCTCAAGGGTTCCGCAGCTCGTGGCGGGTCTGACTTCCGCGCGGTATTGAACGACTTCAGGTCCTTCGACGAGGATATTTGCTTCCGCCCGCGGTGTGAGCGGGGCAGGACTGTTTGTCAACGTATAGGCGGGGCCGCCTTCCTCCAGTGAACTTTTCCGCAAGCGGTAACTCTTGGTCACTTCGGCAGTCTTACTTTTCTCTTGGCCCTGTAAGCAGAGTGTTTTGTCGCCATCCATCCCGAATGAGATTTTCAGCGGCTCGGAAACGGTTCGGAATTCACTCCAATTTGCACACTCTAGGCTGTCGCCGTCCATGAGTGCGTAGCGGTATGAACTTCCGGCAGGACCGCGCACGTCGCTGACAAAGGAATTGAGATAGGTGCGAAAAGGAACGGCACTGAGAAGACCAAAGGGATCATCACTGACGACAACGACATCGGAGTTGTTCTTTTTTCTAGGTGAGACGTTTGATGAGGAAAGTATATTCTCCTCGTTTTTGGCCGAACAAGACACCGTCATTGCCCCGATCGTCATCAGGAGCGCATTGAGCAACTGAACTGAAATCGAGCCGAACGAACGGGTCATCCGTCTGGGCACCTCTTCACCCTCCGGAGGTATCGGCAAAGGGGCCTTAGATCATAAATTTATTCTTTTGAATCGTGTCTTTGAATAAAGGCCTCCGAAATACTCAACTGTTTTTCGCAGCTTCCGATACTCCGGAAAGAGTTGGGGTCATGTGTGCCATTGAGGATGGATAAGCGGAGGAATGGACTTGAGAAGCAGAATGCAGGGTTTCATTTTGATCGTGTGTACGGCAGGTTGCGTGTCGAAATCTCTGACAGAGGAGCCCCCGCGGCCTTTTGAAAAAGACACCTGTTTGGAAAGTCCGCTGGTGGGAGTCTGGGAATCGGAGCGTCCGTCGGGAGATCGGCTCACTTTTCAGCAAGATTGCACGGGTGTTTCGGCCCGCTGTCAAAGCCGTTTCTTTTTTCCACCGAATGCCGCCAAGGCTGGCTTGTTCAACTTGAAGGTGATTGAATCCGACGGACCTGACGAGTGCTTGAGCCGAGGGACGTATCGCTGTTCGCTGAGCTTGATGACCAACTCGGCAACACTGTTGTGTGAAGGAAAATCGTTCCAGCTCAAGCGACAGTGAATCTTGCCTCGCATGCACAATTCAAAGCAGCAATCCCATGATGGCTCCGCACATCGCGGACGCGAACATTCCGGCAAACATTGCCTTCAGCCCCAGTGCGGCCAGCTCACCTTTTTTGTCAGGAGCGATGCCGCCAATTCCGCCGATTTGAATGGCAATGGAACCGAAGTTCGCAAAGCCGCACAGCGCATAGGAGAGAATCACTGCAGAACGCTGATCAAGTTGACCGCCGTTTTTGGCGAGATCGAGGTAGGCGACGAATTCATTGAGAATGAGTTTTTTACCCAAGAGTTGACCCGCAAAATGCATGTGCTCGCGAGACACCCCCAAGAGCCATGAAAACGGAGCAAAGATCCACCCAAGAAGCAGTTCGAGAGTGAGAGGGCTTCCCAGTTGTCCGGACAACCCTGTGGTGTCACTGAGCCATCCCAAAGCGCCATTGAACAACGCCATAAGTGCAATGAAGGCAATCAGCATACCGCCCACGGTGATGGCCAAATGAGTGCCTTCCAGTGCACCTTGAGCAGCAGCATCGATGCCGTTTGTGTAAATGGAGGGCCCTGAGAGGCGCACGTGCTGTTGAGTTTCAGCCGAGGCGGTTTCGGGTACGATGATCTTGGCGAAAACGATCGTTGCGGGAGCCGACATCACACTCACGGTCAGAAGGTGTCCAGCAATGTTGGGAATGAGTCCGGAGAGCATCCCGACATAAGCCGCCAGAACACCCCCTGCCACGTTGGCAAAGCCACCGACCATGACGCACATGATTTCGCTGCGTGTCATCGAATTCACATAAGGCTTGATGAGCAACGGGGCTTCAGTTTGACCGAGAAAGATATTGCCAGCTGTCGAAAGCGATTCTGCGCCTGAAATTCCCAAAAAACGACGCATGGCCCACGCGAGTGCATTCACAATTTTCTGCATCACGCCATAATGGTAAAGAACGGCCATGAGGGATGCAAAAAAAATGATCGTCGGGAGCACCTTGAAGGCTACGATGTACTCACCAATTTTTTCCGGCTGGATGAGAGGGCCGAAGACGAACCCTGAACCACGTTCGACGTAAGCCAGTGTGGCGACCACGGCATCGTTGGCTGAAGTGAAAAGAGGGTGGAGAGGGCCCTTCACGCCCCAAGCTGGGATACCTGCAATCAAAATACCCAAGGCAAGTTGCATGCCGCTTGCGACGGCGACGGTCTTCCACGGAACTGCGCGGCGATTTTCACTCATCAGCCAAGCGATGGCCATCATGACTAAGATCCCGAGGATTCCGACAAACTGATTCATGGCTGGCTTCCTTCAGCGTGACTCGGCGTTACGCGTGAGCTCGCCGAGTTTCAGAAAACGCTCACTTTCAAACAGGGTCGCGGGTGAGGCTCCCGGCTCACCGTCCGGAACCTCCATGCCAAATTGCGCATAATATTTTTTCCAGAATTCATTCAATTTAGAGAATGACATGGGGAGAGGGGGTTGTTGGTTTTGCAGGAACACATTGATGAACTTCACGACGAACTCTGCGCAGTAAAGTTTTTCCGCACCGTTTCTGCCGGTGTTGTTCCAGAGATATTCGTCGTCGAATTCAGCGTTAGCAAAATCTTTCTTAAAAACAGCCGACAGCTGCTCAGCAGTCGGAGCTGCGGTGTTCGCGAATTCTCGCGGGCGAAGGTGAAACAACCGCGTCTTCTTTTCGGCACGTTCGAGAATTTCAGGAAGGCTCGTTTTTTTGCCGGCGCCCCATGCTTCGTAAACAAAGATTTGATCGGCAGAAGAGCCTGCATTCCCTACGACGACGGAATGGGAGTAGGGCAAACCGGTTTCCTTTTCGATGGCGTTGCACACGTAGCAATTGAGGGGAACCAAAAGAACATCTCCGGCTTGAAGATTGGAGATGCGGCTCAGTGTGTTCTCGTGAACGGAGCTGCCCGAGGCGTGCAGTGACAAAGCAAGAAAGAGGAAGCAAGCCACCCACAGCACGGCGAAGGCGGTGTGACGCCGTTCGCTTGAGTGTGTACCCTCTGATTTCATTTGCCATTCTCCGCTGTGATGGGCTTTCGATATTGTGCTTCCTCGCCCGGGTCAAGAATGAACGTGGGGAATCCTTGAGAAGAGTTCAGATTGGGGCGTTGAACTCGGATGGCCTTTGTCCGAGATTTCCAGCTGGGCCGCAACGAAAGAGAAAAGCGAAGAAACAAAGGGAGGCAGTATGAAGACATGGCATTGGCTGGTGGCCGGTGGCGTTTCCGCAGGGTCTTTTTTTACCGCGACGGCAGCTCCGGCTGCAGCTCGGACCGAGAGTTTGGAATGCACGCTGAAGTACAAGAAGAATGAGGCCACGGTGCCGATGAAAGAGTTCAACACGTGCGTGGGGCGCTTTGCAGAACGCAAGAAGGACGTGCAGTTTTTCCAACTTCTTGCTTCCAGCAGTGCGGGCGGTGCCGCAAGCAAGCGCTTGAAGCTCGTGGACAGCCGTATCGAAAATTTGAAAAAACTGTTGACAGCCGACCACCCAGGGGTGCGCATTGATGCCATCAATGCCGGCAGCAGTGCACAATTGGGCGATGTGGTACGCATGACAACAGTCTTGGCAGCCCCCGAAGAAGTGGGTGTTCTGGAGGAAGGCGTCTCACCCGTAACGACGGAGGAACGTCCTTTGCACACCACCGCAGGTGCGGGCAAAGAGACAGGTGATGTCCAAATTGAACCGAATAAATCTGAAGAACTGCCGCGTGTTTCTATCGCACCGGTGGTGAGTGCAGAAGTGGAGCGGGAAAATTTTGGACGCGTGGCCGCTCGTTTTGGGCAAGACGCTGATCGCAATCTGGATGAAAGCTTTCCGGCCATTGGACTTGAACTGGCCTATGTGCGGCCCAACACAGGGACACCCCATTTGCGCACTGAAATGGGCGGCACGGCAGTTGCCATGTCCAAGGGGAATGACCTGATGAAACGTGCGAGTGCTCACGTGCTTCTCGGAGCCGGCTACAACATTTCGGGTGTGGTCATCGGGGCCCGCGCACTGGGTGGCGGCGTGTGGGATGAAAAGGACAAATGGCGTGATGACTTCGGCGGGGAAGGACGGCTCGGATTTGAAAACAAGAATGTATCCATTTTTGCCGGCGTAGGGCGCACCGACAAAACATCCCGCTTTGGACTGGATGTGGGTCTGATGCTCTAAGAGACGAAAGGCGG
The DNA here is from genome assembly GCA_041184525.1 of Pseudomonadota bacterium. GTDB lineage: Bacteria > Bdellovibrionota_B > Oligoflexia > Silvanigrellales > Silvanigrellaceae > RFOM01. The sequence continues at coordinate 6,922 of JBEGJP010000210.1, read as the reverse complement.
AGTGCGGGAGTTTAGATTCGAGTGCTTCGCCCCGATTTCCAAGGATTGAGAGTCAAGCAGACTTTCATCAGGAAAGATGAGTCTCAGAATTTTAGCTGAGATTCATCTTTCCTCAGCTTGTCATCTGCTGCTTGTGAAAGTGCCGCTCAAAATTTGATATGTGTAATTCGGGTAGAGGAGGGTGGATCCATTGCTCAGAGTTGTATTCGAGTACAGCGAGCTGGTCGTGTCCACATTGACGGAACAAAGTGAGTCATTCGGGTTCTGTATGCAGAAGTCTTGGAATGTTCCGTTGGTGCAGACGATGGTATTGCTTGAAGTGTCCTGAGTGCAGCTGAGCGTTGGATAGATGCTGGCTGTGGAACCCGAAGTGCTGTCCGAAGCAATTGTTGTCGTAGTATTTGTTGTTGTATTTGTTGTTAATGTATCTGAAGTTCCGGTTGTTGAGGCCGCAGTGCAGAAAGAGTTGGTGGGATCGCGACTGCAATCGACCATCATGCCGTCCGTCGTGGTCGTCGTTGTCGAACTGAGGTAGGCGTTCCAAGCTGAACTGTCGTAAGTGATTGTCGTATCTGCAGTGACGACCTGTTCGGTTGCAGTTTGCGCACTGTCGCGCAGCACTGACACATCAACACTGAAATCAGCCTGTGTTTGGTTGAGTATTGTTGCGGCATCCTGAATACCCATCATGGATTCCATCCTGAGTGCATTGAGAAGATCTTGGTTGATGCTTTCGTAGCTCAAGACACTGCTCATTGTGCCGGAGGAAACACGTTCAGTGACGCTTTTATAGAAATCGGTATCTCCATCGGCGTAGCTGACAACGCCGAGCAGGACCCCGCTGTTCACAGCACGCATCATATCCTTGAGAAACACATTTTGTGTGTCCTGTGGGTCGCGCATGTCAGTCGCAATATCCATGACCGTCCTGCCGACAGTTTCCGAAGAGTTGGAGTACATTTCTCTCGTGAACCCTGAGAATTCAGAAAAACCGCTCATGAAGCCTGAGCTGATTTCCAGAATCAGATCGTGGTAGGTGGTGCGATCCACAGTTGAAATGTCGCGAAAAGAGAGAATGACGGCTTTTAGAGAATCCTCAAGCAAACCATTGATGTCCTCCTGTGCAAGACCAGCATCGTCGGCATTTTCAGTCACCGAGGCCGACATCTCTCGCATGGCTTCTTTCATGGAATCAGATTCAGAAACAGATGCTGCTGCAGTAAAACCAGCATCGTCGAGGCTGGCTGAGGCAGCACTGGCCACGGCAGCAACAGACGTCTTGAGGTTCAGATCAGGGACTTTCGTTTTGAGTAGCTTGAGGACTTTGATGTTGCTTCCCATGATAATTTTGAGAATTTGAGTTTTGCTCTTTCCGGTTGGAAGAGAGCCAATCTCATCGAGTGCATCTGTGCTTCCTGAAGTGAAGGCTTTGACATCAGCAAGAATGGTGTCCGAGTTCAGCGTCAGATTGCCGGCGGCCGGTTTTGATTTTCCTTTTTTGACAATGGTTTCCGTTTGCTCGTCGCTCAATCCCGCTTCCTTGAGTTTCGGAGAAAGATTGTCGCTCATGATGAGACGGGTATCGACCGAGGGTGCCCTTTCGAGGTCCGTGACGATTTTTCTCTTCTTTCCGCATGCGGGAAGAAGAAAAGTCAACGACAGCAAACACGCAGCGAGAGTCTTCCGCTCGAACATAACTGGTCTCCCGTGAGGTCGCACTTCAGTATGAACAGCGGAATCTGCGGGGAGAACTTAAGGCTGAATTCTTAAAAACCCGAAATAACAGGGTAATAAAGACGTGTGCTGAGCTCTTACTGTTCCAAGCCCGAGGCGACGCGCATGTTGCGGGCCGCCTGCGCAGGACTGGGGCAGGGGGCTCCCGGGCGCTTGCCCAACCGTCGGAGAATACCTTCAGGTTTTTTGCCGTCGCCGGCACGCACGAGGGCGTCGAGTTCATCGCCGCTCACAGCAGCCTCTTTTTCTACATCGGCCACAGCTGAGGCAAATTCGTCGAGGAATTGTTTTTCTGCTTTGAAGAGTGGCGGCGGTTTCTCCGTATTTTCTGTCCACAGGTTGACAGTGCCCTGAATGGCGGCGGTCATGGTGGTCACCAAGGCTGTCACACAGGCCAACCCCATGACACGCGACGTGTTGGGATTGCGGAAGCAGAAATGGTGCGCCTTGTCGAAAATACCGAAGGCTGAATTGACAATGACATTCTTTGGGCCAGCCAATTTTGCCACCATGGCTCCGTTGCGGAACTTAGAAACGATGGAGTTGTTGGCAACGCGCTCCCAGAACAGGAGTGCCTTTTCTTTTCCTTGCATCAGTTCCTCGGCACTCATTCCACCCAGCCGATCGTTGAGAAAGGCTTGGCTTGCAATAGTACCTCCGATGGTAGCGACATACACCGGATTAGAAGTCAGATTCGAAAAGTTGCGTTGGCTGGCTTCCGTCAGGCGGAGTTTGGTGTTGTCATACTGTGCGCGCATGTTCTTTAAAAACGGGTCACGTTTCATGCCGCCGATGAGAGCGGGCGTCGGGACATAGTTTTTAGTTACAAGCTCGGAGCCTTCCACAACGTCGGCCTGATCAGCCGGCAGGCTGAGATTGATGTTCGCAAGATCGATTTTCTTTGCGCGAACATCTGTGGCGCGCGCCAAGTACCAACACTGTCCCATTTTTTTGAACGTCGTTGTGACGGCATCGGACGTGTCGGCGTCTGCCGGAGCGTCCGTGGTGCTGCTGCTGTCTGCAGTGCCCGAAGCCGATGAGGAACTTGCGACCGGAGATGTCGCTAGGACAGGGGCATCGGCGATGGTGTCGTTGTAGGGCAACACCAGTGCTTCAATTTTTCCGAGCTTATCTTTCTGAATGAAGGTGTTGGTTTGCGACTTGCTGAACAGCTGGCAGCCCGACAGTGGGACACAGGCCAAGGAAAGGAGTGCAAGAGATGGCGCTGAGTGAAACTGGCGGTAAGGTTTCATGTGAGGCTCCTGCAGGCGATGTACGTGCCTACAGGATACCCAATCCGAGAGCATCGCGCACCCGTTGACGGACTGTCACGGCTATTTGACGGGCCTTTTCGTGTGAAGGGGAGAGCAGCTGCGCCATTTCACGCGGGCTGTTGATGTAGTGTTCATAGAGCTCGCGTTTGCTGCCGAACACGCGCTCATGTTCTTCCATGAGATCTTTCTTGGCGTGGCCGTAGCCGTACCCTGTGCCATTTCTCAGGCGTTCTTCCATGTAGCCGATTGATTCGTTGGAACCAAAGGCTTTGAGAATTTGAAACACCGCACAGCTTTCCGGATCCTTCGGGTCATCGAGCCCTTTGGAATCGGTTTTGATTTCTTTGATACGTTTTTCAATTTCTTTCTTGGGTGCAAAGAGAGGCACATGGTTGCCATAGCTTTTGCTCATTTTTCTTTCCCCGTCGATGCCAATCAACAAGGGTGTTTCCTGAATGAGGGCCTTGGGTTCAAAGAGCACCGGATGGCCGACGGCATTGTTGAAGAGCTTGACCATATCGGAGGCATACTCAAGGTGCTGGGACTGATCTTTGCCCACCGGCACCACCTGCGCATCGAAGGTCACAATGTCAGCCGCCATCAGAATGGGGTAATTGAAGAGGCCCGCCGTCGGTTCTTTCCCGCTCTGAAGAGCATCTTTGTAGGCATGGGCGCGTTCGAGCAGGCCGACCGCACTCACACACGACAGGTACCAGCAGATTTCGGGAATTTCGGGGATCTCACTTTGCAGAACGATCATGTTTTTGCTCAGATCGAACCCTAACGTGAGGTAGGTTGCCAACAGCCCCGGGGAGTGTTTGCCGGGCTCAAGGATTTTCGCCCTGTCAGTCAGACCATGCCAGTCGACGCACATCAAAATGACTTCTTTGCTGCCGTCCAGCGAAGCTTCGATGGCTGGGCGGATGGCACCAAAATAGTTGCCCACATGCAAATCGGCCGTCGGCTTGGCTCCCGTCAGGACGCGTGTGCGACCAGCGGTGTGTGTCGTGCGCGTGGGCTGCGGGTGCGTCATACTCCGACTCCGGTGTGGTAGCTGAGGCCCAAAAGAAACATGACGGTGACCACAGCCAACATCAAGCGGGTGAGCACGGGCGAGGGTTGAGCGCTCTTGCGTTCACGCAGCATACGGACTTTCGCGAGGGCCAGCAGGACAAGCAGAAGTCCCAGCTTGGCGTGAAAGATGCGCGGGGGATAGACACTCGCTGATGGCATCCACTGAACAATTCCCAACCCGCCCACAAGCACGACGGCAAACATTTGATAGAGCCCCGTCCAGCGTCTCCATGAGGCCAGTAGCTCGGGGGGTTGCAGGATCTGTGAGGCTTTGGACCGCAAAAAAAGTGCATCTGCCAGTACTGCGGCCAGCAAGGTGGCGGCAAAGAATCCGTGGATAAATATCAGCATAGGTTCCCCCGAGTGTGAGAAAGCGGGCGTTGAGTCCATAATCCGGCCGTCCGCGCTCGGCAAGCTGTTCTCCCCTCGAAAACCCTGAAATGAAATGAATTCGGGGAGGATTGGGAATTTTGACATGGGAGCCGTTGTCGGTGGAGCTAAGGGTATGAAATGATACCAGCAAGTGGATCAGTGCTGCCGTATTGCAGGAAGAGGACCAAGGAACATGACACTCACCAAAGACCGCCTTGTCGAATCCATTCGCCAACGGACCCAGTTTTCTTCACAAGAGGCAAAGAAGCTCGTTGAGCTCATGCTGGAGACGATGAAGAACAAGCTCGAGCAGGGTGAGGAAGTCAAGATCTCGGGCTTTGGGAAGTGGACTGTCAAGAGTAAGCAGAGCCGGCCCGGCCGCAACCCTCACACGGGTGAGCGCATTGAAATTTCTGCACGGCGGGTGGTGACTTTTCACCCTTCCGAGAAGTTGCGTGATGCCGTCAAGAACGCCGAGCTCGATGACAGCAAGCTGACCATTGTCGGTCCGGGCGAAGAGGATGACGAGGAATAAGAAGGCAGAGGCTGCGTGCGGATAGGCGCACTCAGGTCTTCTTTGCAATGGTTTTCAGATTCAACCAATCCTGCACAGGTGCTTTGAGCGCGGCCGATTCGCTGCGCTCATTTGCTTTTTTGACGTACCGTGCTGTCGTGGTGATTTGTTTGTGATTCAAAAGCATCTGAATGAATCCCAGCGGCGTGCCATTGCGGTGCAGGACCGTGGCGACAGTCGCACGGGCACTGTGCGGTGAAAGTGTTTTCTCAATTCCTGCCGATCGCGCAGCTGTTTGGATCATCTTGAAAATGGCCGTCTGTGAGAGCTTGACCGCGTTCTTCGACGTTTGCACTCGAACAAAAACAGTCTCTGAAGGGCCCGAGCCTTTGCGCAACGTCTGCAGGTAGTGCCGGAGAATGGCAGCGCATCCTTCTGCGACCAGCGTGCTGTGCTCTTCGCCTCCTTTGCTCACAAAGCGCATTCGACATGCTTCGGGCTCAAAAGTCAGGTCACAAATGCGAAGTTCACACAATTCGTCGACCCGCATGCCGACCGAGAATAAAGTGAAGAGCACAGTAAGATTGAGCAGAGCCGATCGCTTCTGACGCTCGGCATGGGGTCCTTCGAACTGGGGCTCAAATGCCTCGTCGTGCAGGTGGCTGAGGAGCTTTTGAACTTCTTCTTCCGAAAGCGCCTGAGCCGTCTTTCGATGAGTCACCTTCGGACGTCTCAGGAGAGCGCAAGGGTTGTTTTCTATGTGTTTGTGCCGAATGCAGAACTCGAAGAAAGAACTGAGCGATGCCAGTTTGCGCGCACGGGTCGCACTCTTTGTTTGGCTTTCCAGCCAGAGCAACAGATGTTTTTCGGTGACAGCGCAGAGCTGTTGTGCCAGCGGAGAACCGCGGTCACGCCAAAAATCGAAAAAGGATATGATGTCAATTTTATAGCTGCGCCGTGTGTGTGGGCTCTGAAATTGGAGGAGAAAATGATCGAGGAGACCATCCGGCAAATTTGATGCATCGGAATCCGGCCGGCACAAAGGCACCGGTGATGGTATCGCACGCTGGGGAATCATAAACTCGTCCCTGTGGCAGAGGATTGTTCTTATGAATCAGATGGATGTTAGCACAATTATTTCCAGCTTGGCATATCCGCTGAGTATCACTCTGCTCATCGGACTCGTGGTCCTTGCTGTAGTTCTCCGTGGTTGGCTGGCACGCGAACAAAAGAAGCAGGAAGAAAAGCTGCAGGAAGTGATTCAGCAGCAAAAAAACATCGAGAGCCAGATTATCAACCAATCTGAATTCATGGCCCAGAGAGTCGAGGGATGGAGCAGGGAGGTCCACACTCATTTGGGCGGACATGCTCAACAACTCAAAGTGATGAACGATGCTGTGGGCTCATTGAAAACTGCACTGGTGGTGCCTCATTTGCGCGGCCGGATTCTGGGTGAAACGACGCTGCAGAGGCTCTTGAGCGATGTTCTTCCTCCGCATGCCTATGCGTTCCAGTATGATATCGATGGCGCGCGGGTGGATGCTGTGGTGCGTTTTCCCCACGTCAACCTGATCATTCCCATCGATGCCAAGTTCCATTTCACCGGCATGCAGGTCCTTTTGGAAGGAAGCGTCGATGAAGGGGCGATGAAAGAAGCGCGCAAGCAACTGGCCGCGGCTGTGAAGAGCAGCGCTCGTGATATTGCAAGAAAATATATTAAGCCCGAATTGGGAACCTCCGACTTTGCCTATTTGTTTCTGCCTTCGGAGGCGGTTTTTCAGGAAGTGCTTCACGACGTCGATCTTTGGCAGTCGATGGTCGCCGAACGTGTGCTGGTGGTCTCTCCGCACACTCTGTTTGTGGCCTTGCAGCCCTTGTCACATGCCATGCGCTACTATGAGATGTCGCAAGGTGTGAACGAAAAGATCCGCATTCTGCAGGACGCCGGACGCAC
>JBEGJP010000209.1:0-6084 GCA_041184525.1 Pseudomonadota bacterium | reverse complement strand
ACTGCGTGCGTGGGGCTGCAGCGCAGTGGAACTTTTCGATTACGCGTCAGTGCAAGCTCTGCTGGACAAGAGGGGGCTGCCGCCCTTTCTGCGCGATGTCACTCCCGAGGGTGCTGCACTGCTTGTTCAGTTTCAAGAAAACACACCCGACGCTCTCAAAGAGGCCTTAGAGAAGTCGCGCGCTTTGGAGCGCAGCACTCTCATTCACCATCGCACAGAATTTTTCTCTGATGCCGCGCAGCAAAATGCGCTTTGGGATTTGCGCAAAGGTTTGTTTCCTGCGGTGGGAGCGCGACGCAGGAAGGGCACGTCGGTGATCATCGAAGATGTGGCCTTCCCTCTCACGCAACTTGCACAGGGAACCTTGGACTTGCGTCGCCTTCTGAACCGCTATGATTATCACGATGCGGTCATTTACGGTCATGCCCGCGACGGCAACCTGCATTTTGTTCTGGCGCAGGACTTCGCGCAAAAGGATGAAGTTCTCAGGTACGAAAAGTTCGTTGATGAGCTTGTTGATCTTGTGGCTGTCAAGCATGGCGGTGCCTTGAAGGCCGAGCATGGAACGGGCCGTAACATGGCTCCCTTCGTCGAAAAGGAGTGGGGAGCTGAAGCTTACGCCGTCATGAAAGAGATCAAGAGACTTCTCGATCCGGAGAATCTACTGAACCCCGGTGTCATTCTCAATGCACAACCGCGAGCGCATTTGGAGAATTTGAAAACAACTCCGATCGTCAATGAGAGGTTGGATCCGTGCATTGAATGCGGCTTTTGTGAACCCGTGTGCCCGAGCCAAGGGCTCACGCTTTCCCCCCGCGGTCGTATCGTGCTCGAGCGGGAACGTGCCACTGCGGAGAAGGTGCCGTTCTCCGATTTTGAAAGTGTTCGATACGACGTGCTCGACACCTGCGCAGCAGATGGATTGTGCGCACGCGCGTGTCCGGTGGGGATCAACACCGGAACTTGGGTGAAGGAGAAGCGCGCAGCTTTGCAGTCAGAAGCACAAAAACAAGCCGCGGGTTGGTTGAGCTGTGAAATGCCTTGGGTGGAAAGCCTCACTTCGGCAACACTGCAAGGGGCTGAAGCTGCGAGTCGCTTGTTGGGAAGTCACACCCTGCAAAGGATTTCGGCTTGGGGGAATGAATGGTTGGGGACTCCGGTGTGGAGACAATCACTTGCCGGCACAGCCATTCCGGACTCGCAGGAAGACATCGATAATCCTGATTTTATCATTTTCAGAAGTTGCGTGACGCGCAATTGCGGTGTTTCGAAAGTAGCTTCAGGAGCAGAAAATTCACCCTCAACAGGTCATTCGGGCACCGAAGATCCTCTGCTCGTGTGTTCGCAGCGTGCGGGCTTCAATATCAAAAGCATCGCTCAGCGCGGTCTGTGTTGTGGTCAGCCGTGGAGTTCCAAAGGGCATCAAGGCGTTGCTGTGGAGAAATTGGCAGAACTCATCGACGTTCTCTTTGCTTCGTCTCGCGGGGGTGGTGTTCCGATTGTCTTTGACAACAGCCCGTGTGCGCTTTCTGCAAAAGAAGAATTTGCAGAATTGAGTGAGGACGTTCGAAACCGTTTTTCCAAACTCAAAATTCTTGATCCGGTGGAGTATGCGTTGCTGCTCGCCGACAAACTGCAAGTGAAGCCTCTCGCTGAACCCTTGCGCTTTTTTCCTGTGTGTTCGGTGCGCAAAGCAGGCTTGCTTGCAGAGTTTGAAAAATTAGCACGTCGTCTTGCTGTGCAACCGCAATTTCCCCATCAGGAAACCTGCTGCGGCATGGCGGGCGACAGAGGCTTGTGGTTCCCCGAACTCCCTGCACATGCCGCCGGAAAAATGCATTGGGACTCAGGTTCTGCCATACACGGGGTGTGCTCGAGCCGGACTTGCGAAGTGGCTCTGTCGGAGAGTGGTGTTTCGTTCCATTCTCTGTTCACTGCGCTCGAGCGCGCGAGTTCATAAATTGCATTGAGCTGAATTTACCAAAACAAGAGAGTCATACCAGATTCCTCGCATTCTTATTGAGCAGAGTCAAAAGACCAAGTGAGTTCTCCAGAGGCATCATTTGAGACAAAACTGGCTTCTTGTGCTGAAACTGAAAAATCACTCAGATTCCAAGTTTGTTCAGTGCGTGCAATGGCGGGTGCATCGTCAGTGCTCTGCGCTAATGTAGTTGTTTGCACGCGGGCCGAATTTCCATTTGAGTTTGCATAATGAGATTCAGAGGTTGTTGTTTCTATGCTGTGGCAAACAGCCATGACGGAATATCCTTGAGTCATATTTTGAGAACTCCAATGATAGAGCGCTCTTCCTGATTGCAAATCAATGTTTGCGTTACCCGTCCCATTATATGCGTATCCAGAAGAGCTCCCTAGCTTTGCCCTTGATTTAGTGGTGAAACTCACTGCACTCAAATCAGAGTTGTACTTGTTGATTGCACCATCGTTCCAAGTTCCGTCCCAGGTCTGTGCACCTAAATCAAACGCGTATCCATTTCGACCACTGAGGAAAATGTTTGATGCGGCATCTGCGACTAAACCGATGAGGCCTGAGCCCGAGACATTGCGACCGGAGCTTTTATGCGAGATGGCATTGTACCCCGAATCCACTCTAAGTAGGGTGTTGTAGCTGTCTGCAAAGACAAAACCGTTGTCAGGCAGTCTAGCTCCAAATCCGCCAGAGTTGGAGTTGTAGCTATAAAGCGAGGAATAGGATGAAAATGAAGGGTCAAATTCAGCTATATACATTCCGACTGTCCAAGATAAATTGCCGACGGTAACAATTCTTCCGTTGTCTAATTGTATTGCTTCACGAGTATAGACTCCATTTCCAGTTGCACCGGACACAGACATCTCTCGTGCAAAAGAAACACTGCCGTCACCGGCAGAGATACCAATCCAGCGGACGTTTCCAATGCTGCCAGCCCTACCTAAGAGCAAAATCCTGTCGTTGAAAGGGAGATAACGTACTCCCATCAACAGGAAAGAATCCTGAATGGTATATGTTTTCCTCCACAAGAGATCTCCAGAGGATGAAAAATATACACCGTGATAAGTCGACCCAGACCAAAGCCCCCATCCGACAAATACCGAATCATCAGGCTTTGCAATTATGTGCGGGTCAACACTATAGAGGCCAATAGAAATCCCAATGTGAGGAGTGAGTTTTCGACTCCAGAGAACTTGGCCGGCTGCATTTCGTCTTACAAGAACCAAATACGCATTTCCAGATTCTGAAGCAGGATAATAGTGGAATGCCTGAAACGAAGTGCCGCCCGCACCAAAGGTTATGTTTCCGATGTTGTCATATCCTGCGCTGCCGGTCATTACTGGACTAGTGAGTCTCGAAACCCAGAGAGAAACTTTTGTCACCGTTACGGTGAAGGTCTGCAAGACCTCATTGTTCCCATTGTTGTCGTAGTTCAGCGTGATTGCGGCTGATCCTCTTTGGTTTAGGCTCGGTGTGACCTTGAGCGAGCATATGGTTCCTGAATCGCCACTCAGAGTAAGGTTCGCGCTGGAATTTGGGACAAGCACCGTGTTATCACTCAGTGCGTTTACCTGAGAGCATTGAACAGGGTTGTCGGGGTCAGAAAGCGTAAATGAAAGCGAATCTGTTGAACTGTTTTCAGGGATGGTCTGATTTGAAATTGTTGTCAAAATAGCGGTCGAATCGTCGATCGGATTCACAGATAAGTTGTATGAAGTTTCTGCTATTGCGTTGATTGCCCCTGAGCCATCATTCAATGAAAGAATGATTGTAGTCGAGCCACTTTTATCGGCAGCCGGTGTGACCGTTATTGTGCAATTTTTTCCGGTATCTCCGCCGACTGAGAGATTTATGGTGGAGTTTGGTACGAGTGTTGTGTTGTTGCTAGCGGCCACAACTTGCGCGCATTGGACAGTGTCATCAGCATCTTCGATTGTGAAGCTAATGGCGCCAGTGTTGTTGTCTTCATTGATGACTTGATTAGAAATCGCTGTAATGGTAGGGGCTTCGTTGACGTCGAGAACTGTAATAACAAACGATACGGTTGTCATTGCATTTTCTGCTCCCGATCCGTCATTGACCAACAATGCGATTGTTGCTGAACCACTTTGATCTGCTGCCGGTGTGACCGTTATGGTGCAGTTTTTTTCTGTATTGCCGCTCACTGAGAGATTTGTGTTAGAATTTGGGACGAGTGTTGGGTTGTCGCTGGTGGCTATGACTTGCGCGCATTGGGCAGAGTCATTAGCATCTTCGATTGTGAAGCTGATGGCACCAGTGCTGCTGTCTTCATTGATGATTTGATTCGTGAGAGAGGAAAGAGTGGGAGCGGCGTTCACTGCAAAGACGAACGAACGAGAACTCGATAGAGAGCCGTCAGATGCCCTGACATTCACCACAGCATCTCCCACCGCACCTGAGATGGGATAGAAAGTTAAACGGCATGCAGGGAATGATCCGCTGATATAGACATTTTTGTTTGGCAATAGTTCCGAGTTTTCCGAATTCACCGAAAGGCTAGAACCACAGGTTAGTTTGGAATCCTTGTCATCCAGTCCAAGGTCGATATTCACCATCTGTGTGCCAGCAGAAACGATTTTGTCGCTGATAGCTTCCAGTGTGGGAGGCTCATTATTGAGTGCGATTCGAATGATTGGAGACAATTTTGCAGTAGATTCTGACAAGCCGGCGACACGAAAATATAAGTCGCCGCCTTCATTGAATGGGCTTTTGTCTCGAAGGATACCGCATTTTCCCATCGTAATTGTTGATATTAGTCCTGCAGAAGAATTCCGGAATTGGGGGTCTGTGCAGCTAGAATAGTCACTGATCACCGAGATTCCCCTCGAAATCGCCGAATCTCCGTTCCCATCCCAAGCCAAAAGGGAAGCATCGTCGACAGCATAGGCAATATGAATGAAAGGCGTTTCCTCAAAGGATTCGTTCCAGAGAAATCGAATGGATTCAGTGTTGCTTAGGTTCACAAGTCCAGAGAAAATGTCATATTCTATTGAACCAGCTCGCGTTGCCAAAGGAAGCGATGTGACGTTCAGGATCACCCACTCTTCCGCGTTAGCTTCAGGGTCACTGCTGTTTGTTTCTAGGACCCTGTTCGCGGGGAACTGCATTGCCAGCTTGCTCGCAAGGAATACCTCTTCGAAATGTGACTGAGGTTTCGTCTTTTCTGTTATTGGGAAATTCTGCAGGGGTTCTAGGCCCTCATTGAAACGGGCCTGGCTCAAGTCTTTTGCGAGGTCTGGTGGAATAATCAATTGCGACGAGATTATTCTCCCGTCGAAGTAAATCTTAAGTCTAAGAGTTGCAGAGTTGATTAACTTTACAGGTATTTTGAATTGACCTTTCTCATCTGTTTCAAAAACAGTTGAGTCTTCCGTCAGCGAGAGGTGGAATTGGAGCGGCCACAGAGAGAAAGCTCTGTCTTCAGATTTCAACTCAACTTTGGCGTTGACCATCGGGCTGCCGTCGTCGTTGATCAACTCTGCAACAAGGAAACTGCCGATCACAGACACAGGGGGTATAATTTTGCCTCCTGTGTTGTTGGGCAACGTAGTTGCAGTCGGATTCGCGGGGGATTGCAGCTGGGGGCGTGTTCGGCCACACGAAATCGAGTGGAGGCAAGTCATCAAGAAGAATGCCCACAAGCGAGAATTTTTCATCCTTCCCCCCCCCCCCGTTGTGATCAATGATTCGTCAGAAAGGGTCCGGATCTTGAACTTTTCGGTGGGTGTTTGTAATTACCGACTGAAAAGTTTGGGGTTATCTCCCATGAGATTCTGTGAGTACCCGTAGTTTAGCCCGTTACCTTCCAAGGCATGGGGAGGGGCTATGGCCAAGAAGGGGTTGAGTATTCTGGCGCAGGCTCGGCCTCGATCGGATTGAATACTACTTTCACTTCATGACTCGGGGACGTCAGCGCTCACACGAAAAAATAGTTGCGTATTCCTGTAAGGGTCGCGGCTTTTGTCCTTCATGCGGTGCACGACGGATGGCCGAAGCTGCAATTCATCTGGTTGATGAGCTGCTGCCACTTGTGCCCGTGAGACAGTTTGTCATCACATTTCCGGTTCAATTGCGAC
>JBEGJP010000208.1:0-18043 GCA_041184525.1 Pseudomonadota bacterium | reverse complement strand
GCGATCTGAGAGTCATCGGTCGCCTGCATCACAGTCATTCTCTCAAGACTGATTTTTCCGCTGTCACCGAAGGCTCCGCCACCAATACCAATGTCCGCTGTGCTCAATTCGATGCAGATATTCTCAGGCGAAAGCATGTCCCGAAACGTCTGACTGTTTGCCTTGGCGATATAATTTTTCAGATCGTTCAGGTAGCGAACGGTTGAAGTGTACCCCAAAGAGGTCGGCGGCTCTTTACATGGTGTAAATTGACTATGTTGTGCGCTTGTTTTTCCAAAGACATGTTGTCCATTGCTATCCAAAGTCTCCGAAGGTTTACAGCCGTGCGCGACCAACGAAGTGACGAGAAGGGCGGCAACATGAAGTGAGTGGATCGAAAATCGAAGCATAACTTCTCCTCAGAACGCGTTTCATCCTCTTCAATTTTAGAGCCAAATAGTTTCTGACAGTGAGGGAAATAATTGAAGCGAATCGCGAGAAAATTGAAGAAGATATAGACAATTCCGCCCTCACCAAGGGCTTTTGACGAGGTCTCTAATCCGCGGCGAATCGACGAACCATTCTGTTTGCATGAATGCAAATTCTCTGAACATCCGATGCGGTAAACCTTGATAGGCACTCTCTGACTGAAGAAGGTGGGCTTGAATCTCATTGACGATGATGAAAGGATTTTCGGTGTTATAAAGCGTCGATACAAATCGACTGACATCATTAAGAAAACCAAAATGAAAACGGGTCAGATAGGAAGAGATCTTGCGAAATGCAGAAGAGTGGAAGTATGCCGCGTGCAAGAACTCATGGCTCGGTACGCCCGAGAAAACGGAATAGGAGTTGAAAGAAATAAAAAATTTCCAATCCTGCTGATCGAGCCATTTCCACAACTCCACTTCAAGTGGGTCTAGGGTTCCAGCCTCCCGCAACAAATCAACCGCTTTGACATAGTCCTCCCGCCTCAAATCAACACCTTGCCAGAACTTCTGAAATGGGTCTCGCGAATGGGACTCGACCGACCTGATCTGATTCCCTTGTTCGACGTAGGCCACCACCCTGCCAATAGCCGTGTTGATTGTCCTATTTCCCTTTGTCACGCAAACAAGGGTTTCTGGAATCTCATGCAACCGTCCACAGACAAAATCAAACGGTGAGTCCCGTCCAAAAACGGCACCCTCAACGGCTAGATCCTGCCAACCTGATGCTGTTCGTCCTTCATCCAGAAATTTAATACGCAATCCGGCATTTGAAACTGGGACGTTCCGAAAATCTGATTTCCAAACGTTCTGATTCGAGAGGGACACATTAAGAATTCTCCTTGCCTTTCGACAATCGACCTCGCGCCCGAAATTGCAGCTTTTTTTCAGAAGGGGGAGGAATTCATCGGTCAGATGACTCGCCCACGCAACATGGGCATCTGCTGACTTCAAACACCACTTCACTGGACGTGACTTCAATGATCCACAGTATGACTCATATTTGGCTTGTAGGGCTTCTTGAGTCTCAATAAAGTTGACCCTCTCCATGGAATGCTGTTGCCGTTCTGCAAGTTCCCTCGCACGGCATCCCGCGTTTCCAAGAAAAGCAACAGACCCCAAAATCAGAACCCTAAGAAAGGCACGGAAACTTGTAAACGCAGATGGCTTCTCCTCTTTTGGACACGAACCCATCTGCACGCCATCCTCGTGCTGCGACGAATATCCAAATGAAAGATAGGTTTTTTTCTCGCTCATCAATGCGCATTCATTCTCTTGAATATCTCATCAGTCAGAGGCTGAAAAGCTCTGCGGGAATTGTCCGCCGTCCCATAGGCCACCTCAACTTCGCCGGCAAATATTTTGCTCACCACGGCCTTTGAGAATTCGTCAACCGGAACTCCAAAAGTATGAAGTCCAGTCCCCCCGAGGTCAGTGTTCACTGCAGGCGGTATGATTTCAATCACCTTGATTGCGGTGCCGGAAAGCTGCTCACGAAGCGACATTGTAAACGATCTCAAAGCGGCCTTTGTTGCGCAGTATAATGGCATTCTTGCAATGGGGACAAAGGCGAGACCGGAAGTCACATTCATAATGGCCGCGCTCGATTTCGAGTTGAGATGTTCTAGAAAGAGTTGGCTCAAATGAATGGGAGCATGTAAATTTGTGGCAATTTCTGATTCGGTTAAATCCCAAGATTCGCTCTGGAGCAAATTCACTCTGCGCTGAATACCCGCGTTATTGACCAAAACATCCACGTCTGGAAATTTTTCGAAGACAGTTTCAGAAAGCGCAAGTCGTCCTTCTTTTGTCTGAATATCGCCCGTGAGCGTTTCAAGCATCGGATATTTTTTCTTCGCTTCCTGAAGTTTCTCTGGGCGCCGGCCACAAATAATCACACGATTTCCTGCCGCGAGAAATTCAATCGCCAGTCCAAGTCCAATTCCCGATGCGCCGCCGGTGATGAGAAACGTTTTCTCCTTAAATTGCATCTGGGCCTCCAATTAAAATATCCAAATTGCATCTTGGGATAATGAGAATTCATGTGAAGCAATACGATAAACAATATATCACATGACTGAAGAATCCTTTGTGAGATTCTTCAACACGCCCAACATCCAGCCAGACTCCCTGTCCAGACGTGATAACCTGTTAAAAAAGCGCATTTCACTTCCTTGGAGCGAAAATCAACTTAAATTCAAACATACCTCAGCCGATACTCCCTCGGAGGTCGTTATGTCATTTTGCAATCACTTCCTCATTCCGATTTTAGTTGTTTTGTTTGGCTGCAACAGCAAAGCATCCGAAAATGGTGTCAGTGGTATCGGAATCCAGAAAGTTGCCTTTTCCAGTCGGAGAATTGGCGTGTGTTGGGAGAATCGGAGCAAGGCGGACATTGAACTGAAAGATCTGCGCTCCGAGATTGGCCAATACATCAAATCCCAATTTGACAGAACCGTAATCCAATTTGAAGGCTGGACAGACTGTCGAGACCCTAGTGGTTCTGGGAATGAAGTGCGTATCACATGGTGGGATGAAGGTGAGTCACCGGGTCTTTGGGTAGATGGAGCAAGCCAATTGGGGAATGGTGCGCTTTATGGACCAGGTGTTAAAATCCTGAATCAAAAGGTGGAGTCAAAGGTGAGGTCCGCGCCCACAATGGCGATCAACAGTGTTGCTTTTCGTGAGAATAAGCAGCTCAGGGGTCGTGCAGTTGCTATTGCAGATATTCAAACCAAGGTCCTTCATGAATTCGGACATGCCATAGGACTGCTTCACGAACACATCCGTGAAGACAGCACTTGTTTGAAAAATGAGAAAATTTCTATGCATTTGAAGTATTGGCAACAGGCTGAGGGAGGCGTGCCGGCAGTCACGGCATCGATCATTAAAACGAAGAAATTCGATGAATCGTCCATAATGAATTATTGCCACCTCGAACAATACCAAGCCACGGGCAAGTCAGTTGGACTCTCGGACGGTGACATTGAGACTATCAACCTCTTATATTCTAACGCGAAGCCAGACAGACCCTAGTTTTTCAAATTTTCCGGACACTTCAGACTTCGCCTCCACTTTGTTGCTTTGACTTGTTTTCATCCGCAGTGAAAGGCGACATATACGACTCGAAACAGCTGCAGCCCATAGTCTGGCATTGAAACATGACGCATTTAAATTCACATAATATCGGTGTCTTAAGGCGGAACACAGGCGGAGAAACCAAATTTGAAACTATTGAACAAAAAAACAGTCAAATTTCGATTTCTGATTCCGATAGTTTTAGAAAAGCTGAGGCAAAGCTATGAAAACAGTATTCCAAGTTTTTTCACTGATTCTTGCCCTCTCGTTCTCATTTGCAGGCTGTTCAAAGCCTGAACCGATTGCACTCCAACTGAGCGCAAAATCAAACGCAATAGCGAGTTCATCTGCGGACGTGAAGGTTCGAAGTGACTGTAGGTCTTCAAGTGGTCAGGTGCTTGAGCTCTGCCAGTCAGGAGTCCCAGTGGAATGCACTCGAGCAGAACGTGGTGAATACTGCACTCAATACACAGCCGGCTCGAACGGGCGTATGTGGGGTCCTTTCTAGTCACAATAACTTTTGGTTGCGCCGTCTATGGACATCAAATTTTTTATTTGCTCCGCGTCGTTTCAAAGACTGGAAGAAGGTCAGTACGTAAATATTCTGTGGTCGCTTCTGCTGTCACTTCTTCTGACCGCCTGTGCAGAGCCGGAGTCACACCGCGTGAATCAGATAGATTCCTCCTTCGGTCGCAGCGGTTGTCTAGACTTTGTCGGACAGAGACTTGAAATCCCATTCACAGAATCCGGCGGCGTAGCTCAGATTGGAGGAGACATTCTCCTACCGATGAGTCAAATTTTCGATTGCGGGAGTAAATCAAACCTCGGACTTGCAAGCCCTAGCCAATCTGACATCTATTGGACTTTTCTTTGGAGAAAAAAGAGAGTTCCTTATGCTCTTCCGGCAGATTTTCCATACACGAGTGAACTGAACTTTGCCATCTCCGAGTGGGCGAAGTCAGGAATCAAGTGGGAGCCGAAAACGAGCATCGATATTGATTTTGTGAATTTCGTCCTGCTTGATCCTTCTGACCCAAAAATGAACAATGATTGCGGAAATTCATATCTTGGTCGTATTGGCGGAGGCCAAAGTCTCAACCTGCGAACGCAGCGCACCAATGGAACATGCGGACCCATAATGAACTACGTTTTGTTGCATGAAATGGGCCATGCCATAGGATTTTTGCACGAGCATCAGCGCTCCGACAGGGACAATTTCATTAAATTCAGTTTCGACACGACCGCGTCGAGCAATCTAAGTAAGGTAAACGGCAGTCGTCACCACACCGATTTCGATCTCAACTCGGTCATGATCTACTCAACCGCACAAATACCGGGAATGACAACCCTGAATGGCAGTCCTATTCCTCAAAATCAAGTCCTAAGCTCACGAGATATCCAAGGTGTTGGAGCACTGTACGCAAAGCCTCCCTATTTCTATAGGCCAGCAGACATGAAAACAATGGAAGACACGCCCATCACTTTCGCCATAGGTGTGGAGGACCTCAACACACTTTCATGCACATCCACCCACTGGTCGTATTCATCGAGCGACACAAAATTGGTGGCAGCAACTCAGGGTGTACGCTGGAGCGGAACATGGCCTTCTTGCACTTCGACCGTCACACCTGTTCCAAATGCGAATGGAACCGTCGCCTTAACATACACTTTGTCTGATGGCTCCCTGAATGCATCAAGAACCTTCACTTTGGCCTTTCAGGCCGTGAATGATCCTCCGAGTATTGAAAGTCTCTCGAGTCAGTCAACGACAGTGGATACGGTAAAAACACTCCCTATGACAGTTTCTGATCCCGAGGGAGTGCTAGAATGTTCGAACACTTATTTGCGATACAGTTCGAGCAATCCATCGGTTGTGGCTCCAAGCGGAGCGGTGGTGTGGTCTGGAATCTGGCCCACATGCACTGCAACTGTAACCCCCGTCGCAAGAGCCACAGGCTACACTGAGCTTACATTCATTGTGTCCGATGGAACACTTCAAAGTTCCAGTTCGTTCCTTCTCTCTGTATCGAATCCAAATGAGGATCCCCTCTTTCAGGTTCTCAGCAAAGAGCGGTCCGTGATCGCAGGAGAACGTTCCGAAATATCGCTCGATCTTCGTTCTGTCGTCGACACATCGGCGCCCGCAAGTTGCTCCAGCCTCATTTCGATATCCTCCGACGCTCCCGACGTTCTGCCTGCAGGGAGCATTTCAATTGAAGGTGATGCGCCCAACTGCAAACTTGTATTCGCTCCGCCGCCTAATGCTAGAATCAGCAGTCGACTCTCCCTTGGGGTGAAGGTTGGCTCTCAAATGGTCTCTCAAATTTTAACTTTGAATATTGGGGAGATTGCCGCATCGATAACAACAAGCAAGTTGCGAGGCAAAGCTCCGTTCTGGTTGAACTTCTCTGGTTCGGATTCGAAGAGCGCGAACAATCAAAAGATCGTTTCATGGGAATGGGATTTCGGTGATGGAACCAAAGGGAAGGCAATGAACTTTTCAAAATCCTACACCATACCGGGCGAGTACGAAATCCGACTCAAGGTTCTCGATGCGAGTGGAAAACAGGATGTGGAGAAAGTAAAAATTGTTGTAGAAAATTGAGGATTGTTTGCGCCTCTCTTTCCTTGGTCGGTTCAGACCAACATCAGTTTAGAAAACAAGTTGCATAATATTGGAGTTTTCCAATCTTAACGCTGCCACATTGTTCACTCGCCCATCTTTGATAGTCTTTTTATCCATAAACATTTTCGGCTGCACCTCGCAATCCCGAACGACCTTAGAGATACGAGGACCTTAACCCGTCCACACCGTCCGATTGAAAACTTCGAACCTCTCAATCTAATCGATACCACCTCATTTTTTTCGTCGAACAAAATCGGCTCAAGTGTCGGCTCCCTTTGGCCGATCACCCTAACCAGATGGGGTGAGACATGCGGAACTTCAGAAATATTCTTCATTTTGCATTGATGTTTGGCGCGGCAATCGCACCATCGGGATGCGGATGGAATTGGAAAACACGCGACGGGATGAATGCGCCGCCAGTCACGGCTCCCACACAGACGACGAATCCCAGTGGTACCGGCGGAAAAATCATTCCCCCCACTCCGGTGATAGGCTCTTATCTTGTGGCTGAAATCCGCGGCGACGATGGAACACCGATTGCCAATGCAAAGGTGGGCCTGCTGGGAAGTCCAAACAACACAACTCCCCCTCCCACTCCAGTTGCCTTGAATCTCTGGCTCGACAGCTTGAACGCATCAGTCGTCTACGAGACTGTATCGAGCGCTGAGGGCCAGATCACCGTGCCTATTCGATTCATTTTTTCGGACGTGCTTGATTTGAAGATCACAAAGGACGACTTTATTTTCTTTGCACGAGTCAAAATTCCAAGCGACGTGGCCCAAGCTGTGAGCCAACGACGGGTGGACGAAGGTCTGTCGCAATTACCCAACTATCCCGCAACGCCTTCCAGCTCAGAACCTGCTGCGCCTGCAACAGAGCAGCCGCTCGCGAGGAAGCTTGCTCTTCAGCTACCCAAAAACCGCATCGACCCTATTTCTACAAACGGGCAGGACGATCAGGAAACAGTCCTGATCGCTGCGTCTTCGCTTCCCTATACTCCCACTGCAGACACAAAGAAAATTGATATCTTCCCTCAGGTTGTGAACGCCAGCGTGGCAAATTCAATTCGCATCAACTGGCAAAATACATTCTCCGACCCAGCCAACGTGCGGATTGCCTATTCTTTCTCAGAAGACGCGATCTCCGGATGGGATGGAAGAGCGTTAGATATTGTTGGTCTGAGCAGCTCCCGAAGCGGAATCGACTTTGTGACAAACTACGAGGCATGCACAGATCCAGACTATCGCACTTCAACGAGCGGCAACATCACATCAGTCAATGATGGCAAATGTGGTTTTATGCGCGACCAGTTTCCGTTCAATGACGGCAAGGACGTCTTTGTCAGGATATCGGGCGAGTCGGCAACAGAAATCAAAATCTCGCCCACCTTTCGGTTGGTGTTCAACAACACTCCGCCCTCCCTCTCGTCCATCCCAAACAAGAATGTCCTCAAAGACACGTCAACAATTGATGTTCCATTGACCCTGACAGATGCCGAAACACCGCTCGTGTGCGGAGCAGCCTTATCCGCTCAATCAAGCAACACGAACATTCTCGCAAACAATTCAATTTTTATCGGCGGTGCTTATCCCAACTGCAAACTCACACTTTTGCCCAACGCGGGAGTCACGGGAAGCAGTGACATCAACGTAACAGCGACAGACGGTTCTCTGGTGGCCGTGCAAAAATTCACAGTCACACTCAAAAACACACCCACGAACCTTCTTCTTTCTAACAATACCATCTGGGAAAACGCCGGAACGAATGCCGTGGTCGGCAATTTAAGCGCCACTGTCCCAGAAGCGCCAGACAGCATTTTCCTCTTTACATTGGCGGCCGGATTTGGCGACGACGACAACAGTTCCT
Organism: Pseudomonadota bacterium; assembly: GCA_041184525.1. Taxonomy (GTDB): domain Bacteria; phylum Bdellovibrionota_B; class Oligoflexia; order Silvanigrellales; family Silvanigrellaceae; genus RFOM01. The sequence continues at coordinate 10,006 of JBEGJP010000208.1, read as the reverse complement.
TCAACATTTCAGATGCAAAACTCAGAGCAAATGCATCTTTTGATTTTGAAACAAAGTCTTCATACAAAATCAGAGTCCGTGCCACCGACGTCACCGGAGCCTCTTATGAGAAAGAATTCGTTATCGCAGTGATCGACATCGTCGAGGATGATCAATTTGCCAAAGTGACGCTCCTCGCGCACATGGATGGCGCAAACGGCGGAACGACTCTAATCGATTCATCTCCAGAAAACAGAACCTTGACAATAAACGGGTCAGGTAAAATCGATTCGTTAAACAAAAAATTTGGCTCGGCCTCTTATTTTTCTTCAACTCAACAAGACTATATCAGTGCCGGATCCATTGACATCAAGTCGACGGACGATTTCACATTGGAGTGTTGGTGGTATCCGACTGGGTTCACAGACGGCTATAAAGCATTTTTCGGAATATACAGTAAAACAGGTGGGTATAATTACAACTTTCTGACCAACGATGACTTCACGTATCGAAGGATTTTTTTCGTCACATGGGCGGGGCCCAACTTTTGGTATGTGACGGGAGGAACCACACCGCTCGATATCATACTGAATACATGGCATCACGTTGCCTTGGCGCGAAAAGATTCAATACTGAGGATATTCTTCGATGGTAATCTGCACGAATCCGCGACGTTCGCCGCTTCCCTGACTGGAGATCTCGCACTCGCACACCATATGTCAGGGGGCGGGAGCGGATTTGGATATCTGGATGAATTCAGAGTCACTGTCGGACATGCTCGATACACATCCAATTTCACACCCCCCGACGCACCATTTCCGGACGGGAAACCGCCGACACAAAATCCCTAACCATTTGAGTAGAACTGCGCCTTCGGAGCATGCCATGAGTGCAACATCATGCGAGGATTGTTCAATTGAGATTTCGATTTTTGGTTCAACTACGTACGACTCATCGAAGATCATCCGATTGTTGACTGCTCCGAAGCCCCCCGAAGTACAGCATTTCTGGGTACTGCAAGTCTCAGCCTTCAGTGTTTCCAGATTTCACCTTCCCGAAGACAATGGCATAACGTGCAGGGATACCTGACTCGTTGTGAATGCCGTGCCATTCTGGTAATTGAAATCAAAGAATGACATCGTTTAAATTGATTTTTTAGGTGAACCTGAAAAAGAGGAATCTGCATGTCGCGGCTTTTGTTCTCCGTCTCTGCCTTTTTCCTAGGACTTTTTTTCCACCCTCTTGTCGCATTTGCAGACTGCGGCGGGATAGGTTTTCTCGTTTTGAGAAGCTCAACGGTCCAAGAAAAAGTTTATGAACCATTCGTCGAGAACGAGTGTGTCAAACAAGGGAAGACTCTCTTTGGTAGAGTAGATTACAATCCGCTGACGGCAAATCAAATGAGGGATTTGGCAAATCTCCAGAATGTTGTTCAAACACTGTCCGCACAATCGGAAAGGGGAGTGGTAATTTTGGCCTACAGCGAGGCTGGAAAATTTGCTGCCAAACTTGCGTCTTTGGACTCCAACGTGAGGGCGTTATTTCTGATGGATCCGGTTGACGGAACGCCTCCCTTCTCTTCGCCTCAACGATTCCCTATTTTCCTCGACGAAAATTTTCCAACCCTCAGTATTCCAGTCACAGTGCTGGAAAGCGAACTCGGTCCTAGGTTCGAAAGGTTTGGTAGTTCCTGTGTCCCACCCGAAATGGGACCACCACGGTTTTACCGGCACATCACCCCAGAGTCTCTTCATCGCATCTTTATGGAAGGGCTGGGTCATGCAGACTTCCTCCTGCGCCCGAGCTTCAATGTTGTAGATTTCATGTGCGGTTCGGGACCCGCTTCGAATGAGGTGGTGTTTGCAAGAGTGCTCGATGAATGGAACCACTTCCTCACACAAATTAAATCGTCCCTTTGAGCTAAAAATTTACGACAATTTCAGTTTTCACCGATGGGAAGCCCCCGAGATCCATCATGACTTCTTTCACCCTAAATTCACTTGACCGTCTTTACTTAACGAGTTAGCCCAGCGTCGTTCATTCCGAATTTGCCTCTATCTGTTGCTCTGCTGTCCTTGTTCTTAACGGTGCATGCCTCAGCTCATTGGATTTGCGTTCATTTTCAGGAGAAATAACGATGAAGAAGTTCTTGTTTATCATTGCCGCATCGGTCTTTCTGGTCGCGTCGCAGACCTCATATGCTGCTGAAAAACGCGTGGGAATATTGTTTTCCTCTTATGGCGACGTCGACAGCCCCGACGAAGTACCGAATTATTTGAAATCGGCAATCCGTGATCCGGACGTCGCACCCATCCCTGGATATCTCAAGGGCATCGCCGCAGAGCTCGCTGCTCTCTTTGGCGGTAAAAAGGCAGCTGATGAATATCGCGTGATTGGTGGCTCGAAGTATCGTGCGAGCTCCAGAGCGCAGGCCGATTTGGTTGCCGAGGAATTCCGGAAGTCAGGAATTGAGGTTAAAACCTACACAGGCTTTGTCTTCACCTACCCGTACATCCGTGAGACAATGGCGCAAATTCAGGCCGATGGAATCACCGACTTGGTCGTTTTCAATCAGGGCGCGCAGTACTCAAAGGTCACCCAAGGAATCAACATCCGCGAAGTGCGCTCGTACCTTAAAAAACACCCAGAGTATCAGCCAAATGTGACCGCAGTGCGCAGCTTCAGCGAGGATCCCCGTTTCCGCGATCTTCTTGCCGATTCCATCCGCGTTGGTCTCAGTGAGAATTTTTCAAATGTTCCTGCCAGTGACGTTTGCATCTATTTGCCTTCACACGGATTGCCGCAAAGTCTTCCAGACAATGGCGACCCCGCATACGGACAGATGCTCCGCGCCTATGAAGACATGAAGGCTCGCTTTCAAGGTCATTTGGTGGTCACCGGATTTCAAAATCACTCCGAGCTCGGCACGCAATGGACAATGCCTGACTCCGAAGAGCAGGCACATTTCCTCGCGGCATCTGCTGATTGCCCCAATGTCCTCATCAATGGCCGCATTTCATTCACCGTCGATAATATCGAAACCCTTTATGACGAGGGCGTTTCGCAGCGGGCAACCATCCTCGAGGCACGGCCCGAGACCAAAGTTGTGGTTCAGAAGAGTTTCAATTCAGAAAGCTCTTACGTCAGCTTCATCACAGCAGTCGCTCAGGAGGCTCTCGACGGTAAGGGTGACATCCAGAAAATCACAGGAAAGTGAAGAGAAAAATTCGATAAAATTTCTCTCACTTTAATTCAATTCTCATTGCATTGCCCAAATGCAGTGAGAATTTTTTTTTACTCACATGTATTGAGGGCGTCAGACCAGTTCATTGCAGACCAACTGTCAGAAGCTGCACTGCTCAAAGCAGAACTCGAATCCGACGACCCTACGTCTGACTTGATCCGGTCGCGCCGGCGTACCGGACGCTCAAGGGCGAGCCAAGCACGGACACCGAGGGAAACAATGCGTAAAAGGGCGAAATGCAATTCGTTAGCATTATGAAATATCACACGCGATGAAATTTGACTTCACAGACGAAGATGCGAAAATTAAATAAACCGCAAACAATCTGTCATTCAAAATCCAAGGAGGATCTCAAATGAGTTCTGAATTGAAAAAAGCCAAAATAATATTCTGGACCGCTACAACAATCATTGCTTTGTTTGAAGGTCTGATGCCTGCTCTCACTTTTCAATCAGAAATGGCCAAAGAGGGAATTAGACACTTGGGTTATCCGGAGTATTTTGGAAACGCATTGGTCGTCTTTAAGATTTTAGGCGTCATAGCCATCGTAATACCGAAAGTTACTAAACGAATAAAAGAATGGGCTTACGCCGGATTTGGTTTTGACTTTATTTTTGCCGCAATCAGTCACGGAGCAGTGGACGGAATCACTGGACAAACCTTTTTCCCTTTTTTCGTATTGGGAATTTTGGCAATTTCATACGTTTACTATCACAAATTGAATCCGATAAATATTAATCCCTAAGTCATTTCCGGCAACCATAGAAGACATCAATGCCACGAGAAGTCGCTCACAGGCCTAGGAGCATCTAAAGAATTTGTGAATCACGGACTGGTAAGAAGCAAGTTTTTTTCGCAAATGACACACTGCAGGCCTCACAGATCGGGCTCACTAAACAGTGGCAATTGGCAAACAAACTCGGTGAAAGACACATTGCATTTCTCAATGCCGACCGCGGCGTCTTTCCTTTGCAAAATGGAAAGACGAACGGACAATGGGAAGTGGTTTCATAAAATACTCTGGCGATGCGCCATGGAAAATCAGCAGCGTGACGATGAACTTATGGACTGACAGATTGAGGTCCGAGCCATTGAAAGGCGAGCATCGTCACATCGTCCAATAATTCTTGGCCATTTCTGAGTTGTTCGCCAGCCTGCTCTAGTGAAGCGACAAGCACTTCCGGCCCTTCACTACGAGCGATAATCTCTCTAATTTTTCGCATTGAAAGTGTCTTCCCTTTGGAATCGGGATTTTCTAAAAGTCCGTCCGTGTAGAGAAGAATGACATCGCCCGGTGACAAAGAGAACTCATGAATTTTTGATTTGTGCTCACGCGGAGGGAGGAACCCGACCCTTGTTCCGCTGGTTGCAATGGCACTGACCTGTGCTCCATCGTCATTTTGCTGCCTAAGAAAAGGATGCGTGTGGCCCGCGGAAATCGCCCAGCAATTTCCGCTTGTCACATCAATTGCAAGATAGAACATCGTCATCAGAACATTACTGCGTGCGCCCGTCGAAAATAGGGCCGCATTGCAAGCGTCACTGAGGTGAAGGAGCTTATTGGGAACGTTGATGACCGGGTCGAGAGCACTTCTTCGGGTGTCGTTTTCATCTAGAAACAAACATCCGTATATCGTTCCGGACATCAATCCTGCCACAAGCGCCGAGCCAATTCCATGTCCAGTCGCATCACCTATAAAAAGGTATACAACACCCTGATGAGCGGCGTGATAGTAGCCAAACCAGTCGCCTCCGGTCTTCCCAGCAGGTTCGTAATGCGAGGCCACCCGAGTATTCTCAGGTAGGATGCTAAAGGGTAGAATAGAACTCTGGACAGCCTTGGCGGTCGCAAGATCGGATTCCATTCTGAGTTGTTCCTCTCGGCCTTGCATCAGTCGAATGTTGTGTATTGCGATTGAAGCTTGATTCACAATTGGTGCGAGAACAGAGATCGTTTCCTCTGTGAAAAGGTCCGGCAACTGTTCATTCCCAAGGAAAACAAGACAAAGAGTCTCACTTTGCTGGACCAATGGAATCGCCATTGATGAACCCACGTTGTCAATCTTGTTGCCCTTGCTGACCTTGCTATCGCGGATGAGAGGTTGATGGCCTGAACCCTTCTTCGCCCTCTCAATAAACTCTAAGTCGAACAGTTTGCTTGGGGCAGAAGAATCGGGACTGGTATCAAAGGAAATGTTCCTGCACCTTTTCAATTCCCAAGAATCCTTGGTCTTCATCATCACAAAGCCAACATTTGCGCCCGTGCAGGTACAAAACGTATCTAGAATAATGTCGAAAAGACTCTCGATTTCCGATAGCACACTGAGCTTGGCAAGCATCTCCATGATTGCCGATTGATCAAGCTTTCTCCGTATGGTTGAGCCCACTGAGTTGGATTTCAACAGCTGTTCACTTCCCAACTCTTCGACCATCTTCGGATATTTCAAAAAATAGTTGTTCTTCGCCAATGAAATATTCTTTTTACATCTTTCATAAAAAAAGACGTTACCCGAGTTGACGAAATATTCACTGGCAAGACTCAACATGGAAATAGACTGTTGAGGATCAACCGAGACGAGAGACTCAGCGGTCATGAGCTGCAACTCAGCCACTACATTTTTCCAGCCGTTCTTTCGTGCAACATTAATGGCTGCATGCATCATCCGATTTGCGCTCCGCTTCAATCCAAACCGAGCCAACAGTTCGGCCGTAGCAAAGAGTGTCTGAGGAAGAAAGATACGAACACCTGTGAAAGCATTGAACCATGCCATCGAGAGTGGGAATATCGCTCGGAATCTCTGCCCACAGCGGGCACGTGCTTGAGCCAAAAGAACGGGCGTCAACGAGCAAAAGCTCGTGCGTTGAAGGTGACGGAGAGTCATTCCAAATCCAAGCTCAAGAAGAGGCAGGGCTTCTTGAGGCTCATCTAGAAGAAGATGAAATTGGGCAGCTTCGGTGACACACATAATTGCGTCAATCGATTCGTAATTCAATCTCGAACTTTCGAGACCATATTCCTTCGCGCGCTCGACAATATCAATTGCCTCCTCGATCCTTTCATGGAACAAAAGATAGCGAATTGAGCTAATTGAAAACGGCGCATTCCAATTGGTCTTTCGGTGAAACTCCATCAAATTGTGGACAATTGTGACAGTCTGCTTTGAACCGGAGCCATAATCTGCAACGTGATTTAAGCCTTGCCATGATGTCATTCGCCAAAACGAGTCGCCCACTGAAATTGCAGCTCTTGCGGCTTGTTGTAACTTTTCTCCGGCAATTTCGAGTTCGCCCATGGGGAAGTCGTGAAGATATGCAGAGGTGAAGGTGATAAAAAGTTCCATCACCGGACTGGGATGTCTGTTGAAATATGCTTGAGCCGTGCGGTGGCATGCTTGACTTGCTCGTGAAAAGCCAAAAACTGCAATAATGGCTCCCCAATATGCAAACAGAGTCGCAGTGTTTGAGTTGGGCTTGTATGCCAGAGCACGGCGTGTCAGCGGGACCATATGCGCAAGCGCAAATGCAGGGCGAATAAAGAACACCGGCAGAACAATATTGACCCGCAGCCGCCAGCGGATCTCTTCTTCCGATGAGCTCACCACTCTATCGGGCTGTGCAAAAAATCGGTACCAAACAATCGTGACAAGCAAAAAGGGTATCGAGAAGAGCAAACTCAAAAGCGCCAGCGTCTGTGATCTGGGAAAGCTCTCCCCAACAATCCGCAGACCATTGATGCCGGCCTCCATTGAAGCCGAATATTGAAACAACTGAAAACAAGAGTGCGAGAGCTTACTTTGAATGAGTGCACTTCTGTATTTGTCGGAACACCACTTTAGAATTTCTCGGTAGCCTTCGACCGATTCCTGAATCTTTTCGGCCAATGCCTGGGCATCGGCGTGCAGCTCGCGAATATCGAGCCACTCTTTAAGTTCCGAGGAATTTTCTTGAAATTGAGATGGGTCTGATTGCAGCAATTGACTCGCTGCAGCAAGAAATTCTTCCGCATGTGCGTAGGAAAAGACGGTCATTGAGTGCTGACCGGCCCTGAAGAGTATCTGTCTCGAAAGTTGAGGGTTGAGCTCCGGTCGGCCACGAAGGATATGAAAACCAGCTTCAAAAAATTCTTTGGACTTTGAATTGCTGCTGTTTTCGAGATTCCTTTTCCCGACAAATTCTCCGAAGTCTTGATGCAGATATCTTCTGTCTTCATCTAATATGAGTGGATATGCTGACTCACGAATGCGATCGTGAAGTATTGCAACATTTCCAGAATTCAAGACAACGAGATGTTCCCGAGCGAGTTCGTCCAGTAAAATGTCGATTGCCTTTTCAAGAATCTCAATCCCGGGTGGCAGCCATTGACTCGCTTGGGTGCCAAGGCGCGACATTTTCTTTTCCAATAATAGCCCGAGCGCATGTCTTGTAATGACTGAACCAACGGCAGCAATTGTGGTCATGATGTCTAGCGCCTGAGGACTCAAGGTTTTCAAACGCTTGTTCAACAAATCGTTCACACTACCGTCGATCTCGGTAGCGGAGAGTCTCTTTTCATCGATGAGCCAACGTTCTGAATCCGGATCGCGGTAAAATGCACCACTTTTTAAAACTGCACCCGTGAATTCGAGAATGTGGAGAGGATTCCCTTCTGTCAATTGAAAGGCAATAGTTTGAATTCTACTGATATCAGTATCTTCTTCGTCAAGAAGCACTCTGACAAATTCATCGCATTCCGGTCGGCTCAGCGGTCCAAGGGAAATGAAATTTCGTTCCGGTATCGCCGTGAGAACTGAGCGATGAAGAAAATCATCTTCATCAACCTCCTCAGAACGGAACGTTGCCAATATAAAAGCACCCCTTGAATTGGGATTGTTCTCCAGCAACTTCGTCAGCTTGTTGAAGACTCTCAGACTCAAGTCATCGGCCCATTGAATGTCGTCGAAGAACAGAACGTAGGATTTCTTTTCGGGCGCAAGCGCCAGAATGAATTTTGCAAATGTCTCGGTAAAAAACTCCTCTTCCTCATCCAAGCGAAGGTGGGAGGGAAGAGCAGGAAATTCTGGCAGGAGAGTGTCGTAAAATGGAATTCGCTTTAAAAGCAACTTTCCCCATTGACTCAATTCTCCGAGAAGGGCTTCCTGCCAGCGAGTCAGTTGTATGGAATCCAGAGCTCTCAGCCACATCGAATGTGTTTCCAGAACTCGCAAAAATCCACTGAGAGGAACATTGCGCTCAAATTTTGAGTATTTGGTCGAAAAGACCGGCATCCCGAGCGATTTGGTATGTCGAAGGGTTTCACTTGCAAGCCGACTCTTGCCAATTCCCGATCGCGCACCGATTGTCACAAACTGAGCACTGTTGGAGGTTGCTGTCTCAATCGCTTTTTGTATCTTGCCCAGTTCCTCTCTGCGGCCTACGAATTGAACTGCGTTGTTGAGTTCACGGAAGGAATCCCGCCGCCCCATCGCAAATGGCGGTATCTGTTGATGGCCAGCGAGACATGAAAGACAGCGCTCGAGATCGCCCGTCAATCCGCGTGCAGTCTGATAACGGACCTGCGGAGACTTACGAAGGAGTCGGGCTGCAATGAGACTGAGCTGCTGAGAAAATTGCGGAATTTCCTCACAGATCAGCGCCGGAACTTGGCTACAAATGCCACCTAAAAGCTTTTTAACCGAGTCGCCTTGGACGGGCGGGCGGCCGGTTGCAACTTGAAATAGAAGAGCACCGATGGAATAGAGGTCTGTTGAAAAAGGGTTTGGGGTCGCTGCGTACCCGAAGCATTCCGGAGGCAAAAATGGCAGGCTTTTTTGCCACAGTTCAACTGTATTACTGCTGCCAAATGAAATGGCCTGTGAATCACCAAACCACGAAATGACGGGCTGTGACCAGTCGCCGCTTCGAAAGCGAATCCGGTTAGGCGTCAAACCTCCGCATCCAAAGCCCAAATTGTGGATACTTTCCAAGCCGCGTGCCAAGGCCAGTGCGAAGGCGCAGCTGATCGACGCTATTGCATCCGGAGCTTTTCCACTTAGTTCGTATCGATTCATTTTTTCTGTCATGGTGACAGGAGAAATGAATTCCTCAGCCAATATAATGCCGTCGTCATGCTCTTCGAATGCGACGATACTTGCAATATTGGGATGGTTTATCGCTGCCAATGATTTTGCATGGCCGATTATTCTCTGTCGGTCAGTTCCACTTGCCAAAGGTGTTCCAACTGTCCTGAAGATGCGAAGTAAAAATTCTCTTTTTTCTTTGTGAATCGTTTGAACTGCATGATACTCGGCGACCCACTGGTCACGGGACAATGCCGACACGACCTCCCATTTGCCACCGCCAAGAAAACCCTGTGGGATCGAATTCTTCAGACTTCCATTCATTATAGGCAATCTTTCACTCAATCTGGTTTTCGTCTGGGCCAATAGGAACTGACCGAACAGCAATCAGACTAGCATGACAGATATGAAAGACGTCGCGGAGGATTGACACTCATTGAATCACGACAAGCTCATCATTTTCGAGACACATGGAGAAATTGCATTTTCAATTCGGCAAGCAAATGAAAGATAGCGGCACCGAGAACTTCCACTCACTCGGAATCGTTATCACTTTACAAAACCATTCCCAAAATGGTGGAGGTGCCGGGAATTGTCCCTACCTCATAACCAAACGATATCTTTGCGTTTTGCAATCATATCAGCAGACAGACACTCGGCAGTTCCCCCACCAAGCCCCACAGAACCCTCTTGTCCATCCTCCCCTTTGTCGCAACCTGACGCAGAG